>CAZBJQ010000188.1:0-2715 GCA_964492235.1 uncultured Anaerolineaceae bacterium | reverse complement strand
GCCCAGATCGGCTTGTGCAACTGGTGTTCAAACAACACTGGATAGGGTTTCAGGCTGGCGTTCTGCGCCCAGTGCACCACACGCGAAAGGTGATAGAGCGCCGAGTCGTAGGTGTTGGGCGGAGAGATCAGGGCGATCCCAAGCAGCACGCCGCAGATCAAGACCAGGGCTGCGAGGAACCCTCGCTCAGCATGGCTTAGGGAGCGAACCCCCTGCCTCAGCCCCTCCCAGGCCATCCCCGCGGACCCTGTGCCCCAGCACACCCCGCCCAGGGCCACGCAGGGAACGATCCATACGAGGACGACCCATGGGAGAGACAGGGCATCGAACAGACTCAGGACCTCACTCGTCAGTGCAAGGTAGCTGGCCCAGGCAATCGCCGCAAGGACGAATGCGCCTCGCCACTCAGCCCCCGAGTTGCGCTTCCCGCCCACGAGATGACACAAGCCGAGCATGAAGGCCAGAACGGGTAGGAGCGCGAAGATCGGGAGGCCCTTCACGATCCGCTCCAGACACCGATCCGTCTTGCACCAGTTGCCGATCCCCCGAACCTGGTGAGCCTGAACACCGCCCAACTGCAATCGGAGGACTGCACGAGCGAGGAAAGGAATGCCGCGCTTCGGCGGGCCCTTTCCGTGGGGAACAGCACCGCAGGACAGACAACTTGCCCGCAGGCTCCGCTCGAGCTGCATTGAGGATTCATGGGGAGGTCACCGATTCGGTTGAGGGCGCGCGGAGATCGAACTGACTCATTCTCAGCTCTCGACGCTCCGTTGGGTGTCCAGCCTCATACCCCTCGCAACCCCAAGATCATGCTCACCGTGCGCAGGACGATCCACGCGTCGAGCAGCAGGCTGCGATGCTTGATGTAGTACAGGTCGTATTCGAGCTTCTCGGCTGAGTCCTCGACCGACGAAGCATACACCTGGTGGACCTGCGCCCATCCGGTCAGTCCGGGCTTGACCAGCAACCGGGCTCGATAGAACGGGATCTGCTTCTCAAGATGGTGGACGAACTCCGGCCGTTCCGGCCGCGGGCCAATCAGCCCCATCTCCCCCTTGAGCACATTCCAGAACTGCGGGAACTCGTCCACGTGCAGCTTGCGCAGCAGTACCCCCACCCGGGTGGCGCGCGGGTCACCGCTCTGCGCCCACTGCGCCTGACCAGGGGCCTCGGCGTCGGGCCGCATTGTGCGGAACTTGGTCACCCAGAACACTTCGCCCCCGTTGCCGATGCGCTCCTGGCGGAAGAGGATCGGCCGACCGCTCTCGAGCAGGATCGCCAGGGCGATCCACGGATAGAGCAATACCAGGATCGATAGCCCGGCCAGCCCGGCGCCAATGTCCATCATTCGTTTGACCAGCAGGTACAGGCCGTTGACCTGGATCTCGTCGACAAACGAGCGCAGCAGCCAGTCGGACTCTAGATAGCGGATCGGGACACGCCCCAGCAGGTGTTCATACAACACGGGCATACGGACAATTCGCACGCCCTTCTCCTGTGCATCCAGCAGCGCCTGGAACATTGCGCCGCCCATCGGTCCGGTGATGGCCACCACCGCCTCGGTGACACCCTCGGCCGCCACCACTTCCGCCAGCCGGGTGTTGTCGCCCAGCACCCGTGCCCCGCCGATCTGCCTACCTGCCTTCCCGGGGTCGTCGTCGATCAGCCCGACGACATGGAACGGCGGCGAGCGCATGCCGGCCAGCACTTCGGCCATGCCTCGCCCGCTCACGCCGGCGCCGACGATCACCCCTCGACGCAGGAAGGCTGGTGCGGTGAAGATGGCGAGGTACAGCATGCGCCAGGCGAGGGTAAGCAGCGCCGCCAGGATCAGGAAGTACAGCATCCCCCGGCGAGGCAGGTCGCCCTCGGCGTTGAAGTACACGACCAGGTAGACGGCCAGTCCGCCGACGGCGGCGATCAGAATGCCGCGGACCGTGTCCGCTCGCGACGAGGCGCGCTGCAGGTTGTACAGGTTGGCCATCAGCAGCAGCCACAACAACGGCAGGGCGGTGAACCAGGGTGCACGAAAGCGGAGAAACGTGAGGCTGAATCCCAGCGCGGGCTCAAGCCGCGCCCAGAGGGCGAGGGCCAGGACTGCGGCCACGCTGGCCGCCAGGAAATCGCCGGCCATCAGGAGCGCCAGTCTCTCGCCCGGTTGAATTCGCCAGCGGCGGCCTGTACCTGAGTTACGCATGTTTCCTTCGAGTCGTCAGGGCTGAAGCCAGACCAGCCAGGAAACCTGTCCCCCAGCACAAGTGCACGGTAGCCCAAGCGGCGGGCAACCCGATCGCCAGACTTATATCGCGTCCTCGAGCAGACCGCAAAAGCGCCACGCCGAACAGGACGGCGAGATAGATGCCCACCAGGAGAGCGAATCCGGCCGCGGCGGCCGGCAAGAAGGGCGCAGCGACGAGCAGCCCGAGCAGCGCGGCGACGAAGGCAGGCGGAATCGCTTGCCGCGCGCGCAACGAGCGCGGATAGCGTGTGAGCATGTGCGCCTTCCAGAACCCATAGCGCCAGTACTGACGTGCCAGTGCCGAGAGCGTCGGCCGGGCAAAGTAGACACAGCGGATCGACGGGTCGAGCCAGATCATGCCACCCGCCTGCCGGAGGCGGTAGTTGTACTCGTAGTCTTCGTTGGTGAGCAATTCCTCGTTGAAGGCGCCCACCCGCTCGAGCCAGCGGCGGTCGAAGGCCCCGAACGGCACG
>CAZBJQ010000187.1:0-2875 GCA_964492235.1 uncultured Anaerolineaceae bacterium | reverse complement strand
CTCAGCATTATTCTAGGAAGCGCCCCATGCGCTTCCACCAGTACTTAAGTCCCAGCGAGGGTGAACCTGAGCGGGGTCAGACTCCGCTTCCGTAGGAATCGGCGTCGGTCGGCGTCTCGCCCGACGGATCCCAGACATGGACCCAGGTTCCTTCCTGCGCCCAGTTGTACAGCCAGTGGGCATCCGTCGGAGACAGGTTGACGCAGCCGTGCGAGCGAGGCAGGCCGTAACCATTGTGCCAGTAGGCGCCATGCATTGCCCGGGCCTTATCGAAGTACAGCACCCACGGAACATCTTCCAGCAGGTAGTAGTCGGAGCGGTCGGCGGCGAAGGCCCCGCTCATGTCATCATTCTCCAGGCGAGCGTACACCTGGAACGTCCCGGGCTGTGTCCACCACCCCGGAAGGCCGGTAGAGACCATCGTGGCGAAGACCAGTCGGCCCTGCTCGTAGGCTGTCAGCGTTTGCTCATACAAGTTGATGTTGATCCAGTGGTCGTCGGAGATTCCCTGCGGTGGGATGGGATCAGGGGTAACGATGGCGAGCAATCGGTCGTCCACCCATTCGTCCGGCCCGATCTCATACCAGGTGACGCCTTCGACCTCCTGGCTGTCGAGGATCTGGGTCAACTCGGGGCGATAGCGGGTCTTCCCGGTCTTCGGTTCGTTGTAGCCCGGGGCACGCGATGGCTCAGCCGTGCTTACGATCCAGCCGAAGGGCCGCTCAGGGGTGCGCGAGAAGCCCAGGCCGTGGAAGTCCGGCATCGCGATCGGACTGCACGAGTCCCCCCCGCGCAGGTACACCCCCGGCGCCACCATGTAGATCGCCTTGCCCTGCTCGACCGTGCACTCGATCCAGGAGACAAACACGAATCCCGGCTCGAGGGAGTTGATCGCCCCGGATTGATTCAAGGCATCGGAGACGGAGCCATACAGCCTGGCGCCTTTGTCTGAGACCCGGCGATACAGATAGGGAACGTGGGACAGATCGGGATCCAGAGGCAGGAGGTGCAGCGGTTTGGGCGGATAGGTCCCCTGCTCCGCCATTTCCACCAGTTGGCCGCCCGGGCCGCTCCTCGGGCAGTATTCGGGATGGCGCATCTGCAGTTGCGGCGGGCAGATGACCGAGTCGCCAGGGCCGTCCTCAGCCTGCGCCGGCAGCGGCGGGGCGAGGACCAGCAACAAGAGGGAAACCAGCAGGAGCCCATAGGGCCGCAAGGACATTATTCGCCTCGTTCGGAGGCGGGATTATACGCGGTCCGAGGCGGCCTGTCAGCCCCATTCCATTTCCCTGCCCTTGGCAGCGCACTGCATGGAACTCCCCCAACAGAGGAGGGTTGACGACCTCCCCGGAGGGCGGGTTCTCGTCCGCCGCACAGGCTCACCAGGCAGCCTTGCTCTCCACATCCTGCCGGGCGCGAACCAGAAAGTCCGCCAGCGGCGTCGGCCCGGGGTTATCGCCGTTTCGCAGGCGGAGGGCGACGTTGTCCTGCTCGGCTTCCTTGTCCCCGACGACGAGCATGTAGGGAATCTTGCGCAGCTGTGCGTCCCGGATCTTAGCATTCATTCGTTCGCCGCGATCGTCGACTTCGGTCCGCAAGCCCTCGGCTCGCAGGCGCTCGGCGACCGTTTGGGCATAGACGATGTGTCGGTCGGCGATCGGGATGACGACCGCCTGCACTGGCGCCAGCCAGACGGGGAAGGCGCCGGCGTAGTGTTCGATCAGGAAGCCGATCAGCCGCTCGTGGGTGCTCAACGGGGCGCGGTGAATGACCAGCGGCATCTCGGGCTGACCGTTGCGGTTGATGAAGGACAGTTCGAAGCGCGCCGGCTGGGCGAAGTCCACCTGGTTGGTCGCCAGGGTGAATTCGCGCCCGGTGGCGCTCCAGATCTGGACGTCGATCTTGGGCCCATAGAAGGCGGCCTCGTCCGCCACCTCCTGGAAGGGCACGCCGCCGTTGGCCATAGCCCGACGAACCATGTCCTCGGTTTTGAGCCACAGCCGCTCGTTGTCGGCGTACTTCTTCCCCAGCCCGCTCTTGTGATGCGTGCTCAGGCGCATGACATAGCGGTCGATGCCGAAGATCTTGAGGTAGACATGATAGAGCCCGATGACGGCCATGAACTCGGACTCAAACTGGTCCTCGCTGACATAGATATGGGCATCGTTCATCTGCAGTGACCGCACCCGCATCAATCCGAACAGCTCGCCGCTCTTCTCGTAACGGTAGCACGTACCGTATTCCGCCAAGCGCAGCGGCAGGTCGCGGTAGGAGCGAGGCTTGCTGGCGTAGATCTTGTGGTGCATCGGGCAGTTCATCGGTTTGACGTAGTAGCGCTCGCCCTCGAGCTCCATCGGCGGGAACATGCTCTCGGCGTAGTACGGCAGGTGCCCGCTGTGGATGAACAGGTCTTCCTTGGACAGATTCGGCGTGCGCACGCGCACGTAGCCCGCCCGCGACTCGACCTCCTTGCCCAGGCGCTCGAGCTCCTCGATCAGCACGCCGCCGTTGGGCAGCCACAGCGGCAGGCCGGGCCCGACCTCATCATCAAAGGTGAAGATCTCCAGCTCGCGGCCGAGCTTGCGGTGGTCGCGCTTCTTGGCTTCTTCCTGGCGCCACAGATACTGCTCTAGCTCCTCGGCCGTCCCCCAGGCGGTGCCGTAGATGCGCTGCAGCATGGGCCGCTTCTCGTCGCCGCGCCAGTAGGCCCCGGCGATGCTGGTCAGCTTGACGGCATGCGGGTTGATCTGCCCGGTGCGCTCGACGTGCGGCCCACGGCACAGATCGGTGAAGGTGTCGTGGCGGTAGATCGAGATCTCCGGCCTCTCGGCAATCTCATTGCCATACTCGTCGGTGCCGCCCTTCTCCAGGCCTT
>CAZBJQ010000186.1:0-2910 GCA_964492235.1 uncultured Anaerolineaceae bacterium | reverse complement strand
AGCGCTCATGCCAGAATGCCAGGTCCTGCTCTTTGGGGGCCACGGTCGGTATCAGGGGAGTCGGCGTCCGCCGTAGGGGCCAACGCCGCAACACCTAAGGCGGACCTGCCGCCTCCATAACGCCGGCAAGGTCAGGAAGCCTGCTGCAGGGCGTGGCTCCAGATGGTCGCCCAAGGGTCGGCCAGCAGGTTCCCAAGCCCGGCCTCCGCCCCCTGATGGAGCAGCACATCGCCGTCCGGCTCGACGTACAGCCATTGGCATCCCGCCAGGTTAGATGGATGTTCGAGCTCGACCGCAATCGGGTTCCATTCGGAGTAGGGAACAGGTAGATCCCACACCAGGTTGAGGCCGGCGGCCGCCACTCGCTCCCGTGCCTCCGGCAGGATGGCTTGGGCATCTTCGCCCGCTCGGCTGGAAAGGGAAACAGCGTTCACTCGCATCTGCCTGAGCGTCTCGACCCACGCCGGGAGATCCTTCGAGTCCTTCCACCCCAGTGTCAGGTGGGCCGTCGTGAAGACGTCGGAGGCGGAGGCGTTTCTCAGTCCCTGGGTGCTGTCGGTCTGAGTCGGAACCCAGGTCACGAGGAAGTGGTCGACGCCGGCATTGGCCAAGGAGTCGAGATAGGCCGGCTCGGCCAGACGGGAGCCGGCGGTCAGAACCCCGGCGACCAGGCCGAGGTGCTCTGCATGAAGGATGAGTTCCGCCAGATCCTTGCGGCGGCACGGCTCCCCGCCGGTGAAGGTGACATGAGGAATCCCGGCATTCCGGGCGACCTCCAGGATTCGCTTCCACTCATCGGTCGAGAGCTCGCGTGCGGCTCGTCTGGAGGCGAGCGGATCCGGCCTGCCATCGGGGTCCAAGGCGTAGGTCAGGGCGAGATCGAGGCGGTAGGGTGCGGAAGGAGAGGTTGCTCCCGGCTCTTCGCGGGTCATTCCCAGGAACAGCACCGGATCGAGATCCGGGGTTGTCACGACCGTCTGCAATTGCTGACGCAATGCCTGCTGATCGTGCAGGGCGCGCCGCCAGCTGACACGGTAGCGCTTCTGGACGAAACGGGCTGCGTCGCGCTCGCTCTCGCCGAGGACGTAACGGTAAGCATGGGCGGCCGCGGTCTTGTTCAGGTGAAGCACGGTGGACGCATTGACGATCATCAGCCCGGCGCCGTCCGGCTCGATGCGCAAGTGCAGCCGCATGGATAGGGATTCCGACAACATCACCTGGTAGGCGTACAGACCGGCCGGAATCGGCTCAATCGGCTTGGCTGGAAACAGTCGGTTCAGTACGAAGCTCATGGTTGGCTTCCTCCAAGTCACGCCGAACGGGATGCAGAACGGCGTCTGCCCAGCGTTGGAACTGAGGACATGCTGCCGGGGCCAAAGCCCCAACCTCTGGATTCTCGACTTCGGCTCGTGCGGTGTGCCTCTCTCATCACCATCCTAGGCGGGAGCGGGAACGGAGTGAGCGACGATCATGTTGGGTTCCAGGTGCGGCAGGCTGAGCGGACACCCGCCGCCGCACTCCCCGAGCACCGGGCAGGTGCTGCAACCATCCGGCACGTAGCGGCGCTCACGAAGCCACACCGCCAGAGGATGCTCCCAGATGGAAGCCCAGGAGTCCTTAAGGATGTGACCAATGGGCTCGTAGAATGACTGGCAAGGAATGACGACGCCATCCGGCTCAACGCACAGGTTGTACCGAGCCGCGGTGCAGCCCTTGACTCCCAGCTCCATCTGGACGGGATCGAAATGGCAGTACTGCGTCGGCGAGTACCAGATCAGCTTCTGGCCGTGGAAGGCGATCCGCTCTCTGACTTGAGGCAGCAGGGAGCCAAGGGTTGACTCATCCAGCCCGACGCCGACCTGTGATCCCTTGCCTGCATAGATCAGGGCGTTGCACCCGACGGTGGCCACGCCCAGCCCCGCCAGGAAGTCGATCGTCTGGAGGATCGACCCGGCGTTGCTCTGCAAAAGCGTCGTGTTCGTCATCAAGTACAGCCCGGCCTCCAGCGCGTTCTGGATACCGGCGACGGTCTCGCCCCAGGCGCCCTGGGCCCGAACCATCCGGTCGTGAATCTCGGGGGCGTGCGACTCGAGGGTGATCTGGACGTGATCGAGGCCGGACCGGACCAGCCGGGCTGTGTACGTCGCATCCGCCAGCCGGCGGCCGTTTGAGAGCAGCCCGACGACCAGCCCTTCCGCCTGGGCGGCTGCGATGAGTTCAGGCAGGTCCTCCCGCATCGTCGCTTCGCCGCCGGTGAAACACACATGGGGAATGCCGATCTGACGGATGCGACGCAGGGCCTCGATCCATTGCTCGGTGCCAAGCTCGGGGTAGTTACGTGGCCGCCCGTTGTAGCAATGGGGGCAGTTGGCGTTGCAGCGGTAGGTGACAGCCAGGTCCATGCGGTAGGGCGCGCTGAGGCTGGCTTCGAAGGGGGCAAGGATCTCCAGGTCGAGCTCGTGGGTCGGGCAGGCGCCGTCCGGCCGGCAGAACTCGGCCAGCTGGCCGCTGACGGCGACGTAGTCGGCCTGTGCGGTGCGGGCGGGGACCCGGTACCGCTTGCGCAGGGTCCCAACTGCTTCGGCGGTCGAGTGCCCCTCAAGCACATGCCAGGCCATCAGGGCCGCAGTCGGGTTGAGGTGCGCCGAACGGTTGGCGTTGACCATCAACAAGCCGCGCCCGTCCGGTTCGATCCGCAGATGCAGTCGGGTTCGTTCAGACTTCTCCTGCCGGGCATAGGCATACAGACCGGGCTCGGGAACCTGGGCCGCAGTGCCGCGTGGCGGCAGCGAGGCGATTCTCACCGGCCACCGCCAGCGCAGGCGCAGGCGCACCCGGCGCAGGCACAGGCACAGGCGCAGCCGCCGCCACCGCCGCGTGATCCGCTGCCCGAGGCCCGCGAGGGCGGGG
>CAZBJQ010000185.1:0-3177 GCA_964492235.1 uncultured Anaerolineaceae bacterium | reverse complement strand
CGTTCAGCAACCCGTGCAGAACGGGCGGAGAGAGCAGGAGCGCGATCAGGGCCGGTGTGCGCGCCCCGAGACGCCGCGCGGTGTACGTCAGAGCCGCCAGCGAGAGCACGGCCAGCACACCTCGCCCGACGTCCTCGGGAAGGGCTAGCAGAGGCACAAGGGGGAGGAGGATCCAGGGAGAGTTGTAGAAGCCCACCACCTGATATGGTGAGCGGCCGTGCGCCAATTCCGCCGCCGCCGGCCGGAACACGTAGTGCCAATCCACAGCGGAAGGCAAGGCCCATGCCATCAAGGCTGCGAGCAGGCCCAGGATCAACGCGGCCCCCGCATACTGAAGCAGCCTACCTTGATGCATTGACGGACCCAGCCTGCGTGTCAACCCCTTCCCTCCAGCGGGACTTGTGGCAGGCTGATTGGCGTTCGCGCCGCGAGGTTCAGCCTCCTCGGGCACGGTCGTTTCTCACGCAGTTGAGAGGCTGGACGCCCCTGGGGGCACGCCCCGCGGTCAGAGCTATTCCCATTCGATCGTGGCCGGCGGCTTGCTGGTGATGTCGTACACCACACGATTCACCCCTGCGACCTCGTTGACGATCCGGTTGCTGATGCGGGCGAGGACCTCGTGCGGCAGGCGTACCCAGTCAGCTGTCATGAAATCGTCGGTCGAGACAGCGCGCAGGGCGATGGTCTCGGCGTAGGTCCGTTGATCGCCCATCACGCCAACGCTCCGCACCGGCAGTAAGACGGCGAAGACCTGGGCCAGGTCCCCACCGGCGAGGCCGGCCTGGTCCAGCTCGGTTTGCAGGATCCAGTCCGCCTGGCGCACCCGCTTGAGCCGTTCGGCGGAGACCTCGCCGAGACAGCGAACGGCCAATCCCGGCCCGGGGAAAGGTTGCCGCAAGACGAGCCGATCAGGCAACCCGAGCCGACGCCCGACCTCGCGGACCTCATCCTTAAACAGGTAGCGCAGGGGCTCTACCAGTTGGAGCCCGAGGTCAGCCGGCAAGCCGCCGACATTGTGATGTGTTTTTATGCGTGCCGCCACGCGCCGATCGGGACCACTCGACTCAACGACGTCCGGGTAGATCGTACCCTGCACAAGGTGATCGACACCCCCCAGCTGCTGGGCTTCGTGCTCGAACAGGCGGATGAACAGCCGGCCGATCATCGACCGCTTCTCCTCGGGGTCGGACACGCCGCGCAGGGCATTGAGGAAACGGTCGGCCGCCCTCACCACCCGCAGTCGCCCCCCCAGCAGCCTGCTCAGGTCGAGTTCCACTTGCTCGGCCTCACCTTCCCTCAGCAACCCGGTGTCGACGAAGATGCAGGTCAGTCGGTCGCCGATGGCTCGATGGACAAGCGAGGCGGCGACCGCCGAATCGACTCCCCCGCTGATGCCGGCCACCGCTTTCCCTTCCCCGACCTGCTGCCGCACCCTGGCGACGCTCTCCTGGACGATGGCTTCCGGCGTCCACTCCGCCTTGGCCTTGCAGATGTCCAGCACGAAAGACCGCAGCATGGCGCTTCCGCCGGGCGTGTGTCGGACTTCAGGGTGGAACTGCACTCCGTACCAGCGCCGTTCGGGATCGGCCATGGCGGCGATCGGCGAGTTGTCAGAGCTGGCGATCGGGTGGAAGCCGGGGGGGGTGGCCTCGATTCGGTCGCCATGCGACATCCACACCGGCTGAGTTCCGGGAGGAATGAGGGGGTTCGCCTCCAGGCACAGCACTTGGGCCGGCCCGTACTCGCGCTGTGCCGATGGGCGGACCTTCCCCCCAAGGGAATGGGTCAATGCCTGCATGCCGTAGCAGATCCCGAGGATCGGCTTCCCGGACTGTAGGACGAAGTCGGGGACTTGCGGGGCACCCTCTTCATACACCGACGCCGGCCCACCGGAGAGGATGTAGCCCACCGGGTTGAGTGCAAGGACCTGTTCGCCCGATGCGTGGTGTGGAAAGAGCTCACTGTAGACCTGGGCCTCGCGCACACGGCGTACGATCAGCTGGCTGTATTGCGATCCGAAATCGAGGACGGCGATCGTATCCACAGCGGATCAGGGCGCGAAGACGATCCGGCCTTCGCTCATGTCGCTGATCACAGCCAGGGACTCGATCGGAACCCCCAGAGGCGAGAGCAGGGTACGCCCGCCTTCGAAGGATTTCTCAATCAGCGCTCCGATGCCGACCACCGTGGCGCCGGCCGCCTGGGCCAGACGCACCAGCCCTTGAATCGTCTGGCCGCTGGCGAGGAAATCATCGATGATTAGGACCTTCTCCTCGCGGCCAAGGTATTCGGGAGAGACGATCAGTTCGACGGTGCGGCCTTTCGTGTGCGAGGGAGCAAGCGTGAGGTAGATCTGGTCCGGCATTGTGATTGGCTTGGTCTTCCTGGCATAGACCACTGGCACGCCGAGGCTGAAGGCAGTGGTGAGTGCGGGCGCGATCCCCGAGATCTCCGCCGTCAACACCTTGGTGGCGCCGACATGGGCGAACCGATCGGCGAGCGCCCGCCCGCAGGCATCCATCAGCCGGGGGTCGACCTGATGGTTGATGAACCCATCTACCTTCAAGATCCCATTCCCCAGGTTCTTCCCGTCGGTGAGAATACGCAGCCGAAGTTCGTCCATCCTGACCTTCCCTATGCTCGCTGGTCCTGATTCTACTGATGCCAGAAGAACCGGCAATTCGCAAGACCCCCTCAGCTGACGGGTTGTTGCGGGCAAACGGTCAGGAAGGGGGGTTACGGTCAGCCACATCTGACACGGCGATGTGCTACCGCGACTTGCTCTCTCGCCAGCGGTCCTCGTCCCCCACCCCTTGCGCCTCGCCCGCTGCCGGGCAATCGCTCCTGCTGATGCAGACTCGCCAGGGCGAGGGGAGATGGCTTGAAGGGGATGGGTCCCACGGCGGTCGATTCCTCCACAGATCCTGTCTTGTCCCCGCGGGCGGTGTTCCTGGCGGGGGGAGAGCTCGATGTGTTCTGCCTCAGCGGCGTTTCACCCACAGTGGTGCTTGACATAGAACGAATGTTCCGTTAGAATGCGAACAGGCGTGCGGGTCCGCCGAAGATCGAGATCGGCAGCCAGGGGAGGGGTCTGTGAAAGGAAAACTGTCCGACCGCCAGCGAAGGATGGTCGATTTCATCCAGCGGTTCCAGGGGGACAACGGTTACCCGCCCTCG
>CAZBJQ010000184.1:0-3211 GCA_964492235.1 uncultured Anaerolineaceae bacterium | reverse complement strand
CGACGGCGGCTATTGGCTCGTTGGCTTGCGCCGTTCCCCGCGTGTGCTGGCGCCGTTCGCCAATCCTTACCCCCCCATGAAGCCCTTCCCGCCCCCGACCCTGCCACCGACGCTCGGTCCCCCGACACCGACCAACACGCCGGAAATCTACCTGCCTCCCACCTGGACCGCCACGGCCACCTGGACCCCAACGCCCACCCAAACGGCGACCCCGACACACACTCCCACCGTGACCCCCACGACGACGGCGACCGCGCTTGTGTCACCGACGGGTTTCCCCTTCATCGTCCAGCCGGAACCCTATGCCATCGAGAACATCGCCAACGACGCCAAGTGCAAATGGATGGGCGTCGCCGGTCAGGTGTTCGATCTCAATGCTGCACCCTTCGTGCTCCAAAACATCCATCTGGAGGGCCAGCTGGCCGGCCTCCTCGTCAGCCTGGACACACTCTCGGGCAGCGCAACCCAGATCGGCCCGGCGGGCTATGTCTTCAACCTGTCGGACCACCCCATCGCCAGTAACAAGACACTCTGGATCCAGTTGCGCGACACCGCCGGCCTGCCTCTCTCTGACAAGTTCTACCTGACGACTTTCGAGGCTTGCGACAAGAATCAGGTGCTGGTCAACTGGCGCCAGGTGCGCTAAGAGGCCCTCCCTCTCTGCGAGGAATCGAATGAGGTGGGGGTCCGGCAGTTGCGGCCGGACCCCCACCTCATGTCTCACCCGCCCATAGGAACGGAGTTGACTGTCGGGCGGGCCTAGCCTGCTTGGTTGAGCACGCGCCGAAGCGTGTCGCAGACCAGCCCCACTTCGTCTTCCTGCATGACTCCCGAAAACGGCAGAGCCAGACCGCGGCGCCCGAGATCCTCGGCCACAGGGAAATCGCCCTCAGCCGTGCCGAAGCGCTGGCGGACATACGGCTGGAGGTGGATTGGCTTGAAGTAGGGCCGGCTCGGGATGCCTTCCTGATCGAGCCTGCGAATCACATCATCCCGGTCGATCGCTGGCTCGAAACGAACCACGTAGACGAACCAGCTCATACGCGTCGTGCTTTCCAGGACGATGGGCGCTTCGACGCCAGGGATATCCGACAGCCGCTCGCGGTACCAGCCAGCGACGCGGTCGCGCTTATTCATCAACTCATCCAAGCGCGTCATCTGCGTATGCCCCAGGGCGGCGTTCAGCTCGTCCATGCGGTAGTTGTAACCCAGATGGGTGTGGTCCAGCCAGGTGTCGCCGGGTGCCCGCCCCTGGTTGCGCAGCGAGCTAACCATGGTCGCCAGATCGTCTCGGTCGGTGACGACCATTCCGCCCTCGCCGGAAGTGATCTGCTTGTTCGGGTAGAAGGCGAAGACGCCAATGTCGCCCAGCGTCCCTGCCGGCCGGCCCCGGTAGGCGGCGCCCAGGGCCTCGCACGAGTCCTCGATCACCATGAGATTGTGCTCGCCAGCGGTCGCGGCCAGCGAGTCATAATCGGCTGGCTGACCGAAAACATCCACCGTCAGCAGCGCCCGCAGTTTCTTCCTGGCATCGGCCCCCTGCCGCGGCAACCAGCGCCGGGCCCGCGACCCGCCATGAGCAAGGTCCGCCGCGGCAGCCGCCACCAGGGCGGGGTCCAGGTTTCCCGTCACAGGATCAACATCGACGAAGACCGGGACAGCGCGCTCATAGAGCAGCACATTCGAGGAGGCCACAAACGAGAACGGGCTGGTGATGACCGGGTCCCCCTCGCCAAGTTCGGCCGCCCGCACGCAGAGATGCAGCCCGGCCGTGCCGGAGTTGACGGCGACGGCATGGCGCAGCCCGACGCGCTCCGCCACGGAGGCCTCGAATGCTTCCAGCCGCGGCCCCATACTCAGGCGAGGGGTCTGTAGTACAGCCGCCACGGACTGCTGCTCGCGTTCGGTGAGGTCGGGCGACGACATGGCGACTTTGTAGTTCACACGGCCTTCCTCTCCGGCCAGGTGCTGCCGGCACGCACCACCGTCCCATCCGGGACATCGGCCGTGATCACCGAGCTGTTGCCGCAGCGGGCGCCTTCGCCGATGCGGACCCCAAGGTGGATGGTCACACCCATGCCGATCAAGGCCGCTGAACCGACTTGCACGCCGCCAGCCAGCAGCGCACCGGGGGCGATGTTGGTGTAGTCCCCGAGGCGACAGTCATGAGACACCACCGCCGAGGTGTTGACGATCACGCCCAGCCCCAGACGGACGTCGCTCCCCACGTAGGCATGCGGCAAGATCTGGACCCCGTCCCCCACATCCACGGTCGTCTCCAGCCATGCCGTAGGGTGAATGAGCGGCGGGCAGTGGAATCCGGCTTCGCTCAGCGTCTCGAAGACCGCAATCCGACTGCGTGCGTCCCCGATTCCCCCGATCGCATTCGCTGCCAGCCGCAAACCTCGCCTTCGCAGCTCGGGCAGTGCGCCTCTTCCGCCGAGAACAGCCGCTCCCAGGACGCTCGTCCCAGGGGCCTGGTTGTCATCGATCACCCCGGCGACCGCGTACTGTGCCGTGGTGCGGATCAACTCGATCAGTGACTTGCCATGGCCGCCGCCACCGTAGACCACGATGGCCAACTCGTCGAAGGGCCCATTCGGCAGCTCCCCGGCGCTCTCCACAGCGATCAGGGCTCGCACCATCCCCTCGGTTACCAGGCGGTCCGCCGGAAGCGTCCTCAGATCGATCCCGGCCTGCTCGGCTGCCCGGCGCGCCGGCAGCGTGATACGCAGTCCCTCGACCGCGGCCGTCGCCGGCATTACTTCAGACGGCATCGGCGGCGGAACCCAGTCCTTTGTCGATGCGATCCAGCACAGCACATCTCCGGCCCGCAGGCTATCGCCAGGCCGCGCCCGCAGCCCCACCACAAAGCCCGCCTGCTCGGCCATCACTTCCTGGGTGGCCTTGGTGGTCTCCAGTGTGGCCAGCGTTTGGCCACGCTCGACCTTCTGCCCCGTCCGAACGGCAACGTGCGCCAGCCGCGCTTCGGGTTCGTTGGGGTTGATCAGCGGGATCGTCACAGGAATCGCATCAGCCATGTCGGCGTCTTCGCTCCGCGTGCCCGTCGGAAAGGCCCCGTCCGCTGGGGCGCAAAGCAAGGGCGGCCTGGACAACATCCTCGACCTGCGGCAGGACGGCTTCCTCCAGGCTCAGACTTGCCGGGATGGGCACGGCACGGGCACTCACCCGCTTCGCAAGGAACTTGGGA
>CAZBJQ010000183.1:0-3334 GCA_964492235.1 uncultured Anaerolineaceae bacterium | reverse complement strand
TCTCGGCGCTTACCACCACCGCCAGGGCGTCGGTGCCCACCCGGAACTCGACCGGCGTCCGGCCGATCAGGGCACAGGAAGCGGCTTCGCCGTCCTTGATCGCCCGGCTGGCGTTCGAGACATCGGTCTCGCCGGCGACGCAGAAGCGCTCGAAGCCGGCCCCGGTACCGATCGAGTCGACCGTGATCTCACCAGCGAAGCCGTCGTCCTTGAACAACTCGGCCATGCGCTCCGACAGGGGGAAGACCGTCGAGCTGCCGGCGGTGATGATGTCGCCGCTGACTGCGCCGGGATCGACTTCCGGCAGCAGCACAACTTCCGCCCCGAGCGCGTTCAGATATCCCTGGCGCGAGGCGTCCAGCGCGGCCGTGCTGGCCGGGAAGTAACCCACGTCTGTGATCTCTTCGTTGACGTGCGTCAGGTAGTAGTTGACGAAGGCCGCCACCTGCGGCTTGGCCTGCAGGATCGCCGCATCCGAGTAGATGAACAGCGGGCGGGCCAGCGGGTAGGTGCCTTCGTTCACGCTCTCCGCCGACGGCGCCACACCGCCGATCGACAAGGCCTTCAGCATGTCGGCATTCTCCTGGTAGTAAGCATAGCCGAAGTAGCCCACGGCGTACGGGCTGCCCTGCACACCCTGCACCAGGATGTTGTCGTCCTCGCTCAGCTGAAGGTTGGCGGCGTTGAGCAAGGGCTCCTCATCAGTACCGAGCACTACTTCGACGAAGTAGTCGAAGGTGCCGCTGTCGGTGCCGGGGCTGAAGCGCAGGATGTCCTCCACCGGCCAGTCGGAGCGAACGTCCGACCACTGGGCGGCGGTCGAGAAGATCGCCGCCAGCTCTTTCATCGTCACATCGGTGGCGAAGTCGTTCTCGGCGCTTACCACCACCGCCAGGGCGTCGGTGCCCACCCGGAACTCGACCGGGGTGCGGCCGATCAGGGCACAGGAAGCGGCTTCGCCGTCCTTGATCGTCCGGCTGGCGTTCGAGACGTCGGTCTCGCCGGCGACACAGAAGCGTTCGAAACCGGCCCCCGTGCCGATGCTGTCCACCGTGATCTCGCCGGTGTACCCGTCATCCTTGAACAATTCGGCCATGCGCTCCGAGAGCGGGAAGACGGTGGAGCTACCGGCTGTGATGATGTCCCCACTGACGGCCGATGGATCGACCTCCGGCAAGGGGACGTTGCTTTCCGGTATGGCGGGGACTTTGGTGGCGGCCGGAGCTGCGGCCGCTTGCGTGACGGCTTCCGTCACAGGTGTGGCCTGGCCGCCGCACGCCGCTAGGGCGATCGTCAGGAGCAAGCCAAGCCCAATCAGGATGTGCAACTTACGAATCATGGGTAATCCCTCTTCTCCTTGGTTTGTGTACAACGGATAGTGTCATCTAAAGCCCTTAAGCACGGGTCAAGGGCGCGCTAAGGCTTCTTAACCTGGAGAGGTCCGCCGCTGAGGATCGGCGTACCTCTCCGGGCACGGAGGGGTCGAACCGGGGGCTAAAGGGGGTCATAACTCCCCACTGTTCGGCGAGACGGTGCGCTTTGGGGGCTCCTGTTTGGCCGGTTCAAAGCTCCGGCCCCGAACGCCGCACCGGCCGCATTCACCTTCGGCGATCCTGACACTCCCCATCCAGTAGTACCGCACGGTGTAACGGTAGGATCCGCAGTAGCGGCACTGAATGGTACGGGTCACGAGTTGCTCGGGCCGAACGGGCGCCATCGCAATCTGCGCTGTCTCCACAAAAGGTCGAATCCTTTCCGGGCGGCGCTCCGGCGCGGCTGTGCACGCAGGGCAGCCAGCGCCATCGCCGCCTGTTGAGCGCCGATCTCGGTCGGGGTTCCCTGCCTCGGAGCCGCGGTCAGGCGAAAGGTGCTGGACGGCTGTCTTGTGTCGATTCCACTGAGGGTCTGCATGCTCGAAGCATAGGGGGACGCGCTTAACGGCGCGTCAAGCTCAGGTTAAGCCAGGTTAACGGGGTCAGGCCGGGCGAGGTCGACTAGCCAGGCTGGAACGCCAGTCGGATGACAGCACCGGTTTCGGGAGGCTTCCGGTTTTCCGCCCAGGCCTTCCCACCATGCGCTCGCAGGATGTGGCGGGCGATCGCCAAGCCCAGGCCGGTGCCCGGGGTGCCGCGGGCGCGATCCGCCCGATAGAAGCGCTCGAAGACTCGATCGAGCTCGGCGGGCGCGATGCCTGGTCCGCGGTCCAGGATGGAGAGCACGACCCAGACGCCGTCTTCGGCGCTGCCGGCCTGGATCTCGACTATGGCCGCGGGCGGGCTGAACTTGATGGCATTGTGCAGCACGTTGATCACGGCCCGCCGGGCCTGGTCGAGATCTGCCAATACCATCAGGGAAGGATCGACTGCGCTGACGACCTGCACTTGCTTGCGGTCAGCCTGACCCTGCAGCACGCCGCGCGCCGCATCGACCACTTGAGTCAGCGGCAGACGCACCATTCGCACGACCTGCTGTCCCGACTCGAGTGCTGCCAGGTCCAGCATCTCCTGGACCATCTGGTGGAGCGTGTCGATCTCGCCCACCATCTTGGCCGTGAGTTGCTCGACCATTTCCGGGGATCGCCCGGCCGGGGTGTTCAATGTGTCGGCCAGCAGGCGCAGCGACGTCAGCGGGGTACGCAGTTCATGCGACAGGTTGGCCACCATGTCCTGCCGCGCCCGACCGAGTCGCTGAACTTCCGTGATGTCGCTCAAGGCGATCCCTAGTCCGTCCTTTGCGACCACGGCTCTCGCTCGATGCGGCCGCTCATCGATGCGGACGACCCGCTCGAGGTGCTCGGCCTGCCTCATGCTGAAGGCATCCCTGGCCAGCTGCTCCAGCTCGAGGGTGCGGGTGTAGATGATCAGCGAGGTCCCGGGTGGCGGGGTTCCGAACCGCGCTCGGGCGGCGGGATTGGCCTCTATCACATGCAGCTGGGGATCCACCACCAGCAGCAGCTCCTCCGAGGCTGCTGCCGCCAGCCGGTATGCGGAGCGCTCGCGTTCACTGGTCGCCAGGCGCTTCGCAGCTTCTTCCTGCCGCAAGTGCGCCTGTCGCTGCTGCTCACGGTCAAGGCGCACTTCCCGGCGCCAGAGAACCGCAAGCAGCAGGCAGGCCAGGACCGCGGCCGCGATGGCGCCAAACTGCGACCCGCCCATTCACCTCAACCCTCGAAGCGGTAGCCCGCGCCACGCACGGTGAGAATCTTCTGCGGCTGCGACGGATCGTCTTCGATCTTCTGGCGCAGCCAGCGGATGTGGACGTCCACCGTGCGTGCGTCTCCCGGGTAGTCCTCGCCCCAGACGCGGGCGAGCAGCAGATCGCGCGTCAAGACTGC
>CAZBJQ010000182.1:0-3367 GCA_964492235.1 uncultured Anaerolineaceae bacterium | reverse complement strand
GTGTGCAACCGGACGCCCGGGGAGGAACCGCAGTCTCAGGCCCCGAGCCCAGCCGCTGAGCATGCCACGCAGGTGGCTCCCGCGATAAGGTCAGAACCGGGCGTACTGCCGGCCGGCGCAATCCTGCCGGACGACTTCACCTACCTGGGCGCCTTCCGCCTGCCGGATGACGGGGACCGTCCGCGCACGTTCGAGTATGGGGGCTCCGCCATGACATTTCGCCCCGACGGAGATCCCGGCGGTGAGGCGGATGGTTTCGCTGGATCGCTGTTCGTCGCCGGCCACGATCGGCTGCCCTACGGCGAGCTTCCCGACGGCAACCAGGTGGCAGAGGTCTCCATCCCCGCCCCGGTGATCGCAGACGACCCGGCGGCGCTGCCGCAAGCGGAGTTCCTGCAACCGTTTGCCGATGTTGCCGCCGGCGCATTCGTCGGCCTCGAAGAGCTGCCGCGCATGGCCATGCTGTACCTCGAGCGTCCACAATCCGGACCCGCGGTCCACCTGGCCTTCGGCCAGCACTTCCAGTCAGACCCGGCGCAGGCGACTCATGGCTGGTTCGGCCCGGACCTCACCTCCCCCGATCTGCAAGGGGAATGGTACATTGACCAGGCCTCGCTCTACAGCGTGAACGGCTACCTACTCGAGATTCCCCCGGAATGGTCGGAAGCGGTTGGCGGGATGCCGCTGGCCACCGGCCGATTTCGTGATGGAGGTTGGTCCGGTATGGGCCCTGCGCTCTATGGGTATTTCCCCTGGAAGCCCGATGGCTCCGCGCCGCCGGACGGCGCGCAGCTGCCGGCCACGGCGCTGCTGCAATATGCGGCCTCCGATGTGACGCCGGAGATCGAGCAAGCGATGGCCGGCTACCAGCATCCGGATGAATGGGAGGGCGCGGCCTGGCTGACGACGCCGGACGGCCGCTCGGCAGTTCTGTTCGCCGGTACCAAATCGGTTGGAGACAAGTACTGGTATGGCTTCCGGCATCCAGACGGGCCCGACCTGCCGTGCGTCGAACAGGAGCTCATCGGCCAGTTCACGCTCTGCCGCCTTGCGGATGGCAGCCCGTGTCCTGAGACCGATCTGGCCGCATGCCCTGGCCACTCGGACTACCGCGGTTGGTGGAGCACGGGCTGGGAAGGACAATTCATCCTGTATGACCCAGCCGATCTGGCGAAGGTCGCCGCTGGGGAGATGGAGCCCTGGGAGCCGCAGCCCTATGCCTCCGTGAGCCTCGATCCGGTGCTGCTGCACAATCCGGCCGGCGTCGAGACCGAGATGCTTGGCGAGGGGGCCCAGCGCCGCTACCAGGTGGGTGAGCTCGGCTACGACCGCACGAACCAGTTGTTGTACGTGCTGGAGTGGTTTGCGGACGGGCCCAAGCCTGTCGTGCACGTGTGGCGGGTGAACTGATCGGACGCCTCCGCGCCCTGCCGCAGCTCTGTCCCGGCCCGCTTGCGCAGGCGCAGCCCCGCCTCAACCCACCCGCGCCGATGCCTCCAGCGATGACCGACCTCGCCTCGGCCGACCGGCGGGTTTCGGACCACTCCGGCTACCGGAAGGCGGGAACCGTGGTCTACATCAGGGACGGGGGTGGGCCTCGAAGAAGTCCCAGATCGCCTGGCTGGCGTCGAGCGCCTGGGATGGCGCGTCTCCGCGTGGGCTGAACTTGGAAGCGCCCGGCCAGGCATGCCCTCCGCCATCGATCGCCAGCAGCTCAACGCTGAGGCCGGGAAGGCATCCGGAGTGAGTCTCATGCCGGACTTCGCCCGTCTGGGTCGCCTGCGGCTGCGGGTCACAGCCATCGCGGTCTGCCCAGAAGCGCAGCGCGTCGGCGACGGAGCGGTCCACCCGCTCGTGGGGGTCCACGCTCACTGAGGGTGGGCCGCCTTCTAAGCGCACATGTTGGTCCTCGGTTCCGTGGATGACCAGCACCGAGACGGGGAACTCAGGGTCACAGATGTCAAGGTTCAGTGCGCCGGCGACGGGCGCGACCGCGGCGAACACGTCGGAGGCCTCGCAGGCCAGGCGGTAGGACATCATCGCACCGTTGGACATCCCGGTGGCGAACACGCGCCGAGGGTCGATCGGATACTGCCCCATCAGGTGGTCGACCAGCGCACGCAGGAAGGCCACGTCGTCGATGGACTGATCGAGGGCGTAGCCGCAGCAGTTGCCGGCGTTCCATGTCAACAACATGCGGCCGAGCCGCCCGCTGCCGTTTGGGTAGACCACGATGAAGCCCTCCTGCTCGGCAATTGCGTCCATCTGGATCTTGCGCTCGAGGTTAGCAGAGTTACCGCCGCCGCCGTGCAGTGCCACGACCAGCGCCGCCGGCTCGGTCAGGCTCACCGAAGCCGGAACGTACAGACGATAGGACCGCTCCTCGCCGCCGAAGCGCAGCGTGCCTCGCACGGACGGGAGCGCACGCGAGGCTGGACGCGTCTGCTCCGGTGCGCTGGGCGAAGCAGCTTGAATCGAGTTGGCTGGCGGCCGGGTGGCGTCGACATGGGGGAGCGCGGGCCCGGCGCAGGCGGGCAGGGCGAGAGCGGTCAGCAGGCAGGGGAGGACGAGGCGGCAGAGAGACATCGTGATGCACCTCCGAAACAGCCGCAGTATGAGACACCGGGAGCAAGCGCCGGTCAAGAAGCGGTAAGAATCCCGTAACGCGGATCGATCGTGCGGATGGTGTGCTCGGCGCAGATCGCCGGACCATTTGGACGGTGTCGGCACGCCTCCCGCAGACCTCGCCGGCCATCGCCCCGAAGACTGGGCAGCAGGAGCGGGGTGTGGCTCGCCGGGCGGTTCAATGCGCCAGCCCTCCCCGCGGCACGGGAGGGCTGACGCCGGATGTCCGTGTGATGCTTGTTCTCCCAGGTTGTACCCCGGGGCGCGCCAGCCGCCGCCGGGCGGGCTACTTGGGCGGGTGGCTGCGATACCAGGCCACTGTGGCCTTGATGGCCTCCACGATGGGCGTGGCTTGGACGCCGAAGGTGCGCTCGAAGTGGCTGCTGTCGACGACGAACGGCTTCTCGAACTCGTACATCATCTCGACCGTCTCGCGCGCGCCGGGGATGAAGATGCCGCCGATGCGCATCATGGTCTTGCCCATGCCGCTGGCCTTGACCGGATGGCCTGTGTCGGCGAACACCAGCTCGGCGAACTGGCGTTGGGTGATCTGCGGCCGGTCGCTGGGTACGTGCCAGGCCCGGCCCAGCGCTTCCTCCCGCTCGCCCAGGATCACCAACGCCTTGCCGAAGTCCTCGATGTAGGTGGCGGTGTGGGGCAGGTCTAGCTTGCCGCCGAAGCTGGCCCCCTTGCCGGCCAGCGCGGGAAAGAAGACGCGGTCGCCGAATCCCGAATCCAGCGC
>CAZBJQ010000181.1:0-3406 GCA_964492235.1 uncultured Anaerolineaceae bacterium | reverse complement strand
AGCTTGACCTTGGAGCTGACCTTGCCGACGTTTTCGCCGGTGACCTGGCCTTCGAGAGCGGCCGGGATCAGGACCTGCACCTCTTTGCTCAACCAGGAGTCGCCCGGCTCGAGCTCATAGCCGGCCTTCTTAGCGGCATCTTTGTCGATTGTGCCGTACTGGTCGGTGATAGTGAGCAGGAACCGGCCGTCGACACCGTCCTTCTTGGTGAAGGTGTAAGACTTCTTGTCCTTGTTGTCCCAGCAGGACACGCACACAACCTTTCCCCCCAGGATTTCGGTGAACCCGATCGTGGCGTACTGCGAGACGTTCCCGAAGCCCTGGATGGCCGCCGTGCAGGTCTTGGGGTCCAGCTTAAGGTGCTTCATGGCTTCGCGGATGCAGTAGGTGACGCCGTAGCCGGTGGCTTCGGTGCGACCAAGCGATCCGCCGGCGCCCAGCGGCTTGCCGGTGATCATGCCCGGGGTGTACTGGCCGACCAGTTTGCTGTACTCGTCCATCATCCAGGCCATCATCTGAGGGGTTGTGCCAATGTCGGGCGCCGGAACGTCCTGGCGCGGTCCGAGGTTCCTCCACATCTGCTGCATCCAACCGCGGCACAGTCGCTCCTTCTCTCCCACGCTCAGGGTCGAGGGGTCGACGATGATGCCACCCTTGCCTCCGCCGAGCGGGATGTCGGCGACGGCGCACTTCCAGGTCATCCACATGGCGAGGGCGCGCACCATGTCGAGGGTCTCACTGGCGTGGAAACGGATGCCGCCCTTGTTGGGACCACGGGAGTCGTTATGCTGGACACGGAAGCCCGTGAAGATGCGCAGCGTGCCATCATCCATGCGAACCGGGATGGTGAAGCGGAACTCGCGCATCGGCCAGCGGAGGTATTCCGCAACGACGGGATCGAGCCTGAGCTGCGCCGCCACGGCGTCGAACTGGGCCTGTGCCATTTCGAATGCATTCACGTTTTCTACCCTCTAGGCGAGATGGGTCTCCCCCGCAGGGGGTTGTGCCGGCCGGTGGCACCGGAGGTCAGGCACGCGACCACCGGCTACTGGTGGTTCCGTTTGGTTGAACGTTAATCCAGACCCCAGGGACGGGTCAAGTGACGACCCTCACAAGGCCGGGCGACTCTTCTCAAGGTCGGTCAGCCTGGCCTGCAGTCGGGCCTTCACAAGGTGCGGATCGGCCTTGCCTGCGGCTGCCCGCATGATCTGGCCCATGAGCCACTGTTCGATCCCCTTCTTGCCAGCCAGGTATTGGGCGACCTGCTCGGGGTGTGCCTGCTCCACCTGCGCCACCAGGGCGTCGATCGCCCCGGGGTCACTCAGTTGGGCCAGGCCTTGTTGCTGGACGAGTTGTGTGGGGCTGCCGCCCTGTTGAAAGACGTCTGACAGAACCTGCTTGGCCGTGGGTAGGTTGATCTGTCCCGATCGGGCCAGGCCGAGGATCTCGGCCAGGGTCTCGGGCGGCACGGGGCAGGCTTCGATTGCAAGCCCGGCTTCCTTGAGCAGCGAGAACACCTCACCCGTCACCCAGTGGGCGACCTCCTCGGGGGGGAGGCTGGGTGCAGCGGCACAGGCAGCCTCGAAGTATCCGGCGGCGGCGACATCGTCTGTCAGAACACGGGCCAGCTGAGGAGGCAACCCGTACGCCCTCTCGCTCTCAAACCGAAGCAGGCGAGCGGCGGGCAGCTCGGGAAGGTTGCGGCGAAGCTCGTCGACCCAGCCTGGATCGAGGACCAGGGGTGGCAGGTCGGGTTCAGGAAAATAGCGGTAGTCGTGCGCTTCCTCCTTGCCGCGCTGCGGCCGCGTGACTCCCTCGTGTTCGTCCCAACCCAACGTCTGCTGCAGCACGGGCCGTCCCTGCGCCAGCAGCACGGACTGCCGCTCGACTTCGAAAGCGACGGACCGCAGCAGCGCCCGGAAGGAGTTGAGGTTCTTGATCTCGGTGCGCGTCCCCAGCACCTCGGATTCGGCCGGGCGCACTGAGACGTTGGCCTCGAAGCGGATCACGCCCTTCTCCATGTCACCGCTGTTCACGCCGAGGTAGCGCAGCAGCCGGCGCAGCGAGGTAGCGTACCCGCGGACTTCGTCGACCGAAGCCAGGTCGGGCTCGGTGACAATCTCCAGCAGCGGCACGCCGGAACGGTTGTAGTCGACCAGGGACGCGCCATCCTGATGCAGGAGTTTGCCCGTGTCCTCCTCCAGGTGGACGCGGCGAATGCGCACCACCTTCTCGCCATGCTCCAGCGCGAGGGTCAGGCGCCCGGCCTGCGCCAGAGGGAATTCGTACTGCGAAATCTGATACCCCTTGGGAAGGTCGGGATAAAAGTAGTTCTTGCGGGCGAACAGGCTGGTCGTGGCCAGGGTGCACTCGAGCGCCAACGCCACTCGCAGGGCGTACTCGACGGCGCGCTGGTTGATGACGGGCAGGGCACCGGGCATGCCAGTGCACACCTCGCACACGGCGGTGTTGGGCCGGGCGCTGGTGGAATCGACCACCGGGCAGGCGCAGAACATCTTGGATTGCGTCAGCAGTTCAGCGTGGACTTCCAGCCCGATGGCCGGTCGGAACACAGTCATGGGGGGGATTGTACATCAGCCAGGAGACACGCCGTCAGCCGTGGCGGCGGATGAAACGCTGCAGGCGTTCGAGCGCCTGTTCGATCTTCTCGTAGGCAGTGGCGTAGGAGCAGCGCACGAAGCCGCCGTCCGCCCCGAAGGCGCTGCCCGGGACCACGGCCACCCGCTCCTCGGCCAGCAGGGTTTCGGCGAACACCTCGTCGGTCATTCCGGTGGCGGCGATCGAAGGGAAGGCGTAGAAGGCGCCGCGTGGCTCGAAGGTGGGCATTCCCAGCTGGTTAAGCCCGGAGACGATCAGCCGTCGGCGGCGATCGTACTCGGCGACCATGCGCTGGACATGCGCCTCGCCGTGCAGCAGGGCTTCCAGTGCGGCGTCCTGTGCCGTGGTGGGAGCGGACATGATCGTGTATTGGTGCACCTTGCGCAGGGCGGCCAGCAGCGCGGCGGGCCCGGCGACGTAGCCGATGCGCCATCCGGTCATCGCATAATCCTTGGAAAAGCCGCCCAGAGTGAGGGTCCGCTCCTGCATGCCCGGCAGCGAGGCGACGCACACATGCTGGTGGCCGCCATAGACCAGCCGGTCGTAGATCTCATCCGAGATGACCAACAGGTCATGCCGCTCGGCGACGGCCGCCAGGGCCAGCAATCGCTCGCGCGACATGACGGCCCCGGTGGGATTGTTGGGATAGGCGATCAGCAGGGCCTTGGTGCGTGGCGTGACCAGGCGCTCCAGATCTTCCGGCCTGACCTGAAAGGCATCCTCGAGCCGTGTCTGCAGAGGAACCGGGACGCCGCCGGCGAGCAGCACCTCCGGCTGATAGGCGACA
>CAZBJQ010000180.1:0-3572 GCA_964492235.1 uncultured Anaerolineaceae bacterium | reverse complement strand
CGGGGCGGACGCGTGCGCTGAACACGCGCCGTCCTTCGGCTTCCCGAATGTGGCGCATGTTCTCGACCGTGTCCAGCATTTCCGCGTCGAAGGCAGACGTGCGCAGTTCGACGTTCATCGGGTTATTGGCGGCGTAGCTGGCGCTCATGTCCTTGGAGATGATGAAGTAGGTCCCGGTGATGACCCCGACGGCGAACACGCCGACGGCGATCGAAACCACCACCAGAATGGTGCGCAGCCGGTTGTCTGAGAGGTCGTGAAGGACTTTCCGCCAACGAGGACGCATCATGGAAGGCTTCGATCCCGCCTCAGGCAGCTTGGCGGGCGCGGCGGTAGGACTCAAGTCGTTGGTCCGCCATTCTCCCCAGGTTCTGCTCGGCCTGTGGCGCGCCCCCGATCAACTGGGCGAGCTCGGCCGAAGGCAAGGCAACGAGTTCGACGGGCGCAGTCCCCGAGGCGCGCACGCCGGCGACGGAGGGACCGCCGCGCAGCAGCTCGATTTCGCCGAAGTGGTCGCCGGGGCCGAGCTCCGCCAATTGCGTTTGCGCCGGCCCGTCGCCCTCCAGCACAATGGACACATTCCCGCTGCGAATCATGTACAGATGGTCCACCGCCTGCCCCTGCTGCAGGATCGGGGCATTGGGGTGGAAATGCAGGCGCAACAGGCGCCGGGTGGCATCCAGCAACTTTCGATGGGGCAGGTAGGGCAGGGCCCGGGCCAGCGTCTCGTCCACCAGCTCGCCATCCGAGATCACCACGGTGCGGGTGGCGTGGGAAGCAAGGGCATCATCGTGTGTGACCAGGGCGATGGTTTTGCCGGCTCGGGCAAGCTGCTCGAACAGCTCCACGATGGACTCGGCGGAGCGCGAGTCGAGATTGCCCGTCGCTTCATCAGCCACAACCACGGGTGGATCGTTGGCCATGGCGCGGGCGATAGCCGCCGATTGCTGCTGGCCCGTGGACACGGCGCCCGGCAGTCTATGGGCGTGCTCCTCCAAGCCGACCCGGCGCAGCAGGTCCATGGCACGGTCCGGCCGGTCCAGGAACTCGCCGTGGTCGAGATAGTCCATCGGGAGCATCACGTTCTCGAGCAGGGTCAACATGGGGAGAAGCTGGAAGAACTGAAAGACGATTCCGATGTTCTTGCCGCGCCATCGGGCGCGCTGGCTTTCGGACAGGGCATAGATGTCGACGCCGTCGACCAGGACCTGGCCCGAGGTGGGGTGGTCGATGCCGGTCATCATGTTGAGCAGGGTGGACTTGCCGCTGCCGGACTTGCCGACGATGGCGACGAACTCGCCTCGCTGGAGTGTGAGGTCGATTCCTTTCAGCACCGTGAACTCGCCGGCGTTGTTCCGGAAGGTCTTCACCAGGCCCCGGAGCTGAATGATGTCGCCCGGCGACGGCGCGGACGGAACGCCATGCGCAGACATCAATCGCCTGACCCGCGATGGCCGTTGCCACCGTGTTCGTGGAAACGAAGGGTGAGCTCGCCGTCTGATAGTTGGAGCTGCCGCGAGAACAACGGCGCCAGGCTTCGGTCATGGGTGACCATGACGATCGTCTTGCCCTGATGGACGAGCTGGTCGAAGGCCTGCAGGATGTGATCCGCCGTCGCCGAGTCCAGGCTCCCGGTCGGCTCATCCGCCACCAGCAGCTCGGGATCATTGGCTAGTGCGCGGGCAATCGCCAGGCGCTGCTGCTGGCCGCCGGAGATCTGGGTAGGTTTCTTGATGGCGTGCTCCTCCAGCTCAACCAGCCGCAGCAGGTCCATCCCCCGTTCGGCGCTCTGGTGGCGGCTGTAGTCGCCGCACAGATCCATCGGGAGCATCACGTTTTCCAGAACAGTCAGCATCGGGAGGAAATGGAAGGCCTGGTGGACGACGCCGATGTGTCGTCCACGGAAGGCGGCCAGCTGCGCTTCGGCCATTGCATGAATAGCGAACGACCGGCCATTGGGCGTCAGAAAGATTTCGCCCGATGTTACCTGGTCGATGCCCGTGATCATGTTGATCAAAGTCGACTTGCCTGCCCCCGATTTGCCAATCACTCCCACGAACTCTCCGTGGGCGATGCTGGCCGAGATCCCTTTGAGGGCAGGGAAGGGGCCTGCCGGCGTCTCGTACTCCTTGACGACCCGGCGCAGTTCAATCAGGGGCTTGCGTGCAGCCCCCGTGGGGGAGGCATGGGCTGACATCGAGTGGGCTCTGAGGCGACTTCCAGCCGCCCAGGCGAGGTAGAGGGCAGCCAGAGATCCTACCATAAGGATGCCCGCATTCTGCCTTCCCGCGGCTAGGACTCATGGACCATTAACGTAAGTGAGGAGGGTGGCCAGCGTCGACCCGAGGCAAGCGCCGAAGGCAAGACCACAAGGGGAAGCAACAGGTCATGGCCAGCCACCCCAGCTGGCGGGATGGCGCCTCCCCCGGGCGCCTCGCGCGGGCCCGAGCAGGCATATAATCGCCGGAGCGAGGGTCGAAGTTGGTCTTTTCTCCTCACGCGGATCCCCCCACCGGCGAAGCTCCCCTACTGCCCGCAGCTGCCTCGAGAGGTGACGGCGTCGTCGCCTGGCGATCCAGTCCCCGTCTCGACCGGATCCTCTTCTGCCTCGCCTTCTTGCTCTTTGTCGGAGCCAGACTCATCTACTCCATAGCACCGCTGGCGGCTCGCGCCGAGCCGGCCGAGATCGATGACGCCTACAGATATCTGGCGCAGTCCTCGGTGATGGTCGAGTGTTTCGACGCCTCCTGCCCGGCGCTAAGCGCTCTGTCTCAGCAAATGGTCGGGACGGCTGACGACCCGGAGACCGCGTTCCAGCGCTTGCGCACCGAGATTCATCTCTTCACCTACTTCCATCCCTTGTATTCGTTGCTCGTCGCCGGACTCCGATCGACCGGGCTCGGTCCCGTTCAAGCCTACAACCTGATGTCGGTCGGGATGGGGCTGCTGATTTGCGCCGCCATCGGATTCTGGCTGCTGTCGGTGTGGGGACCTGTCACGGCGGGTATCGCCCTGGCTCTTCTGTCCCTGTACAGCCTGCCGGGCCAGGGACTGCACTTTGTGCCAAGCAACATGGCCCTGGGATTGGCTGTCGTCAGTTGGGCCCTGATCGTTCGGCAGGAGAAGACAACCTACAGGCTCCTTCCCGTATTATGGCTCGCAGCCCTTGCTATGCACCCAATGGGTGTTTTCCACGTGCTGATCGCGCTGCTGATGTTGGTGCTGACTGCGGGACTTCCGCTCGACAGGCCCAGGCGCGAGGTTCTGTTGGCCGGGGTCCTGCTCGTTCTGGGCCGGATCGCGTTTGCATGGCTGGTCCCCTCGTTCCGGTTGGCGGGCGATGCGGATAGCTACTTCGCAGGGGAATGGACTTGGGGGGCCGCCCTGTTGGCGGGAGCGGCAAGCGTCCTGGATCTGGTGATGAGATGGGGAGCGACTTTCTGGAGCCAGGTCGCCGCAGGATTCTGGGCAGCTGTCGGAGTGGCTAGGCCGCCAGCGGCGTACGGCAGGCGGGTGTGGGGAACTGGACTCTCGCTGTCGGCCGTCCTGGTGGCGAGCCTGGCTTACTTCCA
>CAZBJQ010000179.1:1371-3651 GCA_964492235.1 uncultured Anaerolineaceae bacterium | reverse complement strand
CTGGGACAGAACCCCGCCAAATTCGTGCATGAAGTCGCCAGGCCCGAACGGATCACCGTGGCAGTCCTGACCTACGCCCCATTTCTGGGCGGCTACTTCGCACGAAGCCTCGAGGTCATTCAGGCCTGTCTGGAAAGCCTGTGGCGCAACACCGACCTGCCGCATGACCTGCTGGTCTTCGACAATGGAAGCTGCGCCGAAGTGCGGACCTTCTTGCGCGGGGCATTCGATGCTGGCCGGATCCAGATGTTGTTTCTCTCCGCTGCGAACCTTGGCAAGGGCGGCGCATGGAACATCCTCTTCCCGGCTGCGCCCGGTGAGGTGCTGGCTTACACGGACAGCGATGCCCTCTTCTCGCCCGGCTGGCTGTCTGCCTCGGTGCGCCTGCTCGACACCTATCCCAAGGTGGGCATGGTGACCAGCCGGCCATTTCGCACACCGGATGAGTTCACCACGGCGACTCTCGGTTGGGCGGAGCAGGACCCGGAGGTCCAGGTCGAGCGCGGTCAGTTCATCCCGTGGGAAGTCTTCCGGGACTTCGACCTCAGCCTGGGGCAGGACGAGGCCTCGATCCGCCAGCGCTACCAGTCGACGCACGACACTCGTCTGACCTACCGGGGGTTGACCGCTCAGGTGGGCGCCTCACACTGGCAGTTCGTCGCCTTCAAGTCGATGCTGCAGCCGTTCCTTCCTTTCGAGATGGACCGCCCCTTGGGGCAGGTCCGACAGCTTGACCAACGCGTGAACGAAGCCGGCTTGCTGCGCCTGATGACCTGCGAACCGCTGGCGATGAACATGAGCAACACCCCGCCGGCGGATTCGATCTCCCTTGGTCAGGGTCCGCCCAAGCGTCCGGCCTTGCGGCGGCGTCTGCTGCACTTCGCTCCAGTGCGTCGGGTCTTGCTCGGGATCCACGATCGCATCTTCCGCTGGTACTATGGCCGCTGACCGTTCGAGCCTCCCCGCTGCACCTCCCACAGCCTTCGTCGTCGCCGACCACGGGCTGGCGGTGGTCTACTTCCTGCAGAGCGACGTTGTCGACACCCTCCTGGCGCGGGGGATCCGGGTGGTCTTGCTCACCGATGATGGCCTGGTCAGTCAAATCGCCCAACGCTTTCAGCGCCCCGGCCTGGCCGTCGAAGGCCTGCGCATGGGTGCGGCGCGCGAGTACGCCGCTCGGGTGGATTCCGAGCGGCAGTGGTGGCTGCACTTCCTGCGTCGGGTCGGGAGCTCGCGCCGCATCAATACTCGAGCGATGGACAGCTACATCGAGCAGGTGGCAGTCGAGGAGCCCAACCGGCGCCGGATCTGGATGCCGCTCGCCTGGCTGGCGATCGCCGCCCTGCGCCGGTCGGCGAGCGCCCGCCGCAGGCTGGTCGCCGCGCAGCAGCGCTACACGCCGCAGCTGTACCGCGATCTGTTCGAGCGCTATCAGCCGGGACTGGTTGTGGCCAGCACAGCCGGCTGGAGGCTCGATCGCTACCTGCTCCGCGAGTCAGCCGCCCTCGGCATCCCGACGGCGGCGGCGATGGTTGGGTGGGACAACCCAAGCAGCTACAGTCTGCCCGGTGCGCCGGTGGACTTCGTCACTTGCTGGTCTCAGCTGCAGGCCGATGAGCTGAGATTGGGTTCCGATTGGGGAACGGAGCAGATCCACATCGGCGGGATCCCATCCTACGATGGGTACTTGCGCCGGTCGTGGCTGGTGCCCCGCGAGGAGTACTTCGCCCAGCATGGCCTCGATCGCGGGCGGAGGTTGCTGTGCTACGCTTGCTCCTTCGTAAGCTTCTCGCCCAACTACCAGAATGTCGAATCGCTGGCGCGCCTGGTCGCCGAGGAGGCACTGGGTGAACCCTGCCAACTCCTGGTCCGGCTGCATCCGAACCACTTCATGGACAATCACCTGTTCGCCGGGGAGCGTGAGCGCATCCAAGCGTTGGCGCGCAGCCTCCCTCACGTGCATGTGGTGCAGCCGGTCCCCCTGGGCGGAGAACTGGGCTACTACTCCGGGGAGGATATGCCGGAGAAGACCTCGATGATGGCGCACGCCGATGTGTTCCTGACGGTCTACTCGACCATGGTGGTCGAAGCCGCCATCCATGACCGCCCGATCGTGAGTGTCTGCCTCGATGCTCCCGGTGGATGGGCGACGCCGCGCAAGTACTCCCTTCCGCTGTCCCGTATCGGCGACTGGCCGACGCACGACCGGTTTCGCCGGGCCGGCGCCGGATGGGTGGCGCACGACCTGGCCGAAGTGCGACAGGCGATTGTCGCTGGCCT
>CAZBJQ010000179.1:0-1271 GCA_964492235.1 uncultured Anaerolineaceae bacterium | reverse complement strand
AGCATTCGCGGCGGGGACTGCGGGCAACTCCGGGAAATCGGGCGCCGCTCCCAACTCGGCGTTCTTGTGGGCGAGGCGTTGACCAGTGACTGACCGAGCACGACCACGGAACTCAGCATGCGCACACTGATCGCCGGGTTGGGCTCGATCGGCCGCCGCCATCTGCGCAACCTGCAGGCGCTCGGCGAGTCGGACATTATCCTGCTTCGCAGCGGCAGGAGCACGCTGCCTGAAGCCGAGCTCGCCGGCCTGCCCGCCGTCGACTCGCTCGAGAGAGCGCTCGACCTACACCCGCAGGCGGTGATCATCGCCAATCCCACCGCCCATCACCTGGACGTGGCGATCCCAGCCGCGGAGGCCGGATGTCACCTGCTGCTGGAGAAGCCCGTGTCGCACTCGATGCAAGGGGTAGCGGATCTGGCGAGAATTGCCGCGGCCTCCGGCTCCCGGATCCTGGTGGGCTTTCAGTTCCGCTTTCATCCGTGCCTGCAGCTACTGCAGCGTCTCCTATCTGATGGAGAACTGGGAGAGCCGCTGCATGCCGGAGCCCACTGGGGCGAATACCTTCCGGATTGGCACCCCTGGGAGGACCATCGCTCCAGCTACTCCGCGCGGGCCGATCTTGGCGGCGGAGTCGTGTTGACGCTGAGCCATCCCCTGGACTACCTGAACTGGCTCTTCGGGCAACCGGTAGGAGTTGTCGCCCGAACCGCGCAGCTTCCTCATCTCGAGTTGCAGGGCGTAGAAGGCATGGCTGACATCGTGCTGCAGTATTCGTCGGGCATGTCGGCCGGCGTTCATCTGAACTATGCTCAACATCCTGCGGTCCACCGCCTGGAGATCGTGGGTACCGAGGGCAGCGCCACCTGCGATCTGCTTGCCGGTCAATTGCGCTGGTGGACGAGGTCGAGCGGCAGATGGCTGGAGCAGCTTGTGCCACCGGGCTTCGAACGGAATGATCTATTCCTGGACGAGCTGCGCCACTTCCGCGACATCGTCCAGTTGTGCGCGGAGCCGGCATGCAGGCTGGAGGAGGGTGTCGCCAGTCTGAAGGTTGCCCTGGCGGCGATCGAGGCAGGGCGCCGGTCAGCCCCGCTCTCCTTCAAAGCGAACGAACAGTTGGGGGCTCTGACCCAGTTGCCAAGAAGAGAGGTGGGGGATGGCTGAAAGGCGAACGCCGCGCCCAGTGGGCAAGCGGAAGGAGGCAAGGCACGCCCCACGGCTCGACATCGTCATCCCGGTCTTCAATGAAGACAGCGGCTTGTCCGCCT
>CAZBJQ010000178.1:0-3652 GCA_964492235.1 uncultured Anaerolineaceae bacterium | reverse complement strand
CCGGCTTCTTCTTCTCCGGGTGCAAGTCCACCGGAATGCCGCGCCCATTGTCGATAACCGTCACGCTGCTGTCCGGATGAATGACAACGTCAATCCGGTCGCAGGCACCCGCCAGCGCTTCGTCGATGGAATTGTCGACGACCTCATACACGAGATGGTGCAGCGCCTTGACATCCGTGCCGCCCACGTACATTCCCGGGCGGCGCCGCACGGCCTCCAGGCCTTCGAGGACCTGGATATCCTTGGCGGCATAGCTGCTCACTTTTTCCAGATTCCTTGCCACAGGGTTACCTCAGTTCACTTGTGGTCCGCCGCTCGCTTGCGGGAGCGAACCCAGACTATGCGCGGCTCGCAAAGATGTCATCCAGTCATGCCGGCTCTGGTAGAAGGCATAGCTGCCCGTCAGCAGCACGGCGCTGACGAAGGCGTGACCGAGCACGGCCAACAGGGTGAACCAGGATTCCTCGCGCGGCATGACCCAGATCAAGTTGGCGGTGGAGGTGATCAGGAAACTGACGGCCAGAAACCCCAGCGCCGCCAGCAGGTTGAACCGCACCACCAGCATGCTGTCCGCCATCGCTCGCAGTACGCCGAATCCGTAGCGGACGATGCCGTGCGGCGTGAAAGCCAGGTAGACCGCCAGCCAGAAGAGCAGGCCGAGGCCTCCCATCACCAGGAAGAAGGAAAGAATCGGCGTGATCAGTGCCGCCAGCGCCGCCACAAGCAGCAGGAACAGGCCGATCACAACGATTCCCACGTATAGCGCCATGGTCATCAGAACGAAGCGCAGCCAAGTCCTCCACATCGGTGCCACGCCGTCGGAAGGCGCAACCTGACTGGCCACCAGCCGGTTGAAGAGGGCCCCGATTCCAAGTCCAACCAAGATAAACACCAACCACATGCCCAGCGCAGTCAGCGGCTCCTCCACCTGGGCGGCAGTGGCTGTCCCCACGGGCGAGGTCAGGGGCAGGCGGCCGGCCATCAAACTCGGAATCCCGCCCGGCATCGGGCTCAGGCCGGTCATCAGGCTGAAGCGCTGTGCCATCTCGTGCAGAAGCAGTTGGGCCGATTGCACCTGCTCCGACAAGAGTGGATCGACTGCGCCCGGGTCGAACATCTGTTCGCTCCAGGAGTCGATCAGCCGCCGAATCCCGAGCCGGGGGCCGAACCAAAGGAACAGATCGAGCAGGAGCGGCGGGATCAACAAGGCAGGCCGGGCTGCCACCCGGTCAAACCCGATCGAAATCGCTTTGAAGATGCCGATGGGCGCTGGCGTCGCCTTGGGTTCAGCTTGGTCCACAATCCTTAATGCTACCACGCCACCGGGCCGACGCCGGTTGGGCCGGGGCCGCCTCGCACCTCTGCAGCGCATCTTCCTTTAGAATCAGCGCCAGCCTCCATGAAAGCCTCCTTCATCGCCAGCGTCACGGATTTCGGGCACGCCGATCCCTTCGTCGGCATCATGAAGGCCGTCGCCCTCGGGATCTCACCCACCACCGCATGGATCGACCTGACCCACGAAGTGCCTCCGGGGGATGTGCGGCAAGCGGCATTGGCTGTCTGGCAATGCGCGCCGTACCTGCCCTCGGGGACCGTCCTGCTCGCTGTCGTCGATCCAGGAGTCGGATCGGAGAGACGGGGGATTGCGCTGGCTTGGGATCGTCTTTTCGCAGTCGGTCCAGACAACGGTCTGTTCGGCTACCTCGTCGAGTCTCATTCCCCGTCAGCAGTCGTCGAGATCGAACCCCAACGACTGGGGACCGGCCGGGCCCCCAGCCAAACCTTCCACGGGCGGGACGTGTTCGCGGTCGCCGCCGCGCGGCTGGCCTCCGGATGGACGATCGACCGCCTCGGCGCCCCCCTCACCGAACTGGAACAGATCTCGCCACCCCTGCTCACCGTGGATCCCGATCACCACACCCTCACTGGAGAGGTCATCCACATCGACCGCTTTGGCAACGCCGTCACAAGCCTCGGCACGCTGCGGCTTGAAGACGATCTCCTCCGGCTGGATCCTTGGCTCCGGCAGACATCGCCGGCGACGTTCCCGGCCTCCAGGCTGCAGGTGGCGCTGGCCAGGCGGAAGATTCCGCTCGTTCGGACCTTCACCGACGTTGCCCCTGGTGGGGCGCTTGCCTATATCGGCAGCTCCGGGCTGCTCGAGATCGGCATCCATCGAGGCAACGCCGCCCAATCCCTGCCGCTCAACTTGGACGATCGCGTTCAACTGTGTTACAAAGGGTGAACCATGCCGATATTTCGCATTCAAGGCGGCGTTCCCCTTCGGGGCGAGGTCACCGCCACCGGCAATAAGAACGCCGCCCTGCCTCTGCTCTCAGCCTGCCTGCTCACCCATGAACCAGTCACCCTGCATAATGTGCCGGACATCGGCGATGTCCATAACATGCGCATGCTGATGGAAAGCCTGGGCGTAACGATCGAGACGCTCGATACTCACAGCTGGCGGGTGCACGCCTCGCAGGTCCGCCGGGCGGACCTGGACCCGGAGATCTGCCGCAAGATCCGCGCCAGCATTCTGCTGGCAGGGCCGATGCTGAATCGAACCGGCGGTCTCGACCTGCCCCCACCCGGGGGCGACGTGATCGGCCGGCGGCGCGTGGACACGCACTTCCTGGCGCTCAGCAAGCTAGGCGCAGATATCCGCTTCAGCGAGCGGGAGATCACCATGAGCGCCCCCCGCCGCCTGGTCGGCGCCGACATCTTGCTGGATGAGGCCAGCGTGACTGCCACCGAGAATGCCATCATGGCCGCGGTCTTGGCCTCGGGCCGCTCGGTCATCCGCAACGCCGCCTCGGAGCCGCACGTCCAGGACCTGTGCCATTTCCTCAACACACTGGGCGGGCGAATCGGGAACATCGGCTCCAACACGCTCACCCTCGATGGCGTCGACGGGTTGCACGGAGGCGAATTCCGCATCGGCGCCGACTACATCGAGGTGGTCAGTTACATCGCTGCCGCCGCTGTCACCGGCGGCAGCCTCCGTATCCATCAAGCGGCTCCCCAGCACCTGGACATGATCCGGCTAGTTCTGACCCGACTCGGTGTGACCTGGGAGGTCGAGGGCCAAACCGTCACCGTCCCCGACGAGCAGGCGCTTCAGATCCACCCCGACCTGGGCGGTTACATTCCTGAGATCTCGGTCATGCCCTGGCCGGCCTTCCCTACGGACCTGGTGAGCATCGCCATCGTGATCGCCAGCCAGGCCCGCGGCACCATCTTGTTCCACGACTGGATGTACCCCAGCCGCATGTTCTTCATCGACAAACTGGTATCGATGGGGGCCCGCATCATCCTGTGCGATCCCCATCGCTGCATCGTGGAGGGTCCGACCCGGCTGATCGGCGAACAGCTGGAGAGCCCCGACATTCGGGCCGGCATGTCCCTGGTGCTGGCCGCCCTGACCGCCGATGGGGTTTCGACCATCCGCAACATCGGGCAGATCGACCGGGGGTACGAGCGCATCGACGAGAAGCTACGCGGGCTCGGGGCCCGCATCGAGCGGCTGGAGGGCTGAGCCCGGCTGGCAGAAACTGCTCCTTGAAGACCGTGGCGGGCGCGGTATAATTGACCGGTCGGCTTGGCGCCGATACCTTGTCTCTGGGATAGTGTCATGCCAAAGCGAACCTACCAA
>CAZBJQ010000177.1:0-3702 GCA_964492235.1 uncultured Anaerolineaceae bacterium | reverse complement strand
CGGCCCACTACGACTTCACCGACATCCGCCTCACCCCGACGCAGTCCCGTCAGCGACTTTCGCAGATGGGATACCCGAACGTCGTAGCCTTCCAGACGCGGAATCCTCTTCATCGCGTTCATGAAGAGCTGACCCGACGGGCGATGGAGGAGGTCGGCGGGGTGCTGCTGCTGCACCCGGTCGTTGGGCTGACCAAACCGGGGGATGTCGATCACTACACTCGTGTGCGCACCTACAAGGCCCTTGCCACCCGCCACTTCGACCCCGGACGGATCCTGCTCGCCTTGCTGCCTTTGGCGATGCGCTTGGCCGGCCCGCGTGAGGCGCTGTGGCACGCCCTGATCCGGCGCAACTACGGGGCAAATCACCTGATCGTCGGCCGCGATCACGCCGGCCCGGGAAAGGACTCCCTGGGCAAACCGTTCTACGGTCCCTACGATGCACAGGAACTGGTCGAGAAGTACTCGCAAGAACTCGGCGTAGGGATGGTCCCCTTCCGCGAATTCGTCTATCTGCCGGAGGAGGACCGCTACGAGGAGATCACGCAGGTCGGTCAGGGGGTCAAGACGGCCTCGATCTCGGGGACGCAGGTGCGCGAGGAGTACCTGGACAAGGGGCTGATCCTGCCGGATTGGTTTACCCGCCCGGAGGTGGCCGAGATTCTGGCTGAATCCAACCCCCCCCGCCACCGCCAAGGGGTGTGCATCTGGTTCACCGGGTTGAGCGGCGCCGGCAAGTCGACCACGGCCGACATCCTGACCATGCTCCTCCTCGAGCACGGCCGGCAGGTGACCGTGCTGGACGGGGACGTCGTCCGGACGCATCTCTCAAAGGGCCTGGGTTTCAGTCGCGAGGACAGGGATATCAACATCCGCCGCATTGGCTACGTGGCCTCCGAGATCGTGCGCCATGGCGGGGTGGTGATCTGCGCCGCGGTCAGCCCGTACCGGGCGACCCGAAACGATGTGCGCAACATGGTGGGTTCGGATCGATTCGTTGAGGTGTTTGTCGATACGCCGATCGAGGTTTGCGAATCGCGCGATACGAAGGGAATGTACGCCGCCGCCCGCCGGGGCGAGGTCAAGGGCTTCACCGGGATCGATGATCCCTACGAGGCTCCGGTCAACCCTGAGATCACCCTCGACACGGTCAATGTCGCAGTCGAGGAAAACGCCCGTCGCATCCTGGACGTGATCCAGGAGAAGGGCTTCGTGCGCGAGGCGGCCGGTGCTCCCGAGGCTGCCCGGGCTGGCGCGCCGGCAGCTGAGCAGGCCTGACGGGCGGTTGTTCCACGATGGGTAGAGCCTGCCCGCTGCTGGAGGCCGCACAATGGACCTGACACAGGAGGTCGAGCTCCGGGAGCCGGCGCAGCGCGTGCGGTCTCGCTGGCACTGGTTGCTGCTCGCCATCCTGGTGGGGGCCGCGCTGGGATGGGCGTTCAGCCAGGTCCGACCGCCAATGTATCGGGCGAAGGCGATCTTGGCCGTCAGCAACGACTACGGCCTTACCGGCCCACTCGAATTGGTGGTGGAGGACCGGGCTCTCGATCGCGTGTATCAGCTGATCCTCGCTGATGACACGCTGTTGCAGGCGATGGAAGAGCTGAAGGGCACGGATCCTTCGGATCCGGCGTGGGGAGACCTGGTTGCGCTCCGGAAGCGAGTGATGCTCGAGCAGCGGTTGGCGGGCTGGGAGCTTACGGCAACCGATCGCGATCCGGTCACTGCGGCGAGGATTGCCAACGCTTGGGCTGCCGCAGCGATCGCCCAGCTTGGTGCAGCGCAGCAGCACGCCTGGAAGGTGCAGGAGTTGAGAGGTGCACCGCTGATGGTCGAGTGTTTCCGGCTGCTGCCGCAGCCCGCGCCGGAGGCGCGCTTCTGGGAATGCGTCACCGACGTCCCGGCGCTCGATCCCGAACAGCAGGCGCGGCTGCGGGCCGAAGTGGAGGCAAGCCGAGGCATCCTCCCATCCCTGTCCTTCGAGTGGGTCGAGCACGCGCAGCCTCCGTCGGGCCCGGTGGTGTGGGATCGGGGCGCGTTGGTGCTGGCGGGTGCGGCCCTCGGTCTGGTGGCCGGAGTCTGGATCAGCCTGGTTGCACCGCGCCGATCGGTCCGTGCGCCTAGTGAGCCGGCCGAAGATCTCGGCGCGGAGGGGATTTGACGGCGGAGGTGGCGCCAACGGTCTTGACAGAATCCGCCCGCCGCGACTGGCGTGAGCGCCTCGCCTGGGTCCTGTGGGCGGCGCTGTTGGTCACCATCCCGATCTCCAGTCACCCGTGGGTGGCCCACTTCACCGGATGGACCGGCGTCAGTCCGCTCTCCGGAGTGCCTCTGGCGGTCTTGCTGGTGGCCTGGCTGCCCTGGCGGATCGTCCGGCAGCGCAGACTGCCGGTGGTCGCGCTGCCGCTGCTGGGTTTCGTCAGCGTAGCTCTTGTGGCGTCTGCCGGGGCGATCTTCCTGCCGATCTTCCCAAGCGATGGACAGAGCGTGCCAGGGCGGGAGCTGCGGGCGCTGTCTACCCTGCTGATTGGAGTAGGGTTCTTCCTGGTGGCGGCGATGTTGCCGCGTGGGCGGGCGCAGATCGTCGGGAGTCTGCGATGGATCTATGCTGGTGCGATGGCAATGCTCGCATATAGCGGCTTCCAGATCGCCCGCCTGCCGTATTCCTACAATCCGGTTCCCGAACGGTTGGTCGCCTTCCACAGATTGTTTTCGATCCGTGATCCGCTCAGATCCAGAGTGACCGGATTCGCCTTCGAGCCCTCTTGGCTGGGCGACCAGCTGGTGCTCCTGTACCTCCCGTTGTTCTTGGCGAGCGTGTGGCTGGCGTATTCTGCTTTCAGCAGCCGTCGGCGGCGATGGTCGGTCGAATTGCTGCTGCTCCTGATTGGCGTTGTGGTCTTGTTCTTCAGTTTTGCCCGGCTTGCCTGGCTGGCCTTCTTCTTGATGCTGGGGTCGCTCTTGGCGGCGAGCCTGTGGCGGCGGCTCAGCGGGCGCTCGACCGGGTCAGAACTACGCTCATCAAGTCCATCCCAGCAACGACCGCGTGCACGCTGGCTCATCCCGGCGGTTGCCGGGCTGCTCGTGACCCTAGCGGGCCTAGTCGGCCTGGTCTGGGTAGGCGCAGCATTTGACACACGCTTCGCCGCCTCGCTCTCCGCCGATCTGGATACCGTCTTCTATGGGAGGCACCCCTGGCCCTACGCGCTGGCCAACCAGCTCAAGTACGGCGAACGGCTGATGTACTGGATCGGAGGATTCCGCGTGTTCAGCCAGCATCCGCTCTTGGGGGTTGGCCTGGGCAATGCGGGCTTCCTCTTGCCGTCAACCGTACCGGGCTTTGCCTTCACGTTGCCTGAGGCGATCGATACCTTGCACAAGGGTGCTTATGGCGTGCCGAACACCAAGAGCCTTTGGATCCGCCTGCTGGCCGAGACGGGAATCGTCGGCTTCGCCATGTTCTCCGCCTGGGTGGCAGCCGTCGGCGCGCTGGCAGCCCACATACTCGAACGCTCCGAACCCGTCGCCCAGACGATCGGCCTGGCCGCACTCCTCGCCGTTGGCGCTATGGTGGTCGGGGGATTCAGCCTGGATACGTTCGCTTTGCCTCAGCTGTGGATCCTGCCGGGGCTGGCGGTGGCGGCTGCAAAGCTCACTCCCGCGTCTGCCGAGGATCGATGATGGCCCGACGTGCCTGGGTGGC
>CAZBJQ010000176.1:0-3784 GCA_964492235.1 uncultured Anaerolineaceae bacterium | reverse complement strand
CACGGCATCGATCTCACCGGCGACCAATGCCTGGACAGCGAAGGGGAATGTTTCATACGCCTGGATCCGCTCCGCCGGCAAGTACTTGGCAGCCGTCTCGTAGTTCGTGGTCCCGGTCTGGGTGCCGATCTTGAGGTCGGTATCGTTGACGATGTCCTCGATGCCGGTGATGCGCGTGTCGTCGTTGCGCACAAGCAGCCGCTGGTCGATGTGGATGTAGCCATCAGAGAAGTCGACGATCTCTGCCCGCTCGTCGGTGATGGTGATCCCGTCGGCGGCCGCATCGAACTGGCCGTCAGCCACGGCCTGGATCATCCCTTCCCAGGCGGCCTCGGTGTAGACCGGGACGCAGTTGAGCACGCGACAGATCTCGTTCCAGACTTCGTAGTCCCAGCCGGAGGGTTCGCCCGTCGCGGGGTCAAGGTAGTTGAACGGCAGGTAGGCGTTTTCGACGGCGACGGTAACTTCCTGTCCGCCCAGATCGGGCAGGCCCGAGGGCGGCGCAGCAGGAGCAGGCGCTTCGGTCGGCGCGGCAGTCGGCGCTCCACCGCACGCCGCTAGCAGAACGGCGGTGATCAACAACAGTGTTCCAAACGCTAGTCCCTTCATCATGTCCTCCTCGTGGATTGTGTCGGGCAATGGTCTTTTAAGTCTTGGCGCGGCGCCTCCTCCTTCTCGCTCCACCGGGCACGCCCGTCGGTGGAAGCATCCTCTTAGCATAGCCGCTCTCATGTCAAACTGCAAGAAGGTTCTGGGCGGCATGTGGAGATTGCCCTCAGCCCCCGGGAGGTCGGAGAGGAGCCATTCAGTAACAACGGTGCCGCTGGCGAGTGTGGGTTCGTCCGGCGCCGACTGACCGGGGGATCGGGCGGAGCGAGCCAGACCGGGCGTGGGGCAGCTGCGGCCGAGGTGGGATGCGACACGCCGAGGAGAAACAGGAGGTCAGCTGGGCGCGAGCTCGCCGAGCAAATCGGTCCGGGCTCGACCGGTTCCTTCGAAGACCATCGGCGATGCGCCAGCTAGGGGGCGGTCGGCTCGATCAGTGAGCCGAGACGGATCGAGGCGGCCTCGAAAGGAAGCAGGGGGGCCACAAGCGCCGCCAGCTGCATGGGTTCAAGCGAGAGGTAAACGTGTTCAGGATGCACTGCCTCGAGGGAAGAGATGGCGGCCGTCCGCCCCTAGCCCTGCAGTCCAGGTCGCAGCGCAAGCAGCAGCTCTTCCTGGGCGGACAGCAATGCCTCCGGCTTGGCGTACAGTAGACGAAGGAAGGCAAGCACCTCGTCGCCCTTCAACTCAGTGCCGGCGAGATTGGCGCCGCCCAACACATCGACCGCCTTGGCGAAGGCCACCTCGTCCATCACGACCACGGCGTCGTACTGGAGCGGGACGAGTTCAGCCAGGGCCTGAAGGAACCTGGCGTCAACTCCCTCTTGGCGCGACCAGGTGAACAGGCTGGCGAGAGCGTTATCCGGGCCGGATGGGGCTGCGGCCGAGAGCGGCAGACCATAGACCAGAGTCTCGTCGCCGGGGGGTTCGAAGCCCACGATCCAGATCGCAAGCAGGCGGGGCCGTTCGCTGCCAAGGGCGTCGACGCCCAGAACCAGAATCGCGGTCTCGTCGGCAGGGTTCTCGGTGGTTGTGGTAGGAGTTGGTGACGGCGTCGGTGTGCCCTCCCGCGGCGGGCCGGAATCCTGGACGAGGACGCTCAGCAGGCCGAAGCCAAAGCAAAGGAACAACAGGAAGAACAGGGCGCGAAGCCAGGTCCTCGACGACATCAGGTCCGTTCTGCGGTGGTCCAACAAGCGAATGCCAGGAGGATTCTACCTCCTGGCGATACCCGCCGGTAGCCGGTGCGGTTCAGTCGAAGAGGGCGAGCAGCAGACGACCGGCGACGCGGCCAAGAAGGAATGTCGCCGCGCCGCCCCCGAGGAATACCAGGTACGGCTGGAGCCGGCGGAGACGGTCGCGCCAGCTCAAGGCGGCGCCGGTCGAAGCAGCCACCACCTGCCAGAACCGCAGCTCGATGGTCATTCGCGAATGGTCGAATCCGCTTTGCATGGCGTCACTTGGATGTGCTGATGCGAAGAATGTGCCCGGCCGAGTCCGTTACCACCCGGACGATGCGGTTAAGGGTTTTCCCGCCGGGGAGGCTGGCCTTCCCCCGATAGGTCAACAGGAAGGTCTCGGAGCCGTCCGTAGGATTGGCCTGGCGTTTGACCGACGGCGGACTGCCATTCATTTCCGGGTACGTCCGGTGAACCTGCTTGGAGACGGTGTCGATCTTCTTGGCATCCACGCTCGACCTCCGCGGTTATGAAACGTGTACCCGGCGGCGTAGGAACGTCGGCAGGTCCAGGTTGTCTTCGTCGATCGCCGGCCCGGTTTGAACGCTGATCGGCTCCAGAACGGCGGCCTCAACCACGTGCGTCTCCTGGGTGGGGACCGGCTTGCCACCGATCCCGGTGACGATCAGGATGGCCTGAGCGCGTCCGGTCATGGCAGGATCGGTGCTCGCGCCCAGGATGAGATCCACCTCAGGCGAGAGCGATGTGCGCAGGTCATCCACCGCTTCGCCGACTTCGTGCAGCGTCAGATCATCCCCGCCGGTGAAGTGGATCAGGACCCCGTTGGCGCCCTCCAGGCTGTCGATAGCCATCAACGGGTGGTGCAGCGCCTGGTGGATGGCGACCCGAACCATGTTGTGTCCTTCCCCGATCCCGATCGCCATCAGGGCGCCGCCGCCGCGCAGCATCAGGTTCCGAACGTGGGCGAAGTCAACGTTGATCAAGCCCGCCTGCGTGACCAGCTCGGCGATCCCTTGTACGCCCTGGCGCAGGATATCATCCGCCAGGCGGAAGGCGATTTCGAGGCTGATCTCCCGGGGCGCGACCTGGATCAAGCGATCGTTGGGGACAGTGATCAGGGTATGCGAGTGCGGCTGGAGGGCGCGGACGCCCTGCAGGGCGTGTTGAGCACGCCGGGTCATTTCGAAGGTGAAGGGCAAGGTGACGACGGACACCACGACGCAGCCGATCTCGCGGGCGATCTCGGCGGCAATGGGCGCGGCGCCGGTTCCGGTTCCGCCGCCCATGCCGGCGGTCACAAAGACCATGTCGGCACCGCGCAGCGCGGCGGCGATCTCACGGCTACTCTCCATGGCGGCAGCCGAGCCGATGCGAGGATCTCCACCGGCGCCCAGGCCGCGTGTGACTCGCGGGCCCAATTGCAGCCGTGTTGGCGCCAGGCTGGCCGTCAGGGCTTGACGATCGGTGTTGGCGGCGATGAAATCCACGCCCGTCAGGCCAAGCTCGATCATGCGGTTAACGGCGTTTGAGCCGCCGCCGCCCACTCCCAGCACCTTCACAATCGCCCGCCCGATGCGATCGTCATCGGGCTCTTTGGCTTTCGGAAACACGGTCTCCAACCAATCACTCATGGTCTACTCCGCGAGGATCACGCCACGCCTGACGAGCAGGCCGCGTGGGGTTGTGGTGCATTCGGCCTGGGTACAGCCGCCCTGTGTTGCTGAAGGACGATACAGCCCATGACGTGCAACCGGTGCAGGGTCGGCGCAGCGTAGAGCGCCTCGGGACCGGCAAGCAGGACTTCGGAAGAACGGGCGGCGTCCTCGATCGATGTTCCCATCGAGGTGTCGCTCTCGACCGCCAGCCGGCTGAGCGCGGCCCAATCCAATTCGGCTGCGGACTTGCCGTCGGCGGGCAGCAGAATGTAGCGACGAAGGGACTTGCCTCTCGGCTCGGGGAACCTGACTGGCTCCTCGCTC
>CAZBJQ010000175.1:0-3795 GCA_964492235.1 uncultured Anaerolineaceae bacterium | reverse complement strand
TGATCACTTCTTCTCCGACCCATGGCAGGTGGCTCTGGTCATCGAGCCGGCCTCCCGGGCGGCGGGCTTCTTCGTGCGACGGGGTAACAGACGGCTCGACCCGCGCAGCTATGCCGGGTTCTTCGAACTGCTGCGCGACGGACGAGGTAGCTTGATGGTGTGGACCAATCTGAGGCAAGCGCAGGTGACCACTGCGGAAGGAGGCAGTTAGATGAGCCGTCCGATGCGGGCGTACTACTACGCAATCGCCGGCGCGATTGGAGGTTTGATCGCCTGGCGGATCAGTGACCTGCTGGGCCTGTCCTTCACGCCCTATCTCTATCTCAATGAGGCCATCATAGGCGGGGTGGTCGGGCTGAGCATCGGTCTGTTGATCGGGGCCACCGAAGGCATTGTCACCCTCAGCCCGATGCGGGCCGTGCGCGCCGGGTTGTACGCAGCCCCGCTTGGCCTGTTGGCGGGGGCGATCGCCCTGCCTTTGAGCGAGGCTGCCTTCCAGCTGGCGGGAGGTGATGCCCTCGGCCGCATCCTGGGCTGGGGAGTGTTCGGACTTTTGATCGGCCTGGCCGAGGGCGCCACCGGCAAGACCCAGAGCTGGAAGGGCGCCCTGGGAGGACTGCTGGGCGGCGTCCTGGGGGGTGGACTACTGGTCGCGGCCCAGCGGCAGTTGGACAATCCCCTGGTCGGAAAGGCAGCCGGGCTGGTGCTGCTCGGTGCGTGCGTCGGGGCCTTCATCGCCTTGATCACAGTTCTGCTCTCGAAGGCATGGCTAGAAGTCATTACGGGGAAGCTCAAAGGTGCGGAATTCGTCCTCGACAAGTACTTGAAGTCCGGCGGGCCGGCGGCCATCCTGGGCAGCAATGCTCTCAAGGCGGATATCGCCCTGCCCGATCCCGACATTGCGCCGCAGCACGCCATGCTGACGGGTGCCGGTACCCACATCAACCTCAAAGACCTGAGCATGAAGGGCACCTTCGTCAATAACCGCAAGGTCGAATTGGCCGAGCTCTCCGACCGGCAGAAGATCCGCATGGGCAACACCGAGTTGGTCTATCACGAGAGAAGGTGACGCGATGCGAAACCATGTCACACGCCTGCTGACGCTGCTCTCCATCGGCGCCATCGCCTGCGCGCCGGGCCTGGCCTCCCCTCAGACCGCCGGGCAAACGGAGGACAATCCGATCCTCCATGTGACCCAGGTGGACCGTTCTCAGTTTCCGACGATCCAGGTGTACCTCTCGGTGACAGACGCCTCGGGCGAGCCGGTACCGGTCGAAGCCAATCGGCTGCAACTGTTCGAGGAGGGCGCCCTCATCCAGCCGGAGGCCATCAGTGGTCAGGGGGAGATCGGGCCGCTGACGACCCTGTTGGTCATCGACGTGTCGGGAAGCATGGCGGTGGACGGGAAGCTCGAGGCGGCCAAATCGGCTGCGGGCGCCTACGTCGAGCAAATGCGGCCGGGAGACCAGGCGGGCGTTCTGGCCTTTGCCGTCCAGAACGACCTGGTCCAGCCGGTCACCCAGAACCGCCAGGCTCTGCTGGAATCCATCGACAGCCTGGTGACACAGGACGACACCGCAATGTATGACGCCCTGGCCCGAGGAATCCAACTTCTCGAACCGATCGAGGGTCGCAAGGCGATCATCGCCCTGACAGACGGGATGGACAACTCGAGCAAGGACTCGCTTGACACGGTCCTCGACCGCATCGGCGAGGGTGGATTGTCGATCTCGGCCATCGGTCTGGGCGACACCAACCAGCTGGGTGTCTCCTTCGCCGGTCTGGACGAAGGAGCTTTGCGCGAGCTTAGCGGTCGCGCCGGAGGCATCTACGGGGTGACAGCGGACAGGCAAGCCTTGCGGGACCTGTACCAGCGGCTGGGGCGAGCGCTGCAGAGTGAATACAGGATTACCTATACTTCCGACTTGCTGCTGCGTGACGGGGTCAATCGCACCTTGACCGTGCAGCTGCAAGACAGCGCCGCCGTGGGCGAGGCCGTCTACAACCCGGGCGGCGTCCTGCCGGAGGTGGCCGCATCCGCATCGTGGGCGTTGTTCGCCGGCTTGCTGGCCGGCCTTGTCGCCCTGCTGCTCCTGCCTGGCACGGTTCGGAGAGGTGCGAGCCTCGTGCGCAGGCCAGCCCCCGCCTCGACCGCGAAGGCACCCAGGGGCTCAAGGATTCGATTGCGAGACGAGGCGGCTCACCCACCCCAGCGGAAGGTGAAGCTGCGATAGACGCACTCAGGGCTGCCGCCAGCGACCGAGAGACATCCTCGGGCACCCCCAACAGAGTCCCTCGGCGATGACATCACCTACGACCCGGGCCCGGTTCGTCTCCGACTGCGAGCCTCGTGGGAGCCACGGGTCGCTCGACGTGCCGAGATGGATTACGGAGGCTGAGTAGCTCCGGGCGTGAGGCGATCGGCAGAGGCAAGGCGGGGGTGGTTCGGCTGATGCCGCCGATCGCAGCAAGACCGAGGTGGACGCCAACATGATCCAGCAGCGCTTTGGATCCCCCGAGAATCCCGAAACCCGACTCCCGCCCGCCGGGCAGCGCGGGACGGTTACGCGTTCGACCTCAGCCAACGACGCATTATGCCCTGAACGTCGCCGCTTGCCCTTCGCTCACCTCTTTCTGATGGCGTTTGCCTGGGCGGTTGTGGCTGGCACGGTTGCCGTGGCTGTGGTGCCGGCGACCGCGGCGGCGCCCGCCCCCGATCAGGCCTCGGAGTTGATCGATGCCGTCAATACGCTGCGGGCGGCCAACGGGATGGAGCCACTCAACGTCGATCCCATCCTGATGGCCGTCGCCGAAGCACAGAACAACTACAGCATCTCGATCGGCGAGATAACGCACTACGGACGCGACGGATCACGCCCACGAGAGCAGGCGATCGCTGCCGGCTATGGAGGCGGCGCCACGGTGTTCGTGTCGGAGAACATCGCCATGGGTACCGGGCTGGCGCCGGCGGAGGCCGTCGAGTGGTGGACGGGGGATGCTCCGCACATGAACACGATGACCGGCCCCAACTACCGAGACGTGGGAGCGGCGGCTGGGGAGTCCGGTGGGAGGTACTTCTATACGCTGGTCACCGGGTACGTCGCCGGAGGCATCAGTGCCCGGTCAACCGTCCCCGTCGCGGCTGCCGGCACATCTGCTCCTAGCGGAGCGCTCCCTGTACTGCTTTCCACCCCCCTGCCCGATGGATCGATCGTGCACACGGTCGAGCCCGGCCAGACCCTGTGGACCATCGCTGCTGTGTACGATGTCGAACTGCCGGATTTGCTGAAGATGAATGGCTTGAGCGATGACGCGGTGCTGCACCCTGGGGACCGGCTGGTGATTCGACCCGCGACCGTCCATACGCCTTCGTCGTCGCCGGGCGTGACGCCCACCCGCACGAAGAGCACTCCCGCTGGCCGATCCCCCACCGCGCCCCCGCCGCCGTTAACCCGCCTGCCCGCGTCGACCGCCGACCCGGCGACGGCGACCTCAGCCTCCGTCCCCGGCACTGCCCGCTGGCTGATCGGAGCCGTCGGCATGGTCCTGATGATCATCGGGATTGTCTTCGGGAGCCGCCGATCCCGGCCCGGCGCAGGGCACGACGTGTCGCAATCTGTCAGGCGGGGGGTAGATCGGATTCACGACGACGATTAGCGACCCGAACTCTGAAGCGCTCAGTGCAGTAGGAGAGGCTGTCCACGGTCGAGGCCAGCTTTCCACCCCGCAGCGCACTAAGCACTGACCCTGCGGTCGAACATGGAGCAGCCTCCATCAGCCTGTCAGTCCGGCTCT
>CAZBJQ010000174.1:0-4232 GCA_964492235.1 uncultured Anaerolineaceae bacterium | reverse complement strand
GGTCGCGCACGACCACGCCGCCTGTGATCGAGCATCCCTGATCATGACCATACTCGGCCACCGGCTCGACCATGCCCGCCGCCGAATCGCCGGTGAAGGCATGCAGCCCTTCTCGCACATTCCAGCCGTAGTTCTCGCCACCAGGTGAGGATGCCGGCTGCCAGTTGACCTCTTCCCATTCGCCCTGGCCGACGTCCCCGATGTACAGGTCGCCAGAGGCCCGGTCGAATGCGAAACGCCAAGGATTGCGCAGCCCAGATGCCCAGATCTCCTGGGACACCTCGCCGCTGCCGGAGAACGGGTTGTCGGGTGGAATCGCATAGGGTTGGCCGAGGTCGACGTCGATCCGTAGCATCTTGCCCAGCAGCGTGTTGAGAGATTGTCCATTGCCCAGCGGATCCCCGCCCGAGCCCCCGTCGCCGGTTCCGATATACAGATAGCCATCCGGTCCGAACGCCAACCCACCGCCGTTATGGTTGGGATACGGCTGGTCGAGGAAGAGCAGCCGCCTCTCGCTGGCCGGATCGGCTCGGTCGGCGTCGGAGGTCAGGTTGAAGCGTGCCACCACGTTGTCGCCGGAGCGATCGGTATAGTTGACGAAGAACCAGCCGTTATCGGAGAAACGCGGGTGGAAGGCCAGTCCCAGCAGTCCTTGCTCGTTGCCCTGCGATCCGACTCGATCGCGCAGATCGAAGAAAGGCCCTTCGAGCCGCTGGCCCTCCCGAAACGCCCAGATCCTGCCCGGCTGCTCAACGGCGAACAGGCGATCATCGCCGGCGTGTTGTAAGTCCAATGGCCGCTCGAGCCCGCCAAACACTTCCGCCCAGGCATAGCCACTGGCATCGGGTATGGCCGGCACGGCGAGAGCGACTGTGGCAGTGATGACCGGCTGTGTGGTTGCTGGGACAGGCGTGGGCGAAGGGGTTAATTGTGGGGCGGCAGCCGCCTGCTGAGAGGTCATGACCGCGGCCACGGTCTGCACTGCGGCCGTCTGCACAGCCGGGGGCGAATCGCCGGCACAGGCTGCAAGCGCGATCGTGAACACGAGGAAACCGAACCGGCGGGCAGAGCGCATTGCAGACCTCCTGGAACGGGCGTGATTACAATTGTAGTCGCCGCATCTCGACGGTCCCGCAGCGTGAATTACGCAATGAACTCCCTCATGTCCGTAAGCGATATCCCTTTCCGGACCTGTCTGCCGCAGGCGGAGTTTGCGCTGCAGGCGCTGCGCGCCGGGGCGCAGCTGGCGCGGCGAGTACAGCAGGAACGAGTGATCCGCTCGCTGCCGAAGGCCGATCATTCTCCGGTGACCGTGGCCGACTACGCGGTGCAGGCCGTCATCGGCCGGATGTTGGCCGAGCGATTCCCGGCGGATCGACTGATCGCCGAGGAAGACAGCCAGACGCTGCGCAGGGGTCCAGCACACATGTCGCGTGTGGTCGCGCGGTACGTCGGAGGACTGATGCCAGGGACCGGGGAGGCCCAAGTCTGTGATTGGATCGACTTCGGCCGGGGGGACGCCCAGGGGACATACTGGGTGCTCGACCCGGTGGATGGCACGAAAGGCTTTCTGCGCAACGACCACTATGTCGTCGCCTTGGCGCTGATCTCCGCCGGGGAGGTGATCCTGGGCGGTCTGGGTTGCCCTCGCCTGCACCGACCGGGCCGCCCGCCGGACGGGGAGGGGAGCGTTGTCCTGGCCGCGCGCGGTGAGGGGAGCTGGATCAGTGGGTTGGCTGGAGGCGGGTGGCAGCAGCTGCATGTCTCTAAGGAAGCCCGCCCCGAGAAGGCCAGATTGCTACGTTCGTTCGAGCCCGGGCATACCGATGAGGGAACGATGGATCGATTGGCTCGCTGGCTGGAGAGCGAGGCGCCGCCGGTTCGCATGGACAGCCAAGCGAAATACGCCCGCCTGGCGCTGGGGGAAGGCGAGCTGCTCTTCCGCCTGCTTTCACCCATCCGCCCCGACTACCGAGAGAAGATCTGGGATCAGGCCGCCGGGTCGATTGTGGTCGAGGAGGCCGGTGGCAAGGTCACCGATCTGCGTGGCTACCCGCTCGATTTCAGCCAAGGGCGGGAACTGACCGCCAACATCGGCGTGCTGGCCTCCAACGGTCGTCTGCATCAGGTCGGATTGCGGGCGCTGGAGCAGCTGGGGGCCCAGCGCCGGCCGTGACACGTTTGCGCCTTCGCTGGGCGGACCGACTGGGAGCCTGTCTGGCGCTGCTCTCACTCGCTGCCTCGCTCCTGATCGCCTCTCGAATCTATGAGAACCTTCCCCACATCGAAGACGAGTTCGCCAACCTCTGGCAGGCCGAGGTGATGGCCCAAGACCAACTGCGCCTGCCCTCGCCGGCCGAGCCCCGGTATTTCGTCGTCCCCTTCGTCGTCGACTTCGAAGGTTGGCGATTCGGCAAGTACCCTCCCGGCTGGCCGGCGGCGCTCTCCCTGGGGGCACGCCTCAACGCCCCGGCGTTGGTCAATGCGCTCCTGGCGAGCCTGTGCGTTTGGCTCACCTACCGCCTGGGAAGCCGGATCGGAGGACGCAGCCTTGGACTGATTGCGGCGTTGCTGGTGGCGAGCTCGCCGATGTTCCTGATGCTTGCCGGGTCGCTGATGTCGCACCCGTTGAGTCTCTTCCTGACGCTGGTGTTGACGCTTGCCTGGTTGCAGCTGTTCGTCCCAACCGGAGAACCGGGCGCAGAGCGAGGTCCTCCACGTTGGCTGCAATGGGCGACCGGCGGCCTGGCGCTCGGATTGCTTGTGCTGACACGCCCGCTGACGGCTGCCGCTGTGGCTTTCCCCTTCGTGGTGCACGCTATCTGGCTGATGGTGAAGGGCCCGAGCCGCCTGCGCAAGGAGATGGCCGCCCTGGCCCTGCTGGCCCTGGGCGTGTCGCTCCTGCTACCGCTGTGGCAGTTCGCCGTCACCGGCAATGCCGCCACCAATCCATACACCCTGTGGTGGGCGTATGACCGCATCGGGTTCGGGCCGGGCCATGGACCACAGCCCGGTGGACATTCGTTGCAGTGGGCGTCCCTCAACTCTCGCTTCAGCCTGTGGACGCTGCAGCATGATCTGTTCGGTTGGCCCTACCTGTCATGGCTGTTTGTGCCGTTCGGGTTGTGGTGGCTCCGGCGCAGCCTCGGCCTTTGCCTGTGCCTGGCGATCTTCCCCTGTTTGGTTCTGGCCTACGGTGCCTATTGGGTGGGAGCCTGGCTGTATGGTCCTCGCTACTACGTGGAATCGCTGCCAGCCCTGGCGGTGGCCAGTGCGGCAGGAATCGTATGGCTCGGCGGCTTGGTCGCCCCAAGCACCTCGCGCTGGGCACACGGCCGCCGGCTGGGGATCTCAACGGCCATGATCGTGCTTGTGGCCCTGAACAGCAGCCACTACCTCCCGGTCCGGCTTGGAGGGCTGCACGGCCTGAATGGGGTCTCGGCGTCGCTTGCGGATGGGCTCCTGCAGACGCCGGATCTGGAGGGAAGGCTCATTCTCGTGAACCCGATCCGCCATTGGACAGAAGCCGTGACGTTGATGTTGCTGGCGCCACCCTTTGAGGACGGCGGCTTCCTGGTGACCTGGGACCGCGATGCTCAGGCGGAGGCCCGTCTGCGCCAGGCCTACCCCGGCTGGCCCGTGGCACACTACTACCCGGATCAACCGGGTGTCCTGAGCCCCTCGCGGCGCTGAAGCCCGACCGCCGGACGGCTATAATCACGGCTGTGGCGAGAATCCTTCTGGTGGAAGACGAAGACACTGTGCGCGAGACGCTGGCCATGAACCTGCGCGCCGAAGGCTATGAGGTGACAGCCGCGGCAGATGGGGAGGCAGGCCTGGAGCTGGCGCGTGCCGGTTCCCACGACCTGGTCGTGCTGGATGTGATGCTGCCCAAGCTTGACGGCCTGACGGTGTGTCGCCTTGTGCGGCGCGAGAGCAGCGTGCCCATCCTTCTGCTTACGGCTCGCGGGACCGAGACTGACAAGATCATCGGGCTGGAGACCGGGGCCGACGACTACATCGTCAAGCCGTTCTCGCTGGGGGAATTCCTGGCGCGGGTGCGGGCGGCGCTGCGCCGGGGTGCGGTCCAGCGCCAACCGACGGACGAACTGGTCTCGGGCAACCTGCGACTGGATGTGGCGGCGCGCCGCGCTTGGCTCGAGGAGGCCGAAGTCCCCCTGGCGCCGCGCGAGTTCGACTTGCTGACGGCCCTGATGCGGCACCGCGGCGCA
>CAZBJQ010000173.1:0-4236 GCA_964492235.1 uncultured Anaerolineaceae bacterium | reverse complement strand
ACATCATGAACATGGGTGTGATCGCCGCCTTCACCGGCTACTTCACCTACAGCCTCGCTCGCCGATTCGGCGGAGTCTCGAGAGTCGCCACCCTGGCTGCGTCCTTCGCCGCCGGATGGATCTCGGTCATGCTGGCGTCCGTCGCCACGGCGCTGGAGCTGGCGGCCTCGGGGACATCGCCCCTCGTGCTGGCGGTCTCGGCCATGGCCGGGGTGCATGCCTTCATCGGCATCGGTGAGGGGTTGATCACTGCCGCCGCTGTCGGCCTGCTGTTGGCTGCCCGGCCGGAGGTGATGAAGGGAGGAGAGGCGGCCCCGGGTCAGCGAAGCGCGTCCTATGTCCTGGTGGGATTGGGCCTCGCCCTCCTGGTTGCCCTGTTCTCTCCGCTGGCCTCATCCAGCCCGGACGGTCTGGAGTTCGTCGCCGAGCAACAGGGTTTCCACGGCTTGGCGCTTTCGTCACCCTATGAACTGCTGCCGGACTACACAATCCCCTTTATCTCGAACCCGGCCGTGACGACCATCATCGCCGTAGCAATCGGCACGCTGATTGTGTTCGGGGGTGCGGTTCTCATTGGGCGGCTGGCGACCCGCCGCCAGGCAGCCACCAGCTAGGGAATGCACTACGACCTGACCGACCAGTACCAAGCGCGGCCGTCCGCCATGCACCACCTGGACCCCCGGGTGAAGGTGGTGGTGGCCGTGCTCTTTATCCTGGCCTGCAGCCTGATGCCGGTGGGAGCCTGGTTGGGATTCGGAATGTTGCTGGTGGTTGTGTTGCTGGCATCGCTTGCCAGCCGGCTGGGCCTGAGCTTCGCCTTGCGCCGATCGTATGTTGTGCTGCCCTTCGTCCTGGTGGCCGTTCCGCTGCTGTTCACCGTTCCCGGTGAGGTGATCTTCGCGCTGCCTGTCCTGGGATGGACGGTCACATCCCAGGGGGTGGAGCGGTTCCTCAGCCTGCTGTTCCGTTCCTGGATTGCCGTCCAGGCTGCCATCCTGTTGACGGCGGTCACGCCTTTTCCCGACCTACTCTGGGCGCTGGGGGCGATGCGGCTGCCGCGGACGCTGGTGGCTACCATCGGCTTCATGTATCGCTATCTGTTCGTGCTGGCCGATGAAGCGGCGCGCATGCTGCGCGCCCGTGCCGCCCGCGCAGCCAGGCCGCCCGGAGAGGGAAAGCCACCTGTGCTGTGGCAGGCACGGGTGGCGGGCCATATGGTCGGCAGCCTGTTCCTGCGGGCGCTGGAGCGGAGCGAGCGAGTGCACGCGGCGATGGTGGCGCGCGGATACGACGGTCAGATGCCTGCCCTGGCCAGACACAGAATGCGCACCGGCGATTGGCTGATGACAGGCGCCGTGCTCCTGCTCCTGTCAGGTGTTCTGGCCCGGGCGTACAGGGGATAAGGCCATGCACCACACAATCGAGGTTCATGGTCTGGAGTTTTCTTATCCCGACGGGCGGAAGGCCCTGCGCGGTGTCGACCTGAGCGTTGCCCCGGGCGAGAAGGTCGGACTGGTCGGACCGAACGGCGCAGGAAAATCCACCTTGCTGCTGCATTTGACCGGTATCCTGCGTGGGATGACAGGCGAGGTACGTGTGTGTGGGCAGCCGGTGGATGACCAGCATCTGGCCTACGTCCGCCGTGCCGTCGGGCTGGTGTTCCAGGACCCGGATGATCAGCTGTTCTCGCCCACCGTGTTCGAAGATGTGGCGTTTGGGCCGATGTACATGGGCTTGTCGGCTGAAGAAGTCGAGCAGCGGGTTCGGCGGGCGCTGGAGGCGGTCGGCATGGCCGATGCGGCCGAACGCGTGCCGCATCACCTGAGCGGCGGCGAGAAGAAGCGGGTCGCCATCGCCACCGTCCTGGCGATGGATCCCGAGATTCTGGTGCTGGACGAGCCCACCGCCGGGCTCGACCCGCGAGCTCGGCGCGAACTGATCAGCTTGTTACGCGACCTGCCGCAAACCATGTTGGTCTCGACGCATGACCTGTGGATGGTTCAGGAGCTCTTCGCTCGCTCGGTTGTCATCGACGCCGGCCGGATTGTCGCCGACGGTCCCACCCAGGCGATCCTCTCGACGACAGACCTCCTGGAGGCGCACGGATTGGTGGCACCGTAGCCCGTCGGGGGAGAGGTGGCCCTCTCGCGCGAACACCGGAGGCCGTCCCAATGAGCGGCGAGGATGGTCCATGGCTGTCCAAGAAGCCTATTGCTACCAGAGGGGAATACTCCAAATGGGATAGGTTGCGGCTCAAACCCACATCGTGCGTTTCCTATGTTATTTGGCCGGGCTGCCTTTGGGACAGCCCGGTGTTTCGCTCCACTTCTTCCGCCACCTCTTCCAGCATGCCCTGCCTCGCCGCATCGAGTTGGCACGGTACCCCCTAAGTTCCTGCCCGGCCGGGCGAAGCGCGGACCGTGATCCCGCCGAACCCCGGTCGGGGACATTGAAAGGCGCCGCAGGTGGATGCCTGCCTTGGGGACAGGCCCCACTGGCTGTGCGTGATGACGGGCGTGTTCTTCAGTGATGCGGCCTGGATCGTGGCAACCGCCGATCCGGAGCAGGCGACGGCGCAGGGACTCATACCCAGCCCGCACGAAGGTTTCGCCGCGCCGGACTTCGAGCTCGAGACTCTGGATGGCGGCCGCCTGCGCCTGTCCGACCTGTTGGGCGAGGTGGCGGCCGTAAATTCGTGGGCCACCTGGTGCCCTCCCTGTAAGGCGGTAATGCCCACGCTGCAACGACCGCACGAAGCCCATCGCCCGGCCGGCCTGGTCGTGCTGGGGGTGGACGCAACGGATCAGGACAGCCTGACGGCGGTGCACGACTTCGTCTCTAAGTTCGGTTTGCCGGTTCCGATTCGGCTGGACAGCGAAGGCGCCGTCAGCCGGGCATACGCATTGCGGGTGCTCCCCAGCATCTGCCTCGTCGACCGCGACGGGGTCATGCGTGAAGTCATCCTTAGGGGGGCCGGTCAACGCGGCCACGCTGGAAAGCCCGGTCGCGCCATTGCTGGACGAGGGAGGGTAAGGTGAGGCCGGTGCTGCGGCTGGGACCTTTAGCGATCCGGCTTCCCGGATCGTTGACCTTGCTCGGGCTTTGGCTGGCCAGCCTGATAGTCGGGCGGCATGCGGTGGAGCCCAGCCTGGATGGGAATGTCTCCGACCACCCGCTGTTGCTCCCGCTTGTGGCCGGCCGGCTGACCGCGCGCCTGGGCAATGTGCAAAAAGATGCCGCGATCTACCTGAAGATCCGCTAGGCAGCCTCACTGTGAACCTGTCCGCGCTGTCGGCCGGGGAGGGCACAGCCGCCGTCCTGCTGGCGGCCGTCCTGCTGGCCGTGCTTTTGCAGGAGAAGCGCCAGGCCTGCGCCGGCCAACGGGCCTGGAGCTGGCTGATCCTCGAAGCGTCCCGCACCGACAGTCTGTACCTGGCCGGGGTGCGCCAGGCCCAAGTCGGTGCCCTATTGTTGCTGCTGGCCTCACTCGCCGGCCTTCATCTGATGGCGAGGGCCGACAAGCCGGGGGGCCCCTTTGGAACGCCGGAGGAGGAACGAGCCGCGGTCACCCCTTCCGCGCCCTGAGTGTGATAGCATCCCATCCGAACGCGATCTTTGTCGAGCGGCAGGGGAAGGTGGGTTTGCGATGCGGAATCGGCGAACGTGGATCATTGTAGTTCTGGTGGTTGTGATCACCGCCTTGGGGGTGGCAGCCTGCGGGTTGCTGTGGCGCATGGTGAGCAGAGGCACGGTCTATCAGCCGGTCGGCTTTGGCGAGGCGGTAGGGGTGATCCCGGTCGAGGGGGTGATTGTCTCCGGCGACCCAGACGGTGTGACTACAAGCAGCGGCACGGTGTACAGCGGCCGGATTGTTGCCTTCCTGAAGCAGGCCGAATCTGATCCATCGGTGAAGGCGATCGTGCTGCGAGTGGACTCCCCGGGCGGCGGTGTAGTCGGGTCGGATGAGATCCACCAGCAACTGCTGAAGGTAACCAAGCCGGTGGTGGTATCGATGGGGGAAATGGCGGCCAGCGGCGGCTACTTCATCAGCGCGCCCGCCGACGAGATCTTCGCCAACCGCAACACACTGACGGGGTCGATCGGCGTGATCAGCCAGTTCATTCACCTGGAGAAGTTCCTTGAGGAGAACGGCGTGTCGGTGACCACGATCGTCAGCGACGAGTTCAAGGACACCGGGAGCCTGTTCCGCGAAATGAACGACAAGGACAAGGCCAT
>CAZBJQ010000172.1:0-4338 GCA_964492235.1 uncultured Anaerolineaceae bacterium | reverse complement strand
CACCACTGACAAGGACCTCGGGGATGAAGTGACGGCATGGTTGCTAGCCGATTGATGAGATGTGCCTCTCTCTGAGGATGGAACTGAATAAGCGATGTTTGGGACGAAGCCCCAGGCACCACTTGAGGGAATTCCCCTCAGGTGGGAGGGCGTCATCATCAGCCTCCTCGTCGCTCGGGGACCCATCACAGTCCAACCTCGATACCGCCAGTGGGCGGGCGAACTTGCCGCCGGTTGCTGCCGTTGGGCAAGGACGGTCGCCGCTGGCGCGCCTCACCAGGGCGCTACTGGAAGCGGAGCGGCTCGATGCGAAGGCTGCCCTCGCCGAGGAGAGTGACCAACTGCGAATGCAGCTCCTTGCAGTACCCGGTGGTGGCGTTGGGGAACTCCAGGTAGTAGTGGCGCGCTGCTTCGTAGACAAGAAAGGCAAACCGGTCTCGCCCCGGATAGGAGAGCAGGAGCCCGTGCACGCGGCGCAGACGCCGCGCATCACGCTCCTTGTCCCCGGTCGACCGGACGACGAGCGTCAGCATGTGCAGCTCGGTGCCGTCGCCGCGCGGGGCCGGCGATGCTCGGAAGCTGTCTTCCATTGCCGGGCCGGCCTCCAGATGAACGGCCCCGGGCGGAAGCCCAGGGCTCGGGTCCGTCGGCGCGGCTGGGACGGCCCCCGGCCCAGACAAGGGCGCCGATGCAGGTGGGATCACTTCTCCGACGGTGTCCGCCGCTTCCATGCTCACGGCGGCGGCTTCACTGGTGACCAGCGGTTCGTTGGCGACGTACCAACCTTCATCCACTTCAGGCTGTGGCGGCTGGGTCGAGCGGACCAGGCGGATCTCCCGGGTGATCTCATCCGCCAGCACTTTGGGTTCGCCGCGTTCGCTGTCGAGCCGACCACGCACCAGAACCACGCCGCCGGGCTCGATCCAATCGGCGACTTTCTGCCAGGTCCGGGCAAAGACCACGACATCAAACAATCCCTGCAGGTCCTCCAACGTTAGGAACGCCATTTCACGGCCGTTCCGGGTTTGGAAGGCGCGGATACGGCTGACCTCACCGGCGACAGATACGGACGCCCCTTGCTCCGCTTCCCGCAGTTCAGCACTGTAGTGTGTGACCAGGTCGCGCAGCTCATGCATGTAGGGCGTCAGCGGGTGGTCGGAGACATACACCCCCAGCAGTTCCTTCTCCCAGCTCAGCTGCTCCCGGCGGGTGATGCTCTTCGATGGCGGCGGCAGCTCGAGATGCTCGGCCACGCCGGTGGCTGCGCCGAACAGACTGAGCTGCCCCACATCCTTGGCGCGGAAGTGGCCAGCAGACACCGCCAGGATGTTGTCGAGGACGTCGAGGATAGCCGTGCGATCGCCCAGGCTGTCCATCGCCCCGACCCGCACCAGGCTTTCCAGGGCGCGCTTCCCGACATGGCGCAGGTCTACCCGCCGCGCCAGGTCCTCGACAGTGGGAAACGCCCCCGCTTCCGACCGGGCCTTCAGGAAGGACTCAACCGCCCCGGCGCCGACGTTCTTGATCGCCGCCAGCCCGTAGCGGATGGCGGGTTTGCCCTCTGGACGGTCCTCGATGCTGAAGTCCAGCTGGCTGGCATTGACATCCGGTCCAAGCACGTCGAATCCGACCCGACGGGAATCGGCGATGTACAGGGCGACCTTATCCGTGTCGTCCCGGAAGACGGACATCAGCGCCGTCATATACTCGACCGGGTAGTGCGCTTTGAGGTAGGCTGTCTCGACACAGATCACAGCGTAGTCGGCCGCATGCCCCTTGGGGAAGCCATAGCGGGCAAATGCCTCCCAGTCGTCGAAGATGGCGTTGGCCGTGCCTTGTGGCACGCCTTGCCCCACAGCACCGCCAACGAACTTATCGCGCTCCTGGTGCAGGGCCTCCGCCTTCTTCTTGGCGACCGACTTGCGCAGGTTGTCGGCCTCGGCAGCGGTGTAGCCCGCCAGGTTCATGGCGGTGTGCATGATCTGCTCTTGGTAGACAGTGATCCCATAGGTTTCTTCGAGGATCGGCTGCAGCGCCGGGTGACGGTAGTTGACCGGCTCCTGGCCGTGCATGCGGCGAATGTAGGCCGGGATAAATTCCATCGGACCGGGGCGGTAGAGGGCGACCATGGCGGTGACATGCGCCAGGTTGCGCGGCTTCATCTCCATCAGGTAGCGGCGCATCCCGGCGCCTTCCACTTGGAAGACACCCAGCACGTCTCCCCGGCCCAGCAGGTCGAAGGTGGCTGGATCATCCAAGGGGATGGTGTGGATGTCGAGCACCACCCCATGCCGCTGATGGATCAACTCGCAGGCGCGCTGCATGACGGTCAGCGTAGACAGCCCGAGGAAGTCGACCTTGAGCAGGCCCAACATGTCCAGCACTTGCATCTCAAACTGGGTGACGGCGCCGATCGGCCCGTCCTCCTGGCTGCCCTTGGTCGGACGGTGCAGGGGAATGTACTCCGTGATCGGCCGATCGGTGATGATCACGCCGGCGGCGTGCGTGCCGGCGTTTCGGGCCACACCCTCGAGCCGGGCGGCCGTGTCCACCATCTCTTTGAGGTAGGGCGCCGACTCGGCCGCCTCGCGGAACGGGCCCACGCTCTCCAGCGCCTCGGGGATCGTCATCGGCTTGCCGGGGATATTGGGGACCAGCTTCGCCACTCGATCGACCTCGGGCAGCGGGATATCCATGACGCGCCCCACATCGCGGATGGCGGCTCGAGCGCCAAGCGTGCCAAAGGTGATGATCTGCGCCACTCGGTCTCGCCCATACTTGAGCGCTGTGTACTCGAGCACCAGGTGCCGCTTGTCATCCTGGAAATCGAGGTCGATGTCCGGCATCGAGACGCGCCCCGGATTGAGGAAGCGCTCGAAGATCAGGCCGTGCTGCAGTGGATCGACCAGGGTGATCTCCAGGCAGTAGGCGACGATCGAGCCGGCAGCCGATCCCCGGGCGTTGTACCAGATCCCGTGCTCGCGGGCATGGCGGCACAGGTCCCACACGATCAAGAAGTAGGTTTCGAAGCCCATCTGGGAGATCACGCCCAGTTCGTATTCCAGCCGGTCGTGCAACTCCTGTTCGGCGTGGCGATGCTCGTAGCGTCGCTGCAAGCCTTGCTGGCATAGCCGGCGCAAGTACGCCGCCGGCGTTTCGCCAGCCGGCACCGGGAAGGCCGGAAGCCGGTAGCCCTTGAAGCCGAGATCGACTGTGCAGCGCTCGGCGATGGCCAGTGTGTTGTGGATCGCGCCTGGGACGTCGCCAAACAGAGACATCATCTCCTGCGGCGACCGCAGGTAGTAGGAGGGATCCGCCATGCGCATCCGATCTGGGTCCGATCGGATCGATCCCGTCTGGATGCACAACAGGATGTCCTGCAGCTCGGCGTCCTCGGGGTTGATGTAGTGGACGTCGTTGGTGGCGACGAACTGCGCCTGGTAGTGCGCGCCTAGTTCGAGCAGCTGGCGATTGACGGCGGGGAGCTCCGGCAGTTCGTGCTGCTGCAGCTCAATGAAGAAACGGTCGCGCCCGAAGACCTGGAAGTACCAATCGAGTCTGTTGCGGGCGGCCTGCTCGCGACCCTCGATCAATGCCCGCGGCACCTCACCCGACAGACATCCCGTGGTGCAGATCAGCCCTGCGGCGTGCGCCGCCAGGAAATCATGGTCGATGCGAGGTCGGTAGTAGAAGCCTTGCAGCTGAGACGCCGTGGCGATCTCGAGCAGGTTGCGGTAACCCGTGTCGTTCTCCGCCAACAGCAGCAGGTGAAAGGCACGTGCGTCCCGGACCGGGTCGCGATCGCGCATGCCGTTGGGCGCCAGGTAAGCTTCCATCCCGATGATCGGCTTGATCCCTACCTTGTGGGCCGCGTGATAGAAGTCCACCACGCCGAACATGGCACCATGGTCGGTCAGGGCCAGCGCCGGCATGTCGAGTTCCTGGGCTCGACGGACGAGGGCAGGAATCCGACTCAGCCCATCCAGCAGCGAGAACTCGGAATGAACGTGAAGATGCACGAAGGACATGGATTGGCTAGGGAGGACCTTGTGAGTTGGGCAAGGTCACGCTGTTGATTATAGCGGACTTGCCGCCGGCTGCCACTGCTCGGCTGGTCTGGGGCCCAGCGTCTGGGCCGAATCCGGGGCCCCGGCAGTCGGAGCCCTATGTCAGGTAAGTTGAGATATCATCCAGACTGCGTGAAAGCAGATGATATGATACCCAGCCCTGGCTACGTTGGAGCCAATCTCTGAGTGCCTGGGGAGAGACCTGTGCCGCTTGCCCGCTTCCAAACGCGTGGAACGCTCCGGGACCTGGTGCGAATGACGACGGGCGGGG
>CAZBJQ010000171.1:0-4480 GCA_964492235.1 uncultured Anaerolineaceae bacterium | reverse complement strand
CTTGGACGGTTCCGATGACTACCTTCCCCACCGCCTCGACCCCCGCCTCGACCAGGCTTGGCCTGAGCAGGGACAGGCCGGCTTGCATGGCCCGCGCCGCCACAAGCATCTCCGGAACGTAGATCTCCCCCTTCTCGAACTCCTCCCCCACCATCGTCATAGCCGCGATCAGGCCTTGCTCGAGGATCTCGCGCGGAGATAGTCCCCCGGCGAGCGCCGTCTGGACCTCCTGCTCGACGATCTTCGCCTGGCCCTCGACAACGGCATCCTGGAGCGCCAACAACGCTTCATTCACAGGCAACTCTCTCCCAACCGAAGATATGCACCAACGCCGGGGTGTGTCGTGCCGGCGCTCTGCCTTCAATCCGTCCTACTTCGATAGTCCCAGCGCCACCCGGCGCTCGGCCGCCAGGCCGAGCACGCGCTTCCAACTCTTGATGAACGATCCCCGGAAGAGCTCCAGCGGACCGAACTCAGAAAACTCGTCGACGTTCAGGCCTCGCGCCATATAGCCGCGCCGGAAATCCGGCAGCTTGGCATTGAGTTCGTCGATCACCGGCTTCGGTACCGGATTGTAGACGCGGTAGACGACGGGGGGATCCTCCTCCAGCAGCCTATCAGCCGTGCCGACCCAGTTGATCGTGACCACAAGATCCCCGCCCACCATTTCGGTGAAGTGGTGCAGCCCGCGAGCGCCGCCACCAATGAAGGTCACTTTGTACCCGCGCTCTTCGACAAGGCCATACACCTTGCGCGCCACCGCCAAACCCGCCTGCCACAGCAGGTCGGAGGCGATATCGATCCGATGCTCATCGGCGTACTGCTTCAGGAAGTCGTCATAGATGCCGGCGATGTGCGAGAGGTACATCCTGGGGTGTTGGCGCGTTTTCTCGCAGGTGCGCTTGTACAGCTCACATAACGCCGTGGCCTGCGCCACGGCGAAGATCTCGGTGGAGTTGACCGGGATGTTCAGCCGAATCAACCCTTCGATCGCCTTGAGCCCAGGACGGGTCACCGGGACCTTGATGCAGATGTTCTCCCCCAGCTCCCGATTCGCAAGGCCTTCTTCGAGGATCTGGTTCGGATCGTGCTCATGGATCGGGTCCCCCTGGATGCTGACGAACCCATGCTTGCCCCGGCTGCGTTCATATAGCGGGCGGAACTTCTCGGCGATCCCACGCGCCAACTTGCGCTGCAAGATCGCCTGGGCTTCGCTGTCGGTGCGCGACTCGCGCACGGCCTCGTCCAGCAACGCCAATGCGTAGGGTCCCTCAGAAGGATGGTCGACCATCTTCTGGCAGAAGGAAGGGTTGGTCGTGCAGCCCAGCACACCTGCTGCCAGTGCAAGGTCAGCCTCCTCTCGAGTCGGGTTATTGACCCAGAACTGCGTTGGCGTTTGCGCCGATACGCGATGGAAGTACGACTTGTGCTCCATGTGCTCCATGCCTCCCATTCGAGTTCATCGTCTCGGGTACGCCGCCATCGATCCGGGCCGCCGCCTCCCCGGCGACGGAGACGGATCGATGTCGGCGTTCGTTGCTAGGCGTGCCGGGACTCCCTTCGCCGGGATTCTCGGCCTGCTGATACTTGGGGTGATGCCTGCCTTCGAACACGGTCACCCGCTCCCCGAACGCGCTGCACTGCCTGCCGAGAATGGGTCCACACTCTCAACCGGCCGGAGGGCTCCCTCCCCTTTCAGCCTCCGGCGATTCCCTGGACCCTCCCCGGCCCAGAGCACAACACCGATCGCAGCCCCGAGGGCACACAGCACGGCATTCGCCTGGAGGGCGGCAGTCAACCCAATCCGGTCTGCAGCCAGCCCCGTGAGGAGGACTCCGATCCCACCCAGCGTGAACATCGAGCCCAGAATCATCCCGGAAGCCAACCCACCGCGCCCGGGGAGGGCATTCTGCGCCATCGTCACCTGGAGGCTGTGGGGAGCGACATTCAGCAGCCCTGCCGTGACGATCAGCACAGGCAGCAGCGGGCCGGAGGCGACCGGCAGCAAGAAGAACGGCAGCACACTCAGCGCGGTCGCCCCGAGCATGATGGGGTAGCTTCCGATCCGATCGCCCAGGATACCCCCTGCGATGCCGCCCACCGCCGCGCCCAACATGAAGAGCCCTGCCAGCCCACCGTAGGTTGTCGATGAGAAGCCCTGCTCCATCAGCAACTTCGGCAGGAAGGCCTGCGTCGACGCCTGGACCCAGAAGCGGAGAATGGCCATGAGCAGGATCAGGACGAATTCCATTCGCAGAATGCTGGTGAGAGCGTCTCGCAGGGAATCCTTGCGCTGCTCGGTGGGAACGGACGCCGACAACTCCGGCCCACGTCGGGCCAGGAGCGCGAGCATGGCGGCTGGCAGGCACAAGGCAGCCAACAGGAGGATCCCGGCGGGTCCAGCCCGATCGATCAGCGCGCCTCCAGCCGCCGGCCCGAAGGCGCTGCCGACCTGCCCAAACAGGAAGAAGAGCGCCGCTCCCGTCGCCGCCTTCCCTGCCAGATTGCGCCGGCCGATGTCCGCCGCGTCCATCGTTCCAGCCGGGTGGAAGGCGCCGGATCCAAGTCCGGCCATCAGCAGGAAGAATAGGGCAGTCTCGCCCGGAGCCTGGCTGACCAAACCGAAGAAGACGCCCATCCACAACAATCCGCCGACGGATAGCCACTTGCCTCCAAATCGGTCGGATGCCGCACCGAAGATCGGCTGGAAGAGCGCCCCAGCCAGACCGTAGACCGTTGCCAGCAGCCCAACCGCCGCATTGGTCAAACCGAACGAGACGCTGAACACGGCCAACAGGACGGCGGGTAGACCATTCAAGGCGTCGACCACAAAGTGGCCGACGCTGACTGCCAGGAATGGAAGATTCCTCAGAAGCCGCATGAACCGCTGTTTTCCATTCCCTCAGGATTGAGCCCGAAGCCCTTACTTCCCCAGCGCTGCGATGTTGCCCGGGCGAAGACACGGGCAACTCGCCGACGCACGTCTGCGCTCCTTGTAGCGAGTCCGTCAAGCCCGCTACCGTTCTTCGCGCCATCCTCTCCGTTGGAACGATCGGCTGCTCACCGCCTGACCTGAGCAGTCCGGCGAGACACACGCTGGCTCTGTGAGCGGGCGCCCTTCGCCGAATTCCTTACGTGCATGTGCTACCCTCTACTGCGCTGCCTTGCCTCCCCCAGCCGGGGCGGGAGGGCTGGCCGGCTAGCGCATGATGGACCCACCATTGACGTGGATCGCCTGGCCCGTGATGTAGGCTGCGTCGTCGGATGCGAGAAAGGCGACCAGCCCGGCCACATCCTCGGGTTGTCCGGCGCGCCCGAGCGGTATCCGGCTCACCACTTCGCGGTAGAACTCGCCGGGCGGGAGCCCTCCCAGACGCTGCCCCCATTCGCGCTCGTTGTAACTCCACATCTCCGTTGCGATGACACCCGGACAGTAGGCGTTGACCGTAATCCCGTGCGGCGCCAGCTCGAGCGCCAGGCTCTGGGTGACCGCGACCACGCCCGCCTTGCTGGCAGCATAGTGGGGCGTGAACGGACGCGCTTGGATCGCCTGCCCCGAAGCGGCGTTGATGATCCGGCCTTGCTTGCGCGGGATCATGCGTTTCGCCGCTGCCTGACAGCACAGGAAGACGCCCTTGCAGTTGACATCCAGCACTCTGTCCCACTCTTCTTCCGCTAGCTCAGCCAGCCTGGAAATCCTGATCATGCCGGCATTATGAACAGAGACATCCAACTGACCGAATTCCCGGTCGGCTGCTTCAAAGGCGTGTTCGACTTGAGAGCTGTCGGCAACGTCAAAGACCAGATCCAGCGCCTTCGCTCCCAGTTCACGCGCGGCCTGCGCCACGGATGCCACCCGGTCCTCATCGGCGCACAGCACGAGATCTGCACCCTCACCGGCGAAGCGCAGCGCAATCGCCTCCCCAATGCCTCGACTGGCCCCGGTGATGAGCACCACCTTGCAGTTGAAACGCCCTTCTCCAGGCTTCACTCCGCACCGCCCCAAGCCCGCAGACTGCCCAATGCGGCGGGACCGGGCAGGCACCGATCACGACGGATTGCGTTGAGCGGGAAGCTGGCGCCGGATCCAGCTGCGGCGCTTGCCCGCCGGCCAGACCCTGCGGGAGCTCTCCGGAGGGCCTGAGTTGGCCGCGTTTCTGAAACGATCATCCCGGCTTGTCTGCGGAACGCCTGGCAGCACTCTGCCCGGAGAGCGGATCCCGGTTGCTCAGGACTTCTCGCACGCGCTGGAATCCGCATTCAGCCGATGTCCACACCGGTATCCCGAATTCCTTCACAGGATCTGCAAACGAGAGCGAGAAGAGCGACATAGAAAGCTGCGCCAGGACGACTCCGCCGATCGGCCGCAGGCCGCATTGTTCCCGGATTGCATCAGCGATCACATCGTTGTGACGGTCGATGTCCCCTCGCGCCAGATGCTCCCAAGCCTGCGGAAGGCTCAACTCCACCCGCTCCATCT
>CAZBJQ010000170.1:0-4509 GCA_964492235.1 uncultured Anaerolineaceae bacterium | reverse complement strand
ATCGCGATGGCAGGCTGCGCTACGCCGCCACGGAGCTGTATGGCGACACCGGGGGGTACGCCTCGCTGGCCGAGAAGGTGATGACGCGCGCCACCACGCATTCTGCCGGGCCGTACGCGGTACCCTGGGTTCGCTCCGACTGCTACGCCGTGTACACCAACAACCCGCCGGCCGGGGCCTTCCGCGGATTCGGTGTGACCCAATCCGCCTTCGCGGTCGAGTCCGCACTGGACGAGCTGGCGGAGTCCCTGGGCATCGACCCGTTCACGATCCGGCGACGGAACGCCCTGCGCGTCGGCGAGTCCACCAGCACAGGCCAGCGCCTGACGGAAAGCGTCGGCCTGTTGGAGTGTCTGGACCGGGTTGAGGCGGAGGTGCGGCGCGTGGGCGGCCCCGGCGAACTGTTCACTGCACGCCCGGTCGAAGGTGAGCCACACGCAGTGCGAGCCTGGGGGATTGCGGCTGCCTTCAAGAATACCGGATTGGGCGGCGGCGCCAGTGACAAGGCAAGCGCCGAGGTCGAGGTTGACCGGCACGGCGTGGCCGAGGCCCGCACTTCTTCGGCCGAGATCGGCCAGGGGCTGGTGACTGTTCTGCAAATGGTCGTAGCGGAAGAGCTGAGCCTGCCCCTCCCAAGGGTGCGGGTGCTGCTCTCGGATACTGACCTGACGCCCGATGGGGGGCCAACCACTGCTTCCCGCCAGACCTTTGTGGCCGGAAACGCCGTGCGCATCGCCAGCCGGCTGTGGCGAGAGGCGGCCACCGCCGCCCTGGCAGAAGAGTATGATGTCAATCCGGCGGAAGTCCGTTTCGAAGACGGAGACGTGGTCCTGGGGAGTCGCCGGATGGAGATCTCGCAGGTGGTCGGAAAGATGCAGGCCGCCGGACGTCCGACGCGCATTGCCTACGAATACGTCGCCCCACCCACCGAGCCGGTCGGGTCGGGAACGGACATTCATGTTGCCTACAGCTTCGCCGTTCAGGCGGCAGAGGTCGAAGTCAACCTGCAGACCGGAGAGGCCAGGGTGGTGCGGGTGATCGCCGCAACCGACGTTGGCCGGGCGCTCAACCCGCTGGGCCTGCTGGCGCAGGTCGAGGGCGGTGTGGTGATGGGAATCGGCAATGCCTTGACCGAGGTCTACATCGTGGAGCAGGGCAAGGTGATCACCGATCGTCTCGGCCGGTACCGGATGCCTTCGATCACCCACTCGCCCGACATCACCTCGATCCTGGTGGAGAGCCCTTACAGCCACGGGCCCTACGGCGCCAAGGGAATCGGTGAGATCACGAGCATCCCCACGTCAGCGGCCATCACCAACGCCATCTACCATGCCTGTGGCGTCCGCGTGCGCCGGCTTCCCGTCGATCAGGATTGGCTGGCAATGGAGCTGGCGAGGCCATGACCGTGGATGCCGCGGTACGTGAGGCGCGCTGGCTGGCATGGGCCCGCGAGATCCAGGCCCTGGCCCAGACCAGCCGCCACTACGCCCAAAACGATTTCGAGCGCAGCCGCGCCCAACGCCTGCTGGAAATTGCGGCCGAGATTGTGGCAGGCCATTCCAACCTGCCGACGGAAGCTGCCCTGGCGGCATTCACCGCCCAGCCAGGCTATGTGACCCCCAAGGTGGATGTGCGCGGGGCCGTGTTCGCTGGCGACCGGCTGCTGGTGGTTCGCGAGTCCATGGATGGTGGCTGGACTCTCCCGGGCGGCTGGGCCGACGTAGGGGAGTCGCCGGCGCTGGCTGTCGAGCGGGAAGTGTATGAGGAAGCCGGCCTGACTGTTCGCGCCACCCGCCTGATAGGCGTTTACGATGCCAACCGGGTCCAGGGTTCGCTGTCACTCTTCCACGCCTACAAGCTGGTGTTCCTTTGCGAGAAGCTAAGCGGCGAGATCAGGGTTTCCGAGGAGACGACCGAGGTCGCCTTCTTTCCGATGGACTCTCTCCCGCAACCGCTGTCGCAGTATCGAACGACGCCGCGCCTGTTGGCCGATTTGGCTGCTTTCCGCCAGAATCCCGACCAGCCGACGGTGTTCGACTGAAAACAGGATGGACAGGCTGCCTCTCAGTAGAGGGTCTCGAATGTGCGGTCGTAAGGGTCTTGCCCCGACCACCCTGCGTACCCTCACCTCATGGGAGGGCGATCTGTCTTCTTCCTAGGGAGGGGGACGGGATGTTGATCATTAATGCCCGGATCATCACCTGGAACCAGCCGAGCCAGATCCTCGACGGCCAGGCTGTGCGCATCGAGGGCGATCGCATCGTCGAGGTCCTTCTGCAAGCGGAGGCGCGGCCGAAGCCTGCTTCGGAGGAGGTCATCGACGCCCAGGGGCAGTTCCTGATGCCGGGCAGCATCTGCGCTCACACGCATTTCTACGGCGCATTCGCCCGCGGGCTGGACATCCCCGGACGCGCCCCGCGCGACTTGCCGGACATCCTGCGCAAGCTGTGGTGGCCGCTGGACAAGTCCCTCGACCGGGAGGACGTCCGCGTGTCCGCCCTGGTCTGCTTGGTGGATGCGATCAAACACGGCACGACGACGCTTATCGACCACCACGCATCGCCCAACGCTCTTGAAGGATCGCTGGATGCCATCGCCGAGGCGGTTGAGGCCTCGGGCCTGCGCGCGGTCTTGTGCTATGAAGTAACCGATCGCGACGGCCCGGAGAAAGCCCAAGCCGGAATCGAGGAGAACCTGCGTTTCCTTCGGCGCGTTGGCGGGGGTTTGCCCGGTACGGGCCGAATCGCCGCCACCTTCGGCTTGCACGCCAGCCTTACGCTGTCTGAAGAGACGCTGGAGGCCTGCCGCCGCGCTGCGCCCACGCAGGTCGGTTTTCACATTCATGTCGCCGAGCACGAGGCGGACGAGTACGACAGCCTCGGCCGCAGCGGGCTGAGAGTGGTCGATCGGCTGCACCACCACGGACTACTCGGCCCGCGAACGATCGTGGCGCATGCCATTCATGTTGATGCCCAGGAGGTCCGGCTGCTGGCAGATACCGATACGTGGGTGACCCATCAGCCGCGCTCCAACATGAACAACGGTGTGGGCGTGGCGCCCGTAGAATCGCTGATGCGGGCCGGCATCCGTGTTGCCCTGGGGAACGATGGTTTCTCGAATGCCATGTGGGAGGAATGGAAGACCGCTTACCTGCTCCACAAGGTGTGGCATCGCGATCCGAGACGGATGCCGGGCGATCGGCTGGTCGAGATGGCGGTGTACAACAACGCCGCCCTGGCCGGCATGTTCTTTCCGCAAGCACCGCTCGGCGTGATCGCGCCGGGCGCGCTGGCCGACCTGATCCTGGTTGACTACCATCCGACGACGCCCCTGACCGCCGGGAATCTACCTTGGCACATCGTGTTCGGCTTCCGCGACTCCTGCGTGACCACAACCATCGCCGCCGGGAGAGTACTGATGCGCGACCGGGTGCTTCTGACCCTGGACGAAGCCGAGATCGCAGCGGCGGCGCGCCAGCGAGTGCCTGCTGTGTGGGAACGGTACCGGACCTTCGTCCCGGTCGACTAGCATGGGAGATGGAATGGCTATGAGCGAGCGAATCCTTCTGACCCTTGGCATCATTGGCGGTACTGGGAAGGAGGGGCAGGGGTTGGCCTACCGCTGGTCGCGGTCCGGGTATCCGGTGATCATCGGATCTCGCAATGCGGCGAAGGCGCAGGCGGTGGCCCAGGCGCTCAATGCCCGCCTGGGTGAGACGCTGGTCCGCGGCCTGGCCAATCCCCAGGCTGTTGCTGCCTGCGACATCGCCATCCTGACCGTGCCCTACAGCGCCCATCGTGAAGCGCTCGAAGGGCTCAGAGCACAACTGCGCGGAAAGGTCTTGGTCGATGTCACCAATCCCGCCATGCCCCCCCGGCTGACCGAGGTCCAGCTTCCACCTGCCGGCAGCGTCGCCGCCGAGTCTCAGCAACTGCTTGGAAGCGAGGTGGACGTCGTATCAGCGTTTCAGAATATATCGCACGAGCTCCTGCTCGAAGACCAGGACACGGCCTGTGATGTCCTGGTGACGGGGGACAGCAGGGAAGCCAAAGACCAGGTCCTGCAGCTGGTGGAGGCACTCGGGTTGACGGGCTGGGATGCGGGCCCTCTCCAGAACGCCGTGGTCGCCGAAAGCCTGACCTCGGTGCTGATCGGCATCAACCGCCGCTACAGGATGAAGGGCGCCGGGATCCGGATCATCGGTGAACACCTCCAGGAGGGGGAATCGTAGCCGCGTGCCTGCCCGGTTGGAGTTGACTGCGCTTTCGGGGATGCCCGCCGTAAGACCCGGCGATGACCTCGCTGAGTTGATCTGGCACGCCCTCGAGCAGGAGGGCGTGCGGCTGGTGCCGGGAGACGTCCTTGTCGTTACCCAGAAGGTAGTTTCGAAGGCAGAGGGGCGGCATGTCAACCTGGAGGCGGTAACCGCCTCGGCTCGCGCCGCCGAGCTTGGGCGTGAGACGGGGAAAGACCCGCGCCTGGTCGAAGTCATTCTGCAGGAGAGCACAT
>CAZBJQ010000169.1:0-4583 GCA_964492235.1 uncultured Anaerolineaceae bacterium | reverse complement strand
GGCTGACGAACTGGTCAACACCTTGGAGGAGGAGGCGTTGGCACACTTGATCCGTCGCTACGGCGAGGAGCCGCAGGCCGGTCGGATCGCGAGAGCGATCGCGGCCCGACGACCGATCCATTCGACCAAGATTCTGGCGGATGTCGTTGCCGGCGCGGTTCGCTCGAAGCGGCCCGGATTGCACCCCGCCACCCAGACCTTTCAGGCGCTCCGCATCGCCGTCAATGACGAGTTGCAGGCGGTGGAGCAGGGGCTGACCCAGGCGGCAAGCCTGCTGCTCCCCGGCGGCCGCCTGGTCGTGATCGCCTTCCACTCTCTGGAAGACCGGTTGGTGAAGACCTTCCTGCGGCGGGAGAGCCAAGATTGCCTGTGCCCGCCGGAGCAGCCAGTGTGCACGTGCGGTCACCAGGCGAGGCTGCGCCTGGTAACTCGCAAGGCCGTCAAACCGTCAGCCGAGGAAATCGCCAGCAACCTTCGCTCCCGAAGCGCCCGGCTGCGCTCCGCCGAGCGGTTGGGGACGGCATGAGCCTTGCATGGCAAGAGACGTGCCCCGGGCGAAAGGACACAAGTGACCGCGCGCAGGAAGCAGGCCTTCCGACAAACACCCTGGCGCTTCCAGGTTCGAGCCACAAGCCGGACGGTCTTGGTCTCCGTCGTGCTGCTGGTAGTGGCCGGGCTGTACCTGGCCGTCAATGCCCGCCTGGCAGCCGCCGGACGAGATGTGCTTGTCCTGGAGGATCGCCGGGAGGAAATGCAGCGCTTGAATGCCGAACTCACGGCCGAGTATGCCGAGATGACCAATCCGTCCCGGATGCTGGACCGAGCGGAGTCGCTGGGCTACGAACCGGCCGAACCGGACGAGATCTTCTATCTGCAGGTCGAAGGCTACGTTCCCCCGCCGGCGTTTGTCGCGCCGCGACCGCCGACCACCCGGTTGGAAGGCGCCACGCGGCTTTCGCCGGCCTATACGGAGACGCTGGGTGAATGGATGACCCGCTGGCTGACGCCGGACTAGCTGACGTCGTTCAGCCGGTTCGTCTCTCACGTGTGCGCATCATCTCCATGATGGTGGGCGTCAGCCTGCTCGCCCTCGGATTGTTGGTCCAGCTTGTTCGCGTCCAGTTCGGGCCGTACGCACCGATCTTCGCCGACTGGGCGGAGCACTCGGCCGGCCGGCTCGAGCGGCTGGTCCCGGCCAGAGGCAACATCTATGACCGCAATGGGAACTTGCTGGCGACCAATGCCACCCGTTACGTCGCCGAGATCGAGGTCCGGCAGCTCACCACCCAAAGCCGGCAGGACATCCCCACGGTCCTGGCCGAGATGCAGGGGCTGCCCTTTGACGATCTGAGCGCGCAGCTCGAGACCGATTGGATCTCACTCGGCCAGTTCCGCGTGCGCTTAACGCAAATGGATGAGAAGGGAAAGACCTGGCCGATCAGCGTGGAAAAAGAAGAAGCCGAGGTCCTATTCGGCTTCCTGGATGATCCCCTCGGCCCTGACCTGAGCGGCCTCGACCTGGTCCCCGCTCCCCGGCGTGTCTACCCGGCTGGCAAGCTGGCGGGCCACGTGCTGGGGTTTGTCAACCAGGAGGGCAAAGGCTTCTTCGGCGTGGAAGGCTACTACGACGAGTGGCTCTCCGGCAGGCCGATCACGATCGAACGCCCGATCATACCGCCGGAAGCCCGCGTAGCCCCAGACCCGCCGGCCGGTGTCAACTTGGTGTTGACGCTTGACACGGGTATCCAGCAGGCGGCCGAGATGGCCCTCGATGCAGCGATCAAGGACACGGACTCCGAATCGGGGCAGGTCATCGTGATGGATCCCCACAATGGTGAAATCCTGGCGATGGCGGCATGGCCGCGGCTGGATCCGAACGACTACGATGCCTGGCTGCCGGGCACAGACAATCCCAAGCCGAAAGAAGACAAGAAGGCCGCCGACGAAGGCGACGACCAGGACGAGAAAGACGAGGAGCCTGTCATCACGCCCGGCGTCGCCGGGCAGTTCGAGCCAGGGTCCACCTTCAAGGTGCTGACCATGGCGGCGGCCCTCGACGCCGGCGTGGTAACGCCGCTCGAGCAGTTCGTCGATACGGGCGAGATCGAGGTCGGGGGCCATACCATCCGCAATTGGGACGGGCGAGGGTGGGGGCCGGTCGACATGATCGGCTGTCTGCGCTATTCGCTGAACGTTTGCCTGGCACATGTCGCCGCCCAGGAACTCGGGGCCTCCCTGTTCTACCAGTACATGTCGGCCTTTGGGATCGGCCAGATCACCGGAGCCGACCTGGCCGGGGAGATCCCCGGCAAACTGCGGACGCCACACGATCCAGCGTGGACCGAGTCCGATCTGGGAACCAACGCCTTTGGCCAGGGTGTCTCCCTTTCCCCCATCCAGCTCATGGCGGCCGTCAGCGCTATCGCCAATGACGGCTTCATGGTTCAGCCGCACATCGTTCGACAGGTCGTAGGGGCGCAGGGGGTGTTCTCGCCGAAGACGACGGTCTTGGGGAAGCCGATCTCCACCGACACCGCTCGCCTGCTGACCGAGATGCTGGCCATCTCCCTCGAGGGTGAGACGACCCACGCCAGCCTGCCTGGCTACCGGATCGCCGGCAAGACCGGGACGGCCCAGATCGCAAGCGAGTTCGGCTATGACCCGCGCTGGACGGTCGCCTCGTTCATCGGCTGGGGGCCGCTGCCGAATCCGCGCTTCATGATCCTGGTCCGGCTTGATAAGCCCGAGAGCTCGCCTTGGGGTTCCGTCGTGGCGGCTCCGGTCTTTCGAGATCTGGCCAAGCGCGTCGTCGTGCTTCTCAATCTCCCGCCCGATTCGGCATTGATGCCGATCGCAGGTGGCGGGTAACTGGGCTCGTCGCCGATGCTGACGTTGGGAATCGTTCTGGAGGCGCTCACCGGTCTGGCGGTCTCCGGCTTTGACCAGGTGATCACGGATGCAGCCATCGACTCGCGGCTGGTGATTCCCGGCTCGCTGTTCGTGGCCTTGGCCGGCGAGCGGACGGATGGGCACGACCATGTGTCGAACGCTTTCGATCGCGGGGCAATCGCGGCTCTTATCGAGAAGGACACCGCCTGCCAGGCGGCCCTGCTAGACCTGAGGCAGCGGGGAAGGCCGACGATCCCGGGCGAGATCCAGCTCCCGGTATGTCTCCGCGTCGACAAGTCTCTGGACGCGCTGCAAGCGGTGGCCAGGTATTGGCGGGCGCGCTTGAGGACGCGGGTGATCGGGGTCACCGGCAGCGTCGGCAAGTCGACCACGAAGGAGCTCATTGCCGACATCCTCGACGAACGGTACCGGATACTCAAGAACCCGGGCAACCAGAACAACGAAATCGGCCTGCCGCTCAGCTTGCTCCGCCTGACCGAGGCCCACGAGCGAGCCGTCCTCGAGATGGGGTTCTACGTCCCAGGTGAGATCGCCCTGCTGTGTGAGCTGGCGCGGCCTGCGGTCGGGGTGATCACCAACATCAGCCAAGTCCATCTAGAGCGGGCCGGGAACATGCAGGCGATCATCGACGGAAAAGCCGAGCTGGTCGAGAGCCTGCCCGCCGGGCCCGGGAGCGCTGCCATCCTGAACCACGATGATCCGCTGGTGCGGCCGATGGCATCCCGCACGAAAGCCGACGTGCTGTTCTACGGACTCTCGCCGGAGGCTGACCTTTGGGCGGATGAGGTCGAAAGCTTGGGCCTGGAAGGAGTGCGGTGCACGCTGCACAACGCAAGTGATCAGATTCATGTCCGCGTTCCGCTCCTGGGGCGCCACTCCGTCCACACCGCCCTTCGGGCAGCAGCCGTGGGGTTGGTGGAAGGCCTGCGCTGGGATGAGATTGTCCACGGGCTGCAGGCGACGCAGAGCCAGCTGCGGTTGGTCGCCGTGCAGGGACCACGCGGCGCCCTGATCCTGGATGACACCTACAACGCCGCGCCGCCGTCGGTGATCGCTGCCCTCAACCTGCTCGATGAGCTGGAGGGCAGACACACGGCTGTCCTCGGGGACATGCTCGAACTCGGCGACTACGAGGAAGAAGGCCATCGCCTGGTGGGGATGCGGGCCGCGGCCGTAGTCGACCAGCTGGTCACGGTCGGCGATCGGGCCCGCTGGATTGCCGACGAGGCCGGCCGCTCAGGGCTGGCAGGGGGACAAATCGTCCAGGTGGAGGACAGCCGGGCTGCCGTGGAATACCTTCTCCCCCGCATCGGCGAGGGGGATGTGGTCCTGGTCAAAGGCTCGCGGGGCATGCACATGGACCAAATCGTCACCGGGCTGGAGAGCATCCCGTGAGTGACATGGCGGCTGCCCTCACTTTGGGAGGCATTACCTTTCTGCTGACCGTGATCTGGGGCGGTCCTATGATCCGCATCATGCGCTTGCTCAAGATCGGCAAGCAGATCCGGATCGAAGGTCCGCAGCGGCATATCACCAAACTCGGCACGCCGACCATGGGTGGTTGGATGTTCATTATCCCGGTGCTGTTGATCACCGGTGTGCTGAACTTGGTTTCAATTGTCAGTGATCTGGATGTCATCGGGCGGGCCGTCTTATTACCGTTGATGGTGATG
>CAZBJQ010000168.1:0-4689 GCA_964492235.1 uncultured Anaerolineaceae bacterium | reverse complement strand
TTCCGTCCACCAAAGCCCCCGCCCGCCGCTGGCTGCCAGACTGCAGAGCTATTCGCCGCCACGGGCGTTTCGTGGTTCCATTGAGGGTACGGAGGCTGCCTGCACAGCGGCCCGTCAACCGACGCCGTACGCAGCAGCCAGGAGTGCCCTCGGGTGGACACCGCGCTGGCAGCTTTAGCCCTGCTGGGAATGGTGGTCGTTGCCAGCATCGCCTTTGTGCTGGGCCGCCGCGAATCCCGCCAGCTCGGTACCCTGCGCCCGCCGGAGCCCGGCGGGACGGGCGCCGAAGGCTGGCAGGTCGAGGACCTGCTGCGCACGGTCGCCGAGTTCTCCTCCTCCCTCGATCTGGCTTCGGTGATGGACAAGGCACTGGCCCTGCTGCGTCGACTGACCGTCGCCGACCGCGCCGATATCCTGCTCTCGTCGCCGGACGACTTGCCGCTGCGGCATGCGGCCTGGCTGGGTCCGGAGGAGACCATCCCGCCCGGCGGGCGGCCCTCACCCTTCCGGCAGGGAGAGGGGTTGGCCGGGTGGGTGATGGAGAACCGCCAACCCGTCGCCATCACCGATCTCCGCTCCGATGCGCGCTGGATTCCTCTGAGCGACCTGGCGCATGCCGCGCACAGCGCGCTGGCGGTGCCGCTGATCGTCGGGGACCGCGTGCTGGGGGCGCTGATCCTGCTGAGCCGCCGGACGGCGGCCTTCGATGAGGGCCAGGTTCGCCTGGTGGGTGCCATCGGACAGCACATTGCGGTCGCCGTGGCCAACGCCGAGCTGTACCGGCTGATCAACGATCAGGCGGAGCAGCTGAGCACAGCCCTGCACCGTCAGCAGATCGAGGCCAGCAAGTCCCGGGCCATGCTCGAAGCCATCGCCGAGGGGGTCGTCGTGACCGATGGCGCCCATCAGGTGGCGCTGGTGAATCCGGCGGCCGAGCGCATTCTCGGCGTGAAGCGCCAGCACATGTTGGGACGCCCGGCCACCAGCCTGATCGGCCTGTTCGGGCCCTCCGCCCGCGAATGGGCGCAGGCCGTCCAGGCCTGGGCCGACGTCAACGGAAGTGTCCCCGCCCCCGAGGCCGTCTCGCAGCGCATCCACCTCGAGGATGAACGCATCGTCTCCGTCCAGGTCACGCCGATCCGGGGTGAGAGCGGTTTTCTGGGAACGGTGTCGAGCTTTCGCGACATCACGCGCCAGGTCGAGGTCGATCGTCTGAAATCCGAGTTCGTGGCAACCGTCAGCCACGAACTCCGGACGCCGATGACTTCCATCCGCGGTTACGCCGAGATCCTGCTGATGAATGCCGTTGGTGCGCTCAACGACGAGCAGCGGCGCTACGTCGAAGTCATCCGAACCAACACCGAGCGCCTGGCGGCGCTGGTGGCCGAACTGCTGGACCTGTCGCGCATCGAGGCCGGCCGGGCGCATCTTACCCCGCAGCCGCTCTCGCCCGCCGATCTGCTGGCACAGGCCCGCAAGTACGCCCTGGACCGCTGTCAGCAGGAGAACAAGCCGCTGGATGTCCTGCTGCATCCGGCGGGAGACCTCCCGGCCGCCGCCGGCGATTCGGAGAGGGTGCGTCAGGTGTTCGAGAACTTGATCGACAATGCCGTCGACTTCACCCTGGCCGGAGGCAGGCTGGAGCTCGAGGCCAGACCTTCCGGGGAGTATCTCGAGTTCTCGATCAAGGACTCCGGCATCGGCATCCCCGCCAGCGAGGTGGACCGCATCTTCGAGCGTTTCTTCCGCGGCGAGCGCGCCCTGGATCTGGGGATTCCCGGCACCGGCCTCGGCCTGTCGATCGTCCGCAGCCTGGTGGAAATGCAGGGCGGCGAGATCCATGTCAGCAGCAGCGGCGTCCCCGGTCAAGGCACGACCTTCACCTTCAGCCTGCCGCTGTACGCGGCCCGGGTTCCCGCAGGTCAACTGGAATGAAGACCATCCTGGTTGCAGAAGACGAACGAGACATCCGCGACCTGATCACGTTCACGCTGCGCTACAACGGCTTCGACGTGATCACAGCCGACAATGGAGAGCAGGCCATACAACTGGCGGCTGAGAAGCTGCCCGATCTGCTGCTGCTCGACGTGCGCATGCCGCGGCTGACCGGCTACGAGGTCTGTCAGCAGCTCAAGCAGCGGGAGGAGACGCGCCACATCCCGGTGGTCTTCCTCTCGGCCAAAGGCCAGGAGGCCGAGATCGTGCAAGGCCAGCAGATGGGCGCCGTAGACTACATCCTCAAGCCCTTCTCGCCGCAGGAACTGGCCGAGCGCCTGAAAGCGCTGCTGGACGGCTAGGCCCGACAGGACAACCAAAGCTTGGGCACACTCGCTTTGCGCTTCGGCGATTGGGGATGCAATACCCCGCTACCTGCCCAGGCAACAGGCCGGGGAACCCGGCTCGGCTGGCGGGCGGAAAGGGCGGGGCGTGTTGCCTGACAAGGTGCGCGAGAATGAAGCATGGATGGCCCGGGCCGCCGGGCGGCTCCCTTGCCAAGCCCGCACATCGTCCCGATGTCCTCACCGCACCTGCGGTGCGGCGCAGGCGTCGGGAAGGGCGTGGTCCCTTGCGCCAACTACGCAGCTGGAGAAGCTAGCCTAAGAACGTCTGGAAATCCCCGGACATTCTTCCTCAGTCGCATCTTTGAACGGCTGCTCCCGTATAGAAATGGTAGAGTCAGCGGTTGTTGAGACAAACATGGAATCACATCGCATGTCTGACCCGGCCTTGGCCGCGGCCGTTACTCGAGCCGCCGGCAAACAGACCTACTACACCATTCGCTTCCTGGTAGATGACTGCCGGGTGGAAGATGCCTACCGGGCCTACGCCTACTTCCGCTGGGTGGATGATTGGCTCGATCTGGAGACGCGCCCCAGAACGGAACGCCTAGCCTTTGTGAAGCGCCAGCAAGCCCTGATGAACGGCGGCTATCGCGGTCAACTTCTGGTCGATCCGACGCCGGAAGAGCGCCTGCTGGCTGACCTGATCCGATCTGATACGGAGCCGAACAGCGGCTTGCAGGCTTACATCCGCAACATGATGGCCGTCATGGCCTTCGACGCCGACCGCCGCGGCCGGCTCATTTCGCAGTCTGAGCTGAACGACTACACCCGGTGGCTGGCGGTGGCGGTGACCGAGGCCATGCATCACTTCATCGGTCACAACTCCGCCTCCCCGCAGGGTGAGATGCGTTACATGGCGGTTATCGGGGCCCACATCACCCACATGCTGCGCGATGCGCTGGAAGATGCCGAAGCGGGTTATTACAACATCCCCCGCGAGGTGCTGGCCGCCCACGGTATTCCTGCCTGGGATGTGCAGAGCAATGCCTACCGGGATTGGGTGAAGCAGAGTGTCCACAAGGCACGTGCCTGCTTCCGGATGGGCAGAGACTATCTTGCCCAGGTAGAAAACCTGCGCTGCCGTATCGCTGGGTATGCCTACATCCGCCGCTTCGAAGTGATCCTCGATTGCATTGAATGCGAGGGCTGGTCCTTACGGGCCCAATACCCCGAACGCAAAGGCTTCGGCCGCGGCGTGGAGATGATCGGTTGGGCGCTGTGGATGGCGCTCAACCCTCGCCGGCCGGCTTACGTCTCGTCCGCGTTACCGGTAAGGTGAAGACATGCACCAGAAATCTGTTCTCATCATCGGCGCCGGCCTGGGCGGGATCGCGGCCGCGGCCCACCTGGCCCAACGCGGCCTGCACGTCACCGTGCTCGAAAAGAACGCCCGTCCCGGCGGGCGCTGCAACCGTTTCAGCCGCGACGGCCATCACTTCGACACCGGCCCCACGCTCTTCATCATGCCGCACGTGTACGAAGACGAGTTTGCCGCCCTGGGGACCTCGCTGCATGAGAGGCTCGACCTGCGGCGGGTGGATCCCAGCTACCGTCTGGTCTTCGATGATGGCAGCCGCCTGGCGCTCACTTCCGATCTGAAGGCGATGCAGGGCCAATTGGAGGCCATGGAGCCAGGCAGCTTCCAGGGCTTCTTGCGTTACATGGACGAAGGCCGCCGTCACTACCACCAGGCCATGCGGCACCTGGTCAATCGCGATTTCCGCACGGCGGGCGAGTTCTTCAACCTGCGCAACCTGCCTCTGCTCTTCAGCCTGAAGCCCTTGTCGCAGCATTACGGTCACATGGCAGCCTACTTCGATGAACCGCGCCTCAAGTCCGCCTTCACCTTTCAGGACGTGTATATGGGGCTGAGTCCGTTCGAGGCCCCGGCGACCTTCTCGATGATGCCCTACACCGAGATGGCTCACGGCGTTTGGTATCCCAAAGGCGGTCTGTACCGCGTGGTCGAGGCGTTGATGGAGATCGCTCAACAGGCCGGGGTGGAATTCGCCTTCCATACAGCGGTGAAACGAATCGAGTTGAACGGCAAACGCGCCAAAGGGGTGATCCTGGAGGATGGGCAGCGCCTGGAGGCCGACGCTGTCCTCGCCAACGCCGACCTGCCGTACGTCTACCAGGATTTGCTGCCCCCTGATGGGCAGGCCGAACAACTTGCCCGCAAGCGCTACTCGTGCTCGGTGGTCAGCTTCTTCTGGGGGGTAGATCAACCGTACGAGGCGCTGGGCTCGCACACGCTGTTCCTGGCCGATGATTACCGCGCCAACTTCGATGAGATCATCCGCGATCTGACGGTCCCCACCAACCCCAGCCTGTACATCCACGCCCC
>CAZBJQ010000167.1:0-4747 GCA_964492235.1 uncultured Anaerolineaceae bacterium | reverse complement strand
CGCACCGGCAAACAGAGCACGCCTCACCATGATTCCCACCTCGATTCCCCCTGGCGCAGCGCATCGGCGCGCCGCTTTGCGATCAGGCTACCCGTCCGCCATGTAGAAGGCGTGAAGGAGTCGAGCAGATCTGCCGCAGGTTGCCGAGCCAGCCGAACCCGGCGATTTCGGCTGATTCCGGGAGGCGAGGTGATCCCCAACAAAGATCCTTCGAGACAAGGCCGCTCCGGATGAAGATGTCCGGCAAGCCCATTGCAGTCTGTGGACCTCGCGACCGGTGGGGTTGAGGCGTAACCCAGCCCCACCGGTCGCGATCTCTCCCCTCGCCCTGCCTCTATCGGGGCAACCTCATCCCACAAATGCTTCGTCGCCTAGGGTTGGATTCCCTTGAGCTGTATTTCTCCGATTCGGCCTGGGGTCAGTCGTCGTCTCCCTTGTCTCCGCCGGCATGACAGCCGACGCAGTTGCTGATGCTGCCGCTCACCTCGTCATGGTGGTCCATGATTTCGCCCTGATCATGGCAGCTGAAACAGGTGTACTCGGTCAACATATTCGGGTGGCATTGACCACAGCGTCCGCCGGCATCTCCATGGTCGTACGGGAAGGAATGCGGGCCGTCATAGCTCGCATCCCAATTGCGCGTGTTGTGGGAGGTCCCACAGTCCGACGCAAACAGGCCGGCATGATACGACGGCTCGCGGTGACAGGATGCACAGGCGGTGGACAGCCCGGAAAACACGCCGCCGCTGTGGCAGCTTGTGCACGCCTGCTGGGAGTGGGCACCGGTCAGCGGGAAACGGGAGCGTTGGTGGTCGAACGTCACTTCCGACCAGGATGTGGTCACGTGGCAGGCCTGGCAATCCTGACCGTACTTCCCCTGGTGATTGTCATCCGCGGCGTGGCAGCCGAAACATGTGGTTGGCGTTCCGCGGAAGACGGCAGGCTCGTGGCACTGCTGACAATCGAGCAGCACATGGGCGCCGGTCAGTGGGAAGGCGGAGTTGTCGTGGTTGAAAACCAGATCACCCCATGCGGTCGGTTGATGGCATGTCTCGCATTCCGCGCCAAGGCCACCTCGATGGCTGTCGTCCTTCTCGTGGCAACCGAGGCACTGCTGCGGGATGTCAACCCATCGCCCATCACGATGACAGTCCTCACAGGCGACTTCAAGGTGGGCGCCTGCCAACGGGTACGCCGCCAGGGCATGATCGAAGGTTGCCGCCGCCCAGCCGGCCGGTGTGTGGCACCCCTCGCAGGCCGTTCCCAGCCGGGCACGATGGATGTTGTCCTCAAGGTGGCAGGCGGCGCAAGCCTGAGGCGCCGATTGAAGGTCGTCCAGATCTCGGGCGCCGGCGTGGCACGCGCCGCAGGCCGCTGGCTGATGTTTCCCCAACAGGACGAAGTCGGCCGTACCGTGGTCGAAACTGGCACCGTAGCTGTCGATCCCATCATGGCACGCCAGACAGCGCGTCCCGAACGCCAGCGTGTGGTCAATCGCGATCTGTCCGTCCAGCACGAGATGGCAGCTGTCGCAGGTGCGCTCGGAAGCTTCCAGGAAATCCTCGCCGTGGCAGTCGAGGCATTCAAATGGTTCGCCTGGCGCGCGTTCTTGGTGGGCGCGCAGCGAGAACCCGAAGTGTTCGTGAGGGAAGTCCGACAGCGCGACCGCCGTCAGGCGGCCCTGCTCGCCCTTGTGTTCGGTGTGGCACATCCGGCAGTCGTGGGGCGAGTCCAGCCCTCCGTGCAGGCTGTCGGAGCGCGGCAACTGCTGGGCCACCTCGGTGTGACATGCCAGGCAGCGATCCGCCTGACGGTCGGTCTTCCAGAAGGCGGGATGGCAGGCGGCGCACGACCTCGCCAGGCCGGCATGCGAGGGCACGCCGCCGCGCCCGGCACCGGTTTCCATGGCGTTCAGATCGCCCGGGCTGAAGATCCCGTTGCCGCTGGCCGCAGCTGCCACGCCGACCGCGACGGCTGTCAGCAGCGCTGCCAACACCCCGCTCCCCGTCAGGCACCCAAGCGGACGGCGCATCTTCCCCCCTCCCAGGGATTGGGCTGAACGGATCCCTTCGGAAGGCCGCAGGCCATGTGTGAAGTTGGCTTGTTCATCACGACCTTAGCGCAACAGGGTGGCGTAGTACATGGCGGCGCCGATGTGAATGAAGGCGCCCACGAACAGCGCCATCCCCAGAGGGATATGGATCGTGTGCCAGACGGACAGCATCCTCCGGGCGCGAGCCAGGTTCGCCAGTTGCCGCTGGAGCTCTTCGTGCTGACGTTTCATCTCGGCCACCCGGACCGTCAGCTCCTCGGATGGGTCGGGCGGGGAGGATCCACTCCCCCGCCGCAGCCAAGAGCCAATCCGGCCTGCATGAGGCACCGCCTCCGGGGCCCCCGAGCCGGGCCGGCCCGCCGTCAGCCGATCCATTTCAGCCTGGGCCTGGGCCAATTGCCGTCCCAGCACATCTGCCTCCACGACCAGGCCGTCGGCTGTGCGAGGCACCGCCGTATAGATGTAGCGGCCGATGAAGCCGCTCACCACAACCAGCACTGTCAGGAGCATCACCGCCCCGGCCAGCCCCCTGAACGTCCACGCTGAGTGCAGCAGCACCATGTACGGGCCGACAATCCCGGTAAAGATGTGGAAACGAAGCCAGTCTTGCAGACGGCCGCGGGCCCGCCGCATCGCGCGCTTGCGCAGCGAGTACAACGTCTCCGTCATAAGCATCATTCCGAATCCCAGGACCCCGATCATGTGCCCGAACCACCCGCTCGCCTCGGGGACCCCGGTCCGAGCGCCGGCGGCAGCGTAGACCGCCGTGATCACGACCACTGCCAGCAGCGCCAGCCACAGCTCGCGTTTGCTTCTCATCGGCCACCCTTGTCCAGGCTTCGCCAGTAGGGCAGGATGGCTTCGGCCATCGTCTTTTCCCTGTGCAGCAAGTCAGATCGGATCGGCGCAATATCCACCCGTTCCGCGATCAAGTGCTGCAGGGGACGGGAGAGCGTTTGATCTCCCATGACGACTGCACCCAGGATTGCGTGCTCACCGACGACCAACCTCAGCCGATTGGCCGCCGAGTCGAGCTCCGCCGTGAACGCTTCCGGTCGCTGGCGCCAGGTGTCGCTGTCGCCGCGGGCGATGGACACAAGATCCTCGTCGTCTTCGTCCTGGCCAATCTGACCTATGATGGTAGTCGTCACGCCGCCGATCCGGGTTACGTTGAATGGGACTTTTGTGCCATACGCCTTGTGCGCCCCCGCCATGTTCTCGCCGGCGCATCGGCCCTGGGCAATCGCCAGCGACCACAGCGACTCCAAACGGTAGGCTCCACTGGACGGGTCCAGGACTTCGGCCGCGTCCCCGGCAGCAAAGACATCCTCGTCGCTGGTGCGCAGGTAGTCGTCGGTCAGGATCCCGCGCCGCGTCTGGATCCCCGCCGCCACCGCCAGTTCGATCCGCGGACTGATGCCCACGGCGACGGCCACGATCTGACAGGCAAGCCGCTCCCCGCGCTGAGTGACCACGCCCTCGACGCGTTTGCCCCCGATCACGCCCGCCAGCTCGGTGTGACGGTGAAGATGAATCCCCTGATCTCCCATCCGCTGCTCGACCAGCTCCGACTCCGACGGGTCCAGGACATTGCCCCAGTACCGATCTTTGCGCAGGAAATAGTGGGCCTCGACCCCCTGTGCCGCCAGCCCCTCCGCCAGCTCCAGGGCCGTAATCCCTCCGCCAACGACCACTGCCCTCTTTGCCCGCCGCGACAGATCCAGTATCCGCAGCGCATCCTGCAACGTGTCTAGAGTCACCACTCCAGGCAACCCAATCCCCGGGATGACGGGCCTGACTGCCCGGGAGCCAACCGCCAGCACAACCCGATCGTACGCCAACGAGCTCCGGTCCTGGAGCAGCACTTGCTTGCCTTCGAGATCCAGGCCGAGCGCATGGCCCTGGATCCTGCGGATTCGCAAGCGCCCGTCCTCTTCCTTGTTCCTGGAGAACAGCAGCGCCTGCGGGATGATCCCACTCAGCAGGTAGGCCAGGCCGGGCCGAGAGTACAACTCGTACGGCTCATCGCTGACCAGTGTGATGTCGCCCCTGGGATCCAGGCCTCGGATCGCCCCGGCGGCTGCGTACCCCGCCGCCCCGCCACCCAGAATCACGTAGCGGCCGTTCATGCCATCCTGTCCTGCGACACAGCGATCATGGATTCGTCGGTCTCGAAGCGAAGCACCCCGCGTGGGCAGCGCGCCACACACTCACCACAGGTCAGACAGTAGCCGTCGGCGATGGCCTTGCCCGAGCGGGCATGGGCTCGCACGTCAATGCCCAGCGGGCAGTTGAAAGAGCAGATCCCACACTGAACACAGCGGACAGCCTAGGGCATGACAAAGCCCGACGCCAGCGCCTGCCGTCGACGAGTCTCCTGGTGGAACAACCTTCGCAGCATTCCACGCCTCAGGGTGCGATTGTAGTTCTATGTCACTATCTCGGTCGCCCCCGAGGGTGGATTGGGCATGGGAAGATGGTCCCCAACCCACCCGCCGGGGCCCGATCCACCGGGCGGCCTGCGGTCGCCCTTCATATCTACGGGCTCGCTGCCGTCCCACCCAAGATATCGGCCTGGCTGAGGCGCCGTCTGTGGACACCGTACCCGCACCGGCGGTTGCTCGGAGAACCCCCTCCGGTTTGACGCTCCCCTCCCAACCGTGGTATCATCCTCTATAGTCTCGGGCCGCTCAC
>CAZBJQ010000166.1:0-4834 GCA_964492235.1 uncultured Anaerolineaceae bacterium | reverse complement strand
GACTTGAAGTGGAAAGGCATGACCTGGAACAGGCCAGCCGCCCCGGCAGCGGACCTAACCGTCGGGGCGCCACAGCTCTCTAGCTGCATCACGGTGGCCACCAGCGCGGGATCAAGCCCGTAGTCGGCGGCCCAACGATGGATATGGGAGGACCACCGCTGCACCTCGGGCGTGAACAGCGCCAGTGGCGGATCCGTCCCGGCGGCAGGAGCAAGGGCCGGATCCGCGCGGCCGAGCGGCGGCGGACTGGCAATAAACGACTCCACCCGCGCCGACCAGCCAGGCTGAAGCATGGCCAGGGCATGCCGCGTGGACAGGACGAACAGTCCGGTGATCGCGGCCGGGATGATCCAGGCCAGCAGGAGCTCGGCCGAGCGCGGCCCAGAACCGCCTTGGATGGGCGGGACTGGGCCGCGTCGGTAGTGGGGGCGCGGGGCTGAAATCACTGCGGTGGGTGCGACGGGCGGGCCGACATGCGTTGGATGCTCGGCGTCCGGGGAACCGCGGTAGACGGCTGGCTGAGGTCGCGCATGCCATGTACTGATCCGGCGGCAGGAGCGGCCTGTGTCTCTCGGCGGCTGATCGGGCGCAACAGCGCCGTCTGAGATGGGCCCTGGCTGAACAGGCGGCTGCCGGAAAGGCTGAAGGCGCCGATGACCAGCACACGCACCAGCAGCACCAACAGGGCTACGAAGACCGGGACGCCCCGGATCAACGCCTCCCGCCCAAGGACCTCTCCACCCATCCCTTCGTGGCTGAGCAACGCCAGGGACACGGCATACCATGTCAGAACCGCATTCATCGCCGCAGCCAGCGCCCACGCCCCGATCAGGTAACCGCGCTCGGTCATCGGGCTGGCCCCCTTCTGCGGGGTCAGCAAGCGCGCCAGGCCGGCGAAGTCCATGGCGCAGAAGGCCAGCGCCAGGACCGTCGCCCAGCGCACGCCCACGGTTCCCAAATCGCCGAGCAGGTCACCGAGGGCGTATTCGGTGGTGCTGAAGTTGAACAGTTCAAAGGCTGCCAGGGCGCTGAGCATGAGCAGCCCCACCGCTGAGCCCCGAGACAACTGGACCTCCCGCAGCCATCCCGGCAACTGGCGTACGGCGTTGCTGATCGCGCTCCCAGGACTTGATGCATACGTTGCCATACCTCACCTCCGCATGGACAGAGTTAGTCCTACCATAGAACAAGTGTTCTACCTCGTCAAGCCCCACATGAAGGCAATCCCCAGTCCGGGACGGCATGGATAGCCCCCCGTCGGCGGAGGTCGATCCTAGGGTTGAGGTGGGGGTGGATCGGCTGGGGAGGGCTGCCGACCCCGGGTGCAGGCCCAGATCAGCAGCGCGCCCAGAGCCATGGCGGGCAGGATAATGAGTCCTGCCTCCGGGCCGAAGGCGCCGCCGGTCCACAGGGTGGGGCCATGAACGGAATGCATCACCAGGCGGGTGGTATCCAGACCAGAGACCGGGAATCCGAAGATCGGCCCTTCGAACAGGTTCCAGCCAATATGGATGCCGATGGGAAGCCAGAGCTCGCCGGTGCGCATCCAACCATAGGCCAGGAAGATGCCGGCCAGAAACAGGCCGAGGGCGGTGGCGTACCAGATCGAGTTCGGGTTCCCAAGGTGCAGGACGGCGAAGATCGTCGACGAAAGAACGACGCCCCAGAACAGGTTGGTTCCATCCTTGATGTTCTGCAGGTGATACCCCCGGCTGATGATCTCCTCATGGAAGCCAACAGCGACGAACAGGAGCAGCGCGACGATCAGGTCGCGCAGGACCTGAGTGGCCGGGACCGCCTGCCATGCCCAGCCCTCGAAGCGGGCCCAACCTACAGCCCATTCCAACAGCAGGATGGCTCCCATCATCAGGGCTGCGATCCCGATACCGAGGGCCATGTCGCCCCAGGCGCGGCGGCTGACATGCAGGCCAAGGGAGGGGAAGGACCGCAGGTCAAGATATCTGCGTGCGAGCCAGACCGAGCCCACAATTCCCACAAGCGACGGGAGCGTATTCAACACCAGGTCGGACTGGAGGGTCTGCGGCGTCTCGCGACCGGCGAGCAGCAGCGCGATCACGAATGGCAGGGACAAGGCGAAGACCATCACCAGTCCAAGCAAGGATTGAATGGCCAGGCGCCAACCGGCGCGCAAGCGCGGCTCGTCCGGCGACAGGAAGATCCGGGAGAACATTGGACGCTGACCAGGTGAAGTGGGCTGAGGTGTGCTCATCGGATGCAGTCGTTTCCCATCTTGCCTCAAGATCGCTTACTTGAATCTCATCGGTCCAAGCAGATTCCAGCCGAAGAACGGGCGGGCTGAGCACGACCTGGGTACCACTGCAGGAAGCATGCCGCTGCCAAGGAGCAGACCGGGGCAGGATTGTACCGTGCTGGGCGGGAGGGAAGCTGTCTCTCGTCAAACCGGGTTCGGCGGAGCAGCTTTGAGCAGGCGTCCTGTGAGGCCGGCGCCGAGGAGGGCCAGACCATCCGTCGGCAGGAAGTGGGGAGCGGCGGCGTCGAACAGCACCGAGGCGCGGGCAGCGAATTCGTCATCCCCTGGCCACAAGACGACGGCCAAGAGGACTCGCGGCAGCGGATCGAATCCGTAGGCCAGGGGAGCCATGGTGGGCAGCGGGGTGCCTCCCATGGCACCGGCCGCGTAGCGGAACGCCTCGGGAGGATCCCCGAGTTCGTGCGCGATCCGGTCGCCGCTGTATCCCTGGAAGGCCTGGTGGTAGAACAGGCCGCCGGGGAGGTCTCGGTAGCTGATCCACCGCCCCGCCAGCGGCTCTCCATCCGCCTTGTCGAGGTAGTAGAGAAGCATTCCAAGATCGAAGGTGGAAAGCGACTTGCCGCTTTCGGCGTCCCACGCATCCAGTGAAGGGAAGCCGACGACGACCGGATGTCCCCACACCTCGATTCGGATCTGGCAGCCCTGGATCGACCCCCCGCTCAGCTTGGCGATCCGGACCGGATCCCGATCCTGCAATCCGGAGCGGAGGCGCTCCAGCGTCTGGTGCATGCTGGCCTCCCAGGCACCGCGCGCCCGGGCTAGGGATTCCGCTGCGCCGCGGCTGGCGTTCCCGGCCTGATCGATCAGCCCGGCCATCGGGGCTAAGCCTGGAAGCCGTCCATGTAGAGCTTGATCGAAGGCAGGGCTGTCAACCGTTCGTGGAAGAAGTTGTTGACCACGTTGATGGCCTCGGCCCGGGCGGCATCGACCTCGGCCTCCCAGAGCGCTTGCTCAACCGGGCTGGCCAGGATCTGGCGCAGGCGCAGCAGCCGCCGGATGATCTCCTCTTCGACCTCGCCCTCCAGGACGTCACTCACGCGCTGGACGAGCTGATCGGCTTGATCCACAAGTGCCTCTCGCTGAATCCCGGAGCCGGGGAGCAGCGCATCGTCGATCGTGCGCACCAGCGACCAAACCTGGTAGAGCAGAGTCGCGGGCTCATCGAACAACTCCCGGAGAAAGGCGGCCTCTTCGTAGCGGCCGGTGAGCCGGAAGATGTTGTACATGCGCTTGGCGGCTTTGCCGTAGTTGACGTCCTTCGTCAGGTACTTGTTGACCTCGCTCTCCAGCTGGGTCACGTACTGATCGAGGGCGTCGCTTGAGACCTGGCGCGCCAGTTTCGAGAAGATCGGCACCGAGGCGGCATCCAAATACACCTCCTGGAAGTACGGATCCAGATATCCGTCGAGTGGTGTGATCGTCCCGTCCGGGGCCTCCCAGGTGACATCGAGCATGTTGCTGGCATTGGCCAGGTTGTTGCGAGCAGGATCGGTTACCACCCAATCAAGCTTGCACCAGCCTGGATTTGCCGCCACATCCTCCCATTTGACTTGCACCGGGGTGCCGTCCGGGCGGGCCGCTTGAACATAGCCCTGTCGGATTTCCCCGATCGTCCAGGCGATGGGCGATCCGGCTTTGACAACACGCTCGCCACAGCGCAATTCCTCCGGGAACGAGCCGAACTTGACTTCGATCAACTGGTAGCCTGGACCGCCGGCCGTCACCAGCGCCTTGTCCCGCATCAGCCGCGACAGAATCTGGCACGCCGCCGACCGCTCGGCAGCCAGGATGTTGACGCGCTCGAAGTAGTCGCAGTCGCCGGGGTAGCTCTGGATCTTGGACTGGGCGGCCGAGCCGGACAGGGCCAGGGCGGTCTCGACCACACCCGGTTCATCCTGGAACTCGACCATCCGGCCGATGCGCCGGAAGTGCTCGAGGTCCTTCGGGCTGAAATCCAGCATGCTGATCCGATGGCCGAACACCCCGGTGCGGGTGTCGAAGGTAATATCGCCGCTGCCGGAACCGGCGGCCATGGCAGTCAGCCACTGCAGTGCCTCCTGTTCATTGAGTTCCACGCCGAGGCGGCGAGCGGACTCGATGATCCGCTGTAGATCGCGAGAAGGACCAGCCGTATCGTTCATTGGGTCTCTCCAGGAGTGCCGGTGGGATGAGCGGCCATGATCTGCCGGAGAAGATGGGCCTGGTCGATCGCGTCTTGCAGCGCGTGATGCTCCAGGCTCGGAACGTCAGGGAACCGCGCCGCCATCTGGCGGCGCGATGTCGCCAGGAAGGGAACGCCGCACTTGCCCATGTAGTACGACTTGATGTCCAGAGCAGCGTGCCCGAGTGGGTTCCGCCCAAGGTAACGTTGGAAGTACTCGGCCACAAACATCCAGTCGAAGGCGGCGTTGAAGCCGACGAACACGGCAACCTGATCCGACGCCAGTGAGGTCTGAATCCAGGTCTCGAAGGCAGCCATGGCTTTGGCCGGTGGCAGCCCTTCCGATCGCAGCCGGTCCATGGAGAGTCCATGGATGGAGG
>CAZBJQ010000165.1:0-4963 GCA_964492235.1 uncultured Anaerolineaceae bacterium | reverse complement strand
GGTCGTCTTGCTGCTGTTCAAGCTCTCCCCCGGCGCCTCGCGCCTCGGCAGCATGCCGGTCGCGCTGCTGGTGGGGGTAGCGGCGGCGGTGGTTGTGGGGGGCGCCATCACCGGAACCCTGCTGCCGCAGTCGGCCGCCGCCATTCAGTCGCTCAATCCGTCGGCGGTCGCGCCGCGCACGGGTGAGGCCGGCGTCGAGCGCTTGCTGGTGGTCGTCAATATACTTGTCGCCACGTTGCTGACGCTGGCCGGCTTCCGCTTCACACAGGGGCGGGCGACAGCTGGCGCAGGCCCAGAGTCGATAGGCAGCTGGCAGCGCGCCGTCCGCCTGGCCGGAGGGTTCTTTATTGCCGTCACCTTCGGGGTGATGTTCGGCGGCGCGTTGGCTGCGTCCGTGGTCGTCCTGGCGCAGCGTATCCAGTTTCTGTGGACCACCGCCCTCGGACTGCTGGGCCAGGTGCTGGGATGAACGCAGGCATGGAAGCCGAGACCATGCTGGCGGTCGACGTCGGCAGCGTCCACACCCGCGCCAGCCTGTTTGATGTCGTCGATGGACGCTACCGCCTGGTGGCAACCGGGAGGGCGGCGACGACGGCCGCGGCTCCGCTGCTGGACATCAGCGAGGGAGTGCGGCAGGCGATCGATCAGATTCAAACGGTAACCGGCCGGTCGCTGGTCGACGAGAGTGAGAACCTGATCCTGCCTGCAAGCGGCACAGGCTCGGGCGTCGACATGTTTGTCGCCACCGCCTCCGCCGGACCGAAAGTCCGGGCAGTCCTGGTGGGAATGATGCCGGGGATCTCGTTGCAGAGCCTGCGGCGTTTGGCCGACACATCCTACGTCGAGGTGGTGGGGGAGATTCAGCTGACAGACCGCCGCCGAGAGGAGGAGAGGATCGACCTGATCCGAAGTTCGCGGCCGGACATACTGCTGATCGCCGGCGGGACAGACCGCGGCGCCGGGCAGGGTGTGCTCCGGATTGCCGAGGCGATCGGCCTGGCTCTGGGCATGAGCCCGGAGGGGGAACGTCCCCGCATCGTGTTCGCCGGCAACCGACAACTCGGCCAGGCGGTGAGCGAAGTCTTCGGGCCGGGCGCGCCAGTGCTGGTCGCCCCGAACATCCGACCGAGTCTGGAGATGGAAGACTTGGCCCCGGCGCGACGGCGGATCTCAGAGGCCATTGCCGACCTCCGTTCCGCCCGGATCAATGGGTTTGAGGAATTGCAGCAGTGGTCTCGGGGCCACATGCTGCTGACGGCCGACGGCTTCGGGCGCGTCCTGCGCTACCTCGGGCACATCTACGACCCCCGTCGCGGCGTGCTCGGGATCGACGTCGGAGCCAGCCATGTGACGCTGGCTGCCTCCTTCGGGGGCTCGCTGCACATGACGGTGCGAACCGATCTCGGCCTGGGCACATCGCTGCCCGGCTTGCTGCGACACGTCAACCTCGACGAGGTCATGCGCTGGCTGCCGGTTGAAATGCCCGAGCGGCGGGTACGCGACTACATCTACAACAAGAGTTTGCGGCCCGGCACAGTCCCGGCGGAGAAGGACGAACTGCACCTCGAGTTCGCTTTGGCACGCGAGCTGGTGAGGGTGGCCTTGGCCCTGGGTCGTCCGACGTGGCCCAAGGCCGTCAACCGGCCGGGTCTGCTGCCGCCGGTGGAGCGCATCCTGGCCAGCGGAGGCGTCCTGTCCCGCACGCCGCGCCCGGGCTACGCTGCGCTGGCGTTGCTGGACGCGCTGCAACCGACCGGTGTCGCCACCATGGTGCTCGATCCCTACAACCTGGCCCCCAGCCTGGGAGCGGCCATGAGCAGCCTGCCGATGTCGAGTGTGCACGTCCTCGAATCGGGGAGCTTCGTCAGCCTGGGCACCGTGATCTCACCCGTCGGGCGCGCCAAGGCCGGGAAGCCGATCCTGCACCTGCGGCTGGAGCGGGACGACGGGGAGGTGACCGAAGGCGTGACCCGCTTCGGCCAATTGGTGGTGATCCCGATGGGACCCTCCCTGCATGGCCGGTTGATGCTTCGGCCGGAGCGAGGGTTCGACGTCGGGTTTGGGGGTCCCGGGAAGGCGGGGACCTTGCGGGTGTTCGGGAGCTCCCTCGGGCTGATCGTCGACGCTCGCGGCCGGCCGCTGGTTTTGCCGCGGGATCCAGAGCGACGGCGCGACCTGAACCACAAGTGGTTGTGGGATATCGGAGCCATGGAGTGACCGGCCTGGTATGGCTCTTGCAACGCTGACACGGGGCTGCTGAGATGTCCGAGATCCTCTCGTCTGTGTCGCATGTCTCCCCAATGGCGTCGATCCGCCGGGAACGCGAGCTGCCGTTCCCGGGGACGGTAGTCGCCCGGTTGAATGAGAAGGTGCTGGCCAACGACGTCATCGCCGAAGGCGAGCAGACCCCGTCCTACCTGTTTCTCGACCTGGTGCGCAGCCTCGGGGTGTCGGAGAAAGATGTGGCACGCTTCTTGCTCCATGCGGCGGGTGACCGCCTCGAGGCGGGAGAGCTGATTGCCGGCCCGGCCGGGGTCGGCCGCAGGACGGTACGAGCGCCAGCCGCGGGCAGGATCGTGACCTTTCACCGAGGCCGGCTGCTCTACGAAGTACGCGGCAAGGCAATCGGTATGCGGGCTGGCTTCCCGGGAATGGTCATCGGAACCGATGGGACTCGTAGCGTGACGCTTGAGACGCCCGGCGCCCTGGTCCAGGGCATCTGGGGCAACGGCAGACAGGATTTCGCCATGCTGCGCACAGTCGGCGGCGGCCCGGCCGAACGCATCCGCACAGACCAGCTCGACATCAACCTGCGCGGCGCCCTGCTGATCGGCGGGATCCTCGACCAGGCAGCGACCATGCAACAGATGACGCAGTTGACGGTCCGGGGGTTGGTCGTTGGGTCGGTCACGTCCGATCTGATCACCCAGGTCCTGCGGATGCCCTTCCCGATTGTGCTCACGGAGGGCTTCGGCGAGATCCCGATGAACAGCGCCGCTTACAGTCTGCTGACCACGAATGCCGGGCGAGAGGCGGCGATCGATGCTCGCCTCGGCGACCCGTTCAGCTTGCAGCGTCCGGAGATCATCATCCCGCTGCCGGCGACCCGCAAGAGCGAGTTGCCGGAAGAGGTGGTGGCGCTGGCGGCAGGCACCCGCGTCCGCATCCTGCGCCCGCCCTACGCCGGCGCAGTCGGTGTCATTCGTGAATTGCCGGCGAAGGCTGTAGACTACCCGAGCGGGTTGCTGGCGCGCAGCGCGCTGGTGGAGCTGGAAGGAACCGGCACCCGCAGCGTACCGCTGGCGAACCTGGAAGTGCTGCAGTAGCGCGTATCCGCCGACAGGCCGAGAGAGTAAGGAGAGGCGACGATGACAGAGGACTTTGAGATTGGTGCACCTCCTCCTGAGGAGGAAGGCTCGAACCGGACGTTCATCATCGCGGTCGGCGCCATCGGCGCGCTGCTGCTGGCGAGTATGGTCTGCCTGGGCGTGTACGCCTTGGTGATCGCCCCCAGCCAGCGCGTCAACCGGGAGGCCGAGGCGACGCAGATCGTCCTGGAGAACACCCGGGTAGCGGCTTCGTTCACCCAGACGGTAGCCGCCTCCAGGCCGACGCAGGTCCCGACGCAGGCACCGCCGACGCGGACGCCGACGTCCAGCGTGACGCCGACTCAGGTCGTGGCTGTGGCGACCAGCACCCCGGTCGTGGCGATTGCGACCCTCGATCCCGCCATGGCGACCGCCGCCGCCCAGGCGACCCTGAACGCGCTGCAAGCCACGGCAACCCCGACCGCTCTGCCCTCCACCGGTTTCGCCGATGAGGTCGGTCTGCCGGGGATGTTGTTGATGGGCGGGGCACTGGCCGCCGTCTTCGTTCTGGCCCGTCGCTTGCGCACACGGTCCGTGGTGTAGCCTCCACCTCTCGGCTTGGGGGAAACCTCGCAACGAATGAGGCAGGGTCTGACGCCATCAGACCCTGCCCGCATGTTAGGGAGCTATCGGCATGCAAGAACAACCATTCCTTTCTTTGGCACAGCGGATCCTACAAGATCTTGCCGGTGGGAATTGCGTGGCGGTGACCGGCCTGAGCAATACCGGCAAGACGACCCTGATGCGGGGCTTGGCCAGCCCTCAGGCCGCCCGGCAGTACCGAAAGACGGCGGGGCGGGAGCCGGCGTTGGTCTTGGTCGACTGCAACCGCGCCGTGGCTATGACTCCCCAGGCTTTCTATGAGATCGTGCTGCGCTCCTTGCTTGAGTACCTTACGCACGCCGGGCCACCGGAGCTGGCGGCGTCGGTGCGTGAATACCACTTCTCGGTCACGGAAGCCGACAATGCCTTCCAGGCATCGCTCTCGTTCAACCTGGCCTTGACGGATGTGTGTGCCGGTCTGGCCAAGGATCTATGCCTGTTGATTGATGAGTTTGATGAGTTGTACATGACGCTAGACGATCGGGCTCTGCTGAATCTGCGCGCCCTGCGTGACCGCTTCCCGCGCCAGCTGATGTTCGTGACCGCGACGCTGCGCAGCCTTTCCAGCCTGCGGGGTGTGGTCCTGGAGGACGAGTTCGCCGAGATGTTCTCACGCTCGACGTACAGCATGGAGCCTTTGACCCAGGACGAAGGGCTGGCCCTTCTGCGCAACCTGAGCCTTGCCGGGCTGACGCCCTCCAAGGAATCCGCCGCTTGGACGATCTCCGGCGGCCACCCCGGTCTGTTGATGGCGGCAGCGCTGGCCCTGTCCGAGGAGGCGGAACCGTTTGGGCCCTCGCCCGAGGAAGTTGTCATCCGCCACCCCGCCGCGCGCGCCGAGTGCCTTAAGATCTGGAATCAACTCGCCGCCAAGGAGCAGTCCGACCTGGCAGCGCTGGCTGCAGGTCCGGTGGGCGGGCTCCCACAGCAGCTGGACTCGCTCGACGGCCTGGGGCTGGTCGCCGGGGGGCGGGCGGCGTCGCCGCTGCTGG
>CAZBJQ010000164.1:0-5106 GCA_964492235.1 uncultured Anaerolineaceae bacterium | reverse complement strand
GATCGGGGTCGAGATCGAACAGCGAAAAGCTGACTTCCTTCAGCTCATCGAAGCTGAGGATGTCCCCCATCAGCCGCTTGGCGAAGACCGTGCTCCCTGCCCCAATGAACGTGATCTTCGGTTTAGCCATCTCCCCTCATCCAACCGTCAGATTCGAACGACGCATGCTGTGACCCCTCCTCAAGGCTGACGCACCGGCCGCCACCGAGATCCCAGCCTGCCAGCGATCCGCCCGAGCCCGCATTCCCCGGGCAACCAGAGAAGGCGCCTTCCAGCAACCCGCCCGGCAGCTTGCCCACTCTGCGGCAAGTCGAACCTTGCCGTGCACAGGCGCCAGTCTGCCGCTTTGCCTCACTGTGCTCCGCCAGGCATGGCGGCGACCGGCGCGTTTCGCTCAGCCGAGTGCGCTGCAGCCAAGGCCAGCTCGAGCGACAGCACTCCCTCCTCGATCGGCACCGCCGGCGGGCGATCCGTGCGGATCGCCTCCAGCAGGTCGAGGGCCAGGGCGCGATACATGTTCCTCTCGGAGGCAATCGTAGTCAGGCTGGGCCATGCAGACGCAGTCGAATGCAGGGTCGCATGGTTCGGATCGGCGAAGTCCGCCGTCAACCCCGGCAGCACAATGCGCCAGTCGCAGTCCCAGCGGCCGGGAATGGCGCCATTGGTGGCCGCCACAACCGCCAGGCTCGAGCTGCGGAAGCGGATGACCGTGGCGCTGGCGTCCTCGACCGTGTAACCCTCAACGCCCTGGTGGAAGAGATTCTGCTGCGACGAGTACACCGCTTCGGGTTCGCCGAGGAAGTAGCGCGCCAGGTCCAGCAAGTGGATGGCCTGCTCCACAAGCTGTCCTCCGCTCTTGGCCTTGTCCCGCCACCACCAGCTATGCAGGGAATTGCAGGAATAGCGAGCGACCATGAAGGCCTTCGCCTCGGCCGGATCCCCGATGCGGCTCTTCAGCCACTGAGCGGCTTCGCCGAATCGGTACATGAACCCGACCTGGCACTTCACCCCGCTCTTGGTGACGTCGCTCGCCATGCTGCGCGCCAGCTCCGAGGTCAGCGCAATCGGCTTCTCGATGAAAATGTGGACCCCATGCCGGCACGCCTGGGTCACTTCGTCGGCGTGGGCGAAAGGCGGCAGGCAGATGTACACCAGGTCGAGCTCGAGTTCCTCGTACATCCGCTCCCAGTGTTCGTAGACCTTGCCCGGGCCATAGACCTTGGCAAACTCCTCCGCCGCCGGCAAGTTCTGGTCACAGTATCCAACCAGGCGCACATCGTCGAGCGAGGCCAGGATTTCGGCGTGGCGCTTGGCGATGTGGCCACATCCGAGGATCGCAGTGCGCAGCGGCTTCATCTCACACCCCCTCCGCACCATAGGTGAGCAGGATCTTGACCTTCTCGTCGGGCGCCTGGTCGATCATGGCGTAGGCACGCGCCGCCTCGGCGAATGGCACTCGCGCGCCAATCAGCGGATGGGCCTCAACCGCGCCGCGCAGCAGCAGGTCCATCGCCTCGCGCTCCGTCCGGTCATGGTCCCACGCCGGATAGTGCCGGTGCGGGCAATCCCAGACCGGCATGCTTGAGCGCAGCGTGATGCGATTGTGGTGCCATTCGCGGGAGAGATCGACGCGGCCTTGCTGGGCGCCATAGTAGCTGGCAGCCACCACCCGGCCTCCCTGGCACGCGCAGCGGATCGCTTCCTGCAAGGCTGCGTAGATACCCGAAATCTCGAGCGCGGCATCGACACCCCGGTTTTCGGTCGACCGCTTGATCGTCAGGGCCACATCGCAGTTCGACGGGTTGAGTGCCAGATCCGCCCCGAGCTGCCGGGCGAGTTCGAGGCGTCCCTCGATCGGATCGACGGCGAATACCTGACGCGCTCCGTTCAGCCGAGCCATCTGGATGGCTAACAGCCCGATTGCTCCCATGCCGAAGATCGCCACCCGATCTCCGAGCTTGATCTCGGCGTCATGCACGGCGGCAAGGGCGAACTTGGCCGGATCCGTGAAGAGCATCACCTCGCCCTGATCGTGGGACTCCACGACATGCAGCCGGGACTCCGGCAGGACGGCCGTCTGGCGATGCTTCCACTCCCCATGCACCAGGTCGCCCGGCTTCAGCCGCATTACCTTGGGCCCGACGGCGACCACGACCCCCGACGCCCAGGAGCCCAGCGAATGGGGGAAGAAGGGCTTGAGGCTCTCGTCCTTCTCAGGCGGACGGAACAACCGCAATGCGGGGTCCCACACTTCGGCGACGAAGGGAACCTCGCCGCGATACAAGTTGATCTCCGTTCCGCTCTTGATTCCACTCACCGTGGTTCGGACCAGCACCTGGCCCTCCTGCAACGGCGGATCGGTGTACTCCCTAAGCATGATCTTGCGTGGACGTTCGACGATCAGTTCGAGGGGCATCGCAGCTTCCATTCTATCCATTCGGAGATCTGGCGGAAGTTCTGGACGTTCCGCACGATTTTGAAGGTCAGCCGATCGACTGGCCAGGGTGGGTTCTCGCTGGGTGTGATCAGAGTTCCCGTGGATCCGCAGAAACGACGGTCGCGGGGGGTCACTCTCCCATTTCCAATGGCTTGCACCGGCACTGCAACCGGGTTGGCTCCGCAGCGCGCGGCGGGAGTTCCTGGCTCACGCTCCCGACGGCGGCCCGGAGGACTGGCGGACGATCAGCTCTCCGGGAAGGCCGATGCTGACGGATTGCGACCTTCCCAGCAGGCGCTCAACCAGCGTTTCTGCAATCACCTTGCCCACTTCACGCGGCGCCTGACGCACCGTGGTCAGCGGGGGACTTGCTTGCACAGCTTCGTCGATATCGTCGAAGCCGACGATCGACAGATCGTCGGGAACGCGCAGGCTTCGCTCCCGCACCAGTCCGAGGGCGCCGAGGGCGCTCAGGTCATTGGCACAGAACACCGCGGTGGGCCTGGCCGGCAAATCGAGCAGCTGCGCCATGGCCCGGCGGCCGCCGGTCTGCGTGAAGTCCCCGGGCACCGCCAGTCCCTCAAGAAATGGGATCCCAGCGCGTTGCAGCGCGCTGCGATAGCCCTTGAGGCGCCGCACTCCGGAAGGCGCTCCCTCCTCGCCCATGATGAAGCCAATTCGGCGATGCCCAAGGGCCAGCAGGTGTTCGACCGCCATCCGCGCCGTTTCCTCATTGTTGGAGTGAACCCGATCCCAGTTGGGGGGCAGGCTCTCCGAGTCGCCGAGGTCTCCGAGGATCACGACCGGAACCGAGTTGCCGAACGACGCCGACACCAGGGTGGGCGTCGCGTGATAGGGATGGAAGATCAGTCCACTGATCCATCCGGAGAGGGACTGCAGGAAGCGCTCCTCCCGCTCCAGCAAGCCATCGCTGGAACATACGATCACCGAGAAGCCGTGCCGGTCGGTCACGTCCTGAACCGAGCGTGCCACGCACGACCAGTAGGGGTTGCTGATGTCCGGTACGATCAAGGCGAGCAGGGGGATTGCCCGCCGGGTGAGGGCACGCGCTACCTTGTTGGGAACATAGTCCAACTCACGGATGGCGTCGAGCACGCGTTGGGTGAGGTCGGGGCTGACGTAGTGAGATCCGTTGATGACATGGGATACGGTCGCCACCGAGACACCCGCCAGGGCCGCGACTTCACGAATGGTGTGCCGCAGGGGCTGAGACGGCCTGGAGGGGGACATGGAAAGGGTGTTAACCGCTTATATAACCGGCTAACATCAGTATAGACCCGAATTCTTGGTGCGTCAACCGGCGATCGAGGCGCACGCCGGATCCTGGCGTGCAGGCTGGAATCTGCCGCTCGTTGGGCGGTATGTCCGGCAGGCGAGCCGGCCCAACAGTCCCCCGGCAGTTGAGACCGTCGCGGGGTCGTGGGGGCTTGACCTGGAGCAGATCGCGCCGCCGACCACGGGGGAGACGGAAGAGAAATGCACCACCGGCTCGGGGCCAGTCCACGCGGTTCTAGAGCCCAGTCACGGAGAGAGCCTCCAGGAGGACCACACTCCCGGCGAGGGGTCACGCCCCCGGCCATGGCGCCACTCCGCCTCGAACCTTCCCCCCATGTGCACGATCGAGTATCGGGGAGTCCGGAGCAGCAGAGAGTTGACCGGCCTGCCTCTTGGCGCATGGCAGTGGGCGGCACCTGCCGCTACAATGCACACTATCACCGTCCAGGAGTGCACAGCGTGAACATCCTCCAGCCGGGCGCGGGGCTACCCCAGTTCCCCCACCGTAGGCAGAATCCCCTTACGGGAACCTGGGTCCTCGTCTCCCCACAGCGGATCGATCGACCCTGGCGGGGGGAGGTATCCGAGCCGCCCGCAACCCCACCGCCGACGTACGACCCCTCCTGCTACCTATGCCCGGGCAACCTGCGCGCCAACGGCGAGCGCAACCCCGACTACGCCGGAACCTACGAGTTCCCCAACGACTTCCCCGCCCTGCTACCCGCTCCTCCGTCGTCGGGCATCGCTCAAGCCGATGCAGGCATGCAGGAGGAAAACGGCGAGTGCCGCGTGCTGTGCTTCTCGCCGCGCCATGATCTGACTCTGCCGGAGCTCCCGCTCCTGGCGCTGGGCCAGGTGGTCGATTCCTGGACCAAGCTGAGCGAGGAACTGGGTCGCCGCTACCCCTGGGTGCAGGTCTTCGAGAACAAGGGGGAAGCGATGGGTTGCTCCAATCCTCATCCCCACGGCCAGATCTGGGCCAATGCCCACCTCCCCACCGAGCCAGCGCGGGAGGACGAACGTCAACTGGCGCACACCCGCTTGGAAGGCACCTCCCTGCTGGGCGCCTACCTCGAGCAGGAGATCCGCCTCGGCGAACGCATCGTTGTCGAAGACCCGCACTGGATCGCCTTGGTCCCGTTCTGGGCCGTCTGGCCTTTCGAAGTCCTCCTGCTTCCCCGTCGGCACATCCTGCGCTTGACGGACCTGACCGGGGACGAGCGCACGGCTCTGGCTTCGATGCTCAAGCGGCTGCTGACGCGCTACGACAATCTGTTCCGCACCCCCTTCCCATACTCGATGGGCTGGCATGGCGCCCCGTTCGACCGAACCGAGGCCGATCACTGGCAGCTGCATGCGCACTTCTATCCCCC
>CAZBJQ010000163.1:0-5138 GCA_964492235.1 uncultured Anaerolineaceae bacterium | reverse complement strand
CGGCCTGGCTCTGGGCCGTTCCCGCTGGCCCTGGGTGGACCGGACCGCGCTCTGGATGGCCGCTGTATATTCGGTCTTCGCGCTGGTCTACAACGCCGCCGACTCGTCGGCCTACCTGATTCCCGCCTACCTGGGACTTGCCTGGTGGCTGGCGCTCGGCCTGGTGGTAGTCCTCTCATGGGTGGAGAGGCTGCGCCCGGGATCGGCCGTCCTCGTGATTGGCCTGGTGGTCCTGGCCGGCGCCGCCCGCCTGCCGGCGATCATTCGCCAGGTCGATGCCGGACACGACCGGCGGGCGCTTGAGTACACCGAGCGTGTCCTGCGCCAGGCGCCGCCTGACGCGCTGGTGATGACATCCCGGGACTACGACTCGTTCCCGCTCTGGTACGCGCAGTTTGCGCTTGGGCAGCGTCCTGACCTGCGGCTGGTGGTTGTGCCGCTGGCTCAGTTTGACTGGTACCGCCGTGGCCTGGGCTACACCTATCCCGATCTGGACCTTCCGCCGCTAGACGTGGGGGACGTCCGGGACTGGGAAATGAAGTTGCTGGCGCGCAACCCGCGCCCGGTCTGCCGAACGGAGGTGCTCGGCGAAGGCGCCGGGCTGGAAGTCCGCCTGAGCTGTGTTCCCTAGAAGCGTGATGAAAAGGCGTTGGTGCCTGCGAGGAGTTCGTGTATTGTGGTTGGGGCGAAGCCCCAACCACAATATGTACGGGTCTCTTCTCCGGGCAAGGCGCTTTCTCATCACCCTGCTTGGGCCGTTGCCGGGACCGAAAAGCTGATCCCATGTGCTGGAAACGACGGATCCTGGGGTTGCCCCTGGTCGCCTCCGGCGTGCTGGCCGGGGAAGCCTGCCGCAGGCTGACCCTGCTGGTCGTGACTGCCGGGAAAGGGGCCTTCTGAACCGCCCCGGTCGGGAGACGAAAACGTGGGTGCCCGGGATTCTGGCGGGGGCCCTGATTCTTGGGCTGCTGGGCATCATTCACTTGCTGCTAACGCGGAGCCCCGCGCCGGGCCCTGGCGGCTGCCGGTTCGCAGGGCGACTGGTGCCCGCAGCATCCCAGCCGGACGGTGAGTCGCTGCACGGCCCCGATGCCAGCGGTTTGCCGATCGAGGAGTTGACGTCTCTGTCGACGGAAGACTCCTGGCGCTTCGGGTTCGGCCTGTCGGCCTCGGCCGATCCCGGGCGTTGGGCGCGGGCCCTGGGGGCCGGATGGTACCTGGACTGGACCGCCACGGCGCGCCCGAGCGATCTGCAGGTGGAACACTGGCTGATGGTGCGCGTCGCGCCGGGATGCGCCCGGCCGGCGCCGGAGGAGGCGGCTTCGCTGGCCCGGGCGTCGCCGGGCCATACCTGGATTATCGGCAATGAGCCGGACGTGATCTGGCAGGACAATCTGTCGCCGGAGCAGTACGCGGAGGTGTATCACTCGTACTACGCGGCCATCAAACGCGCCGATCCGACTGCCCGGGTGGCGGTGGCTGGTGTGGCGCAGCCGACGCCGCTTCGCCTAGCTTATCTCGACCGGGTCCTGGAAGCGTATGAGCAAGCGTATGGCCAGCTGATGCCAGTGGACGTGTGGACGGTGCACCACTTTGTGCTGCGCGAGGAGCGGGGGAGCTGGGGTGCGGAGATCCCGCCGGGCTTCGAGGAGGTGATGGTCGGGCGCCTGTATGACGTCAGTGACCACGCGCGGTTGGACCTGTTCGAGGCCCAGCTGCGTGAGTTTCGCAGTTGGATGGCGCAGCGTGGCTACCGCAACACGCCGCTGGCGCTGACCGAGTTTGGCATCCTCATGCCGGCCGAGTATGGCTTCCCAACAGAATTGGTGACCGACTACCTGCAGGCAACGCTGGACCTGCTGATGCGCCTGGTGGACCCGGCCAGCGGCTATCCGGCCGACGGCAACCGCCTGGTGCAGCGCTGGGCCTGGTTCAGCCTGTCTGATGGCAGCTTCCCCACCGGGGACCTGGCAGACCTGCACACCGGCCGGCTGACCGAAGTGGGCATCGCCTATCGGGGCAGCGTGGAACGATGGGGGGACGGCCACTAGCACGTGGAAAACCTTGAGCTGATCGACTGGGGCATGGTGGGTCTTGCCAGCCTGTGGATCACGGGCCTGGCGGTGATCCTGACGGCGTCAGGCTTTGCCGACTACCGCGCCGCAAGGGCTGGACGGAAGTTCCGGCAGGAAATTGGACGCCCGGTATATCAGTCGGTGATCAACTTTGGCCTGATGCTGTTCTGCCTGGGTCTCATCGGCTCGTCGCGAGCATGGTGGGAAACAGTGCTTTGGGCCGTGCTGGCGGCGGCATTCGCTGCCTACACGTTTCGCGCCCTGCGCCAGATGCGGCGAGACAAGAGGGATTGAGACCTTTGTCCCGATGGAGATGGAGGCGGCGCTGGTGCCCAAGCAGGGCAACTAGCCCGTTCACTCTGGCCTGGGCGTGGCACGGTGCGCTGGTGAAGGGCCTGCCCGGGCTGTTGGTCGGGTGCAACACCGCTGGCGCTTCGGGCGCGTGGAGGAGTGTTGGCTTGCCGTCCATCCTTCTGGTTTGCACCGCCAACCGCTGCCGCTCGCCGATGGCCGCAGCGCTACTCAACGATCTGCTTGGCTGGAGTGACCTCCTCGACCAGTACAGGGTCGAGACGGCGGGTACCTGGGCAGAGGAAGGCGAGGCGGCCACGTCGATGGCGCGTATCGTGATGCGTGAGCGTGGGCTGGATCTGAGCGATCATCGCTCACGCTGCGTGACCGGCGAGCTGTTGCGCACGTTGGATTTGGTGCTAGTCATGGAGGAAGGGCATCGCGAGACACTGCTGGCCGAGTTCCCGGATCTGAGCGCGCGTCTCCATCTGCTGACGGCCATGGCCGGCGAGGTCTACAGCATCCGGGACCCCATCGAGGGTACGGTCGAGAGCTATCGGGCCCTGGCGGATGAACTGGCGGATCTGCTGTGACGTGGTCTCTCCCGCATGTGTCATGCGCTCGAGTAGGCCCGGACGGGGGCGCGGCGCGCACGCGGCGGGCAACGGAGATACGCGCCCAGCGGGCGGTCCGCTTCTTGATGTCCTGAAGGGAAGGCATGCGAGGGAGGCTCCCCCTGGTCTTGAAGCACCCGGAGGAGCCTTCGCTTTCTTCGCATCCGGGCGACCGCACGAGGTGGAGCACCATGACGCCAACAACTGGAATGGAGCATCCCACCCAGACGCCGCCAATCGGGCAGGCTGAGCATCCCAATTTGACCAGGCGATCATAGATGGGTGACCGGGGAGACGCCCTGGAGGAGCCGAGATGAGAGTTCTTGTTACTCGGGCCGCAGGGTTCATTGGCTCGTATGTGGTCGACCTGTACCTCGAGCATGGCCTGGAAGGCGTCGTGGTGTATGACCTTCCCTCCGGCCGCCTTTCCAACCTGAATCCGAAGGCGGTCTTCTACCGGCTTGACGTCCGAAGCCCTGAGTTGGCCCAGGTGTTCGAGAAGGAGCGGCCCGAAATCGTCAACCATCACGCCGCCCGAATCGATGTCTGTGGCTCGATGGTTGAACCTGTACTTGATGCCGAAGTCAACGTCCTCGGTTCCCTGAATCTGCTGGCATATTCCCGGGCGCACGGCGTAAAGCGGCTCATCCACATCTCCACCGGAGGCGCAGTGTATGGGGAACCGAAGTACCTGCCCTGTGACGGAGCGCACCGGTGGATCGGATCAGCCCCTATGGCGCCAGCAAGCATGCGGTTGGGCATTACCTGTGCGTGTACAAGGTGAACTACGGGCTGGAATAGGTGGTCCTGCACTCTCCGAATGTGTGCGGCCCGCGCCAGGATCCGCACGGCGAGGGAGGTGTGGTGGCCATCCTCACTCGGCAGATGCTGACCGGCGAGCAGGTCGTCATCAACGGCGGCGGCGAGCAGCAGCGCGATTTCGCCTACGTGGCTGACCGTGCACGCGCCAACCTGCTCGCCTTGAACCGTGCCCAAGCCAGGGGCATCTACAACCTCGGCTCAGGTCGCGGGACCACGGTCAATGAGATCGCCGCCGAGCTGCCGCGGATCACCGGCTACAAGCGGCGGCGTGTTCACGGACCGGAGAGGCTGGCCGAGGTCCGGTGCATCTACCTCAGCGCCGAGAAGGCCAGCCGGGAGCTGGCCTGGGAACCGACGGTTTCCCTGGAAGAAGGGCTGCAGCGCAGGGTGGAGTACTACTGTGTCGCAGACATGGCGGCGGGATCGTAGTGCAGGAGCAGCCGCGGGTAGGTTCTTCGGCGGCAGACAGGCTTCCCCCTCTCGTCCGGGAACCGGTCGGATCGGGCTGCGCCCTCTGACGTCGTCGGGCGATGCGACTCATGCCAGGGCGGGAGCTGGAGGGCGAAGGTCGATAGCCAGCGAGCGCAGTCCAGCGCCGGATAGACTGGCCGGGGATCCGGTGTGGGGAAGTCGTTCGAGCGCGCAGGTAGCGCTTCTTGCACGGCTTGGCCCTCACGTGGGGGATGGCACTGGGCAGGAACTCCATGGCCGCGCTGTAGGGCGCCTGGTTCCGGCCGGGGAAAACGGGAGGCAAGGTGAATGACAGGGGCGGGCGGTGAAGGGTGGACCATGGGCGGGACGTGCGCGCTAACAGGATCATGCTAGACTTCGGCGTTCTGTGAGGAGCTGGTCTGCATGGTACTTTGGGAGATCGAGATCTACGACAGCGCGCGCCGGCGGTCGCCTTTCGTAGAGGAATTCCTGGCAATCGTGCGCTATCGTGACCTGGTGGCGCAGTGGATCTCGCGTAGCGTCAAGACACGCTACAAGCGCTCCTTCTTGGGCGTGGCCTGGACCATGGTCAACCCCCTGCTGACCATGGCCGTGCTGACTCTGGTGTTCTCGCAAGTCTTCCGTACCCCCATGCGGAACTATGCCTTGTATGTTCTGTCTGGCCTGCTCCTCTGGAATTTCGTCGCTCAGTCGACCACAGCCGCGATGGGCGAGCTGGTTTGGAGCGGAGGGCTGCTGGGAAGGATCTTCGTCCCCAAAGCGGTGTTCGCCGTCTCGGCCATCGGGACCGGGCTGGTGAACCTGATCTTGGCGCTGGTGCCCTACGCGCTGATCTCGCTCCTGCTCGGCGGCGAGATCACCCCGGCCTGGTTCCTGCTGCCTG
>CAZBJQ010000162.1:0-5212 GCA_964492235.1 uncultured Anaerolineaceae bacterium | reverse complement strand
CCACCCAGTAAGGCAAGGACAAGGGCTGCCCAAGCAACCTTCTTGGACAGCCCCGGCCTGTCACCTCGTCAGGCTGCTTCCGAGACGGCCTTCGGTTCGTTTCCCCAGCCCCCGGTTTCTTTGTACTAGTTCGTCGCAGGCGGGAGGCTGCCCCCTTGCGCGGCACCGGCCGGAACATACTCCCGGGAGCCGAAGCGCGTCAGCAGCACGCCGCCCAACCCCAGCGCGCCGACGATCAAAGGCACAAGCCAGCCGATGCACGGGATGAAGGCGATACCGTAGGCGACAAACGTCACCAGCAGTGTCCCCAGACCGGCGGCCGGCGCTGGTTCGAGCTGCCACTTGAAGGCGCGTGCCAACCGAACACCGACCTCCAGCCCGACGGCGATCCAGCCAAAGACCAGGGCGGCCACGAAGACCATCCCGGCAAGGATCGCCAGTGGGATCAGACAGATCGTGATGGCCAGCACGACGATCAACACCGGAACTACGATCGCTGTCAACACCCCCAAGCCTCCTGCCGACCAGGGAGCCCGTGCGATCGCCTGGCTGGTGCGCTCCGTCGATTTCGGCCAGAAGATCACCGCCAGCACGGCCAGACCGCCCATCAGCAGAGCACGGATGATGTACCACACACCCTGCATGGCGCCCATGGCGCCGACTGACCAGATGCCCTCGGTCGGAATCACTCGCACCTGAGGGGCCATGACCGATGGCGCCAGAGGGATGATGTGGAAACCAGGCTCCCGGATTTGCCCGGTGATTTCTTCGCCGTAGACCTGGGATCCCTCGGCGCGGGTGACCGCGGCCGCAAAGGACTGAACGTTCCCGGTGACGATGGATTGCTCACCGAAGGTCACTGCCCCGCCGATCACAGACACATCGCCATTGACTGTGCCGTCGGCCGTCAGCGCGCCTCCGATGATGGCGACATCACCGTTGACGGTGCTCTCGTGCGCCAGGGTGGCGACCCCGCCGATGACCACCAAGTCCTCATTCAGTGTCTGCCCGGGGCCGAGCGTGAACACGCCTCCCAGGACGAGTTTGCCGCCACCATCGTTCTGCGGCGACGCCGCCAGAGCGGTCGCCGGAACCGCTAGAAGCAGGATTGCCAGAGTGAGAATGGCCAGGATACGTCTCATCGTTGTGCTCCTTTCTGAGCGAAGTTCCATTTGAGTTGGTAGATCAACAACAGCCAGGCGCCGCACAACGCCGCCGCGGCCACGGCTGCGGCGCTGCCCCAGCCCAAGACAACAGCCGGCGGCAGCGAGTTGGCTAGCATCTCGAGCAGGTGCCGCGTCACATAATAGGCCGCGGTCAGGTTGGCCATCCAGCGCACGCTGCTGGCCACGACATCTGCCAGGTTAAGCAGAGGGAGCTGGGGCATCCCTGACCAGGCCAGCGCGGCCAGCGAGACGACCATTCCCAGCCCAAGGCTGCCCATCACGCCGGCTGACTGCCGGCGGGCCCGTCTCTGACGATCCCGGCTCAACCGCCGTCGCCACCGGCCTTCAAAACCGGGTTGAGGGGCGGCCATCGGTGCTGCCGTCAGCTGCCGGCGCGCGTCCGACCATCCCAGCTGCAGCGCCGCGCACTGCTTGCAGCCAGCAGTGTGTTCGCGCAGCGCCGCTGCATCCTGCGGTGTAAGCGGATCGTCGGAGAGCATCCAGTCCTCAAACGGCGAGTGGGACATCTGAGCGCCCTCCTTTGACAGGCGCAGGGTGAGAGGCTTCGCCCCAGGACTGCGCCAAATCCCGTCTCGCACGGTGGAGACGGCTCTTCACAGCACTGGTGGTCAGGTTCAGCTCCTCGGCGATCTCCTCCAGCGGCATGTCATACCAGTACCTGAGGGTAATGACCGCCCGATCCAGCGGCGTCAGCCGGGCCAGCAGGCTGGCGATCCGGCTTTCCTGCTCACGGCGGGCGAGCGCAGATTCCGGGCCGGGCTCAGCGTCTGCATGCATGGCCTCGTCTTCTATGTCGTCCAGCCCTACAGGCTGCAGCCTGCGCCGGCGCAGCCGGTCGATACACTCGTGCGCCGCCACTGAGAGGCACCACGAAGCGAACTTGCGCTGCGGATCAAAGCTCCGGATTCCGCGGTAGGCCTTCAAGAAGGCTTCTTGGGCAGCGTCTTCGGCCTCGTCCGGGTTTCCGAGCATGCGGTAGCACAGGTTATAGACCGGCACCTGAAAAGCCTCCACGAGCCGGGCGAACGCCTGTTCGTCCCCCTGGCTGGCCTGGCGAGCCCACTCGGCCTCCCGCACTAGCTGCGACGCATCCACCCGCATCTCGAATTCCGGCCTTTTCTGCCCTCAATCGCTCTACGTTTCGGCAGCGCTCCGGTTGCACGGCGGCGGAGACGGTGCAGCCGCCCACTCTCGGCTACCCACCCCGGGTCGGGGGCGGAAGCCTCGCATGATATGATGCCCCCCGTGCAGTCACCAGCCGCGGCCGAAAACCTCCCGTACCGGGAGCGCTGGACGCAGATCCGCGCCTCTGCCAAGAACGTCCTGCGCGCCTTTCGCCTCTCCTGGGAGGCCCATCCCCTCTCCACCCTCGGTATGGCGACCTGCACCGTGGTCGGCGCCCTGCTTCCAGCCGCCCAGGCCTGGGTGGCCAAGCTGATTGTCGACAGCGTGGTGAACTCCCTCAACAACCAGGTTGACCCTGCAAGCGGCTTGCGGGCGATTGCCCCGCTGCTACTGGCTGAGGCCGTCCTGGTCATCCTTCAGGCGCTCAACGTCCAGCTGAGAACCCTGTCCGAACACATCCTCCATGCCCGACTCAACCTGACGATCAATACCAGGATCATCCGCAAAGCACTCGAATTGGATCTTACCCACTTCGAGAACGCAGAATACTACGACAAGCTGCAGAACGCACGCCGCGAGGCCGACTGGCGAGGACTTCGCATTGTCAACGGCAGCTTCTACCTCGTGCAGAACGCCATCACCTTGTTCACCTTCGCCCTGCTGCTGATCCGTTTCAGCCCGTGGCTGGCGCTCCTGCTTTTCCTTGCCACCCTTCCAGCGTTCATCGCTCAGAGCCGGTATGCGGAGCTCAACTTCCGCGTCCTTTCGTGGCGGGCCCCGGAGTCGCGCCGGCTGTCCTATCTGGAGCACGTTCTGACCGACTACGATGCCGTCAAAGAAGTCAAGCTTTTCTCCCTGGGAGAGTCGCTCCTCGGCCGGTATGCCACCCTCTTCTGGAGTTTCCTGCGCGAGGATCAGGCCATTGCTCAGAAGCGGAGCCTGGCTTCGCTCGGCTGGGGCCTGCTGGCGACGCTTACCTACTACGGCGCCTATGCCTGGATCGTGTGGCGGACCCTGGCGGGCGCCATCACTCTGGGCGATATGACGATGTACCTAAGCATCTTCCGTAGCAGCCAGTCCACCTTCGAGAGCATCTTCTATGAGCTGAGCGAGCTGTATGAGAACGGGCTGTTCATGAGCAACCTGTTCTCCTTCCTTGAGCTCGCACCTTCCATGGTCCAGGCTTCTGAACCGCTGGCAGTCCCCCGCCCGCTCAAGAAGGGATTCGAGTTCCGCCGGGTGTCCTTTCGCTATCCGGGGCAGGAGAACTGGGCGCTGCGCGACGTTAGTTTCAGCATTCGGCCGGGCGAGAAGATTGCCCTGGTGGGTCCCAACGGCGCCGGCAAGACGACCATCGTCAAGCTGCTGACCCGGCTGTACGATCCGACAGAGGGACAGATCCTGCTCGATGGAAGCGACCTGCGCCAATACGACCTCGCCGAGCTGCGTCACCGGATCGGAGTGATCTTCCAGGACTTCGTTCGCTATCATTTGGCCGCTTATGAGAACATCGGCTTCGGCCAGATCGAGGCCTTGGACGACAGAAAGCGCATCGAAGCCGCGGCCTCCATGAGCGGCGCCGATGCCGTGATCACGGCCCTTCCCGATGGTTACGACACCACCCTTGGCCGCTGGTTCTCCCGCGGGCGGGAGCTTTCCGGCGGCGAATGGCAGAAAGTGGCGCTGGCGCGCGCCTTCATGCGTGATTGCGAGGTCCTGATTCTGGACGAGCCAACCGCCGCCCTCGACGCCGAGAACGAGTTCCAGGTGTTCCAACAGTTCCGTCTGCTGACCACCGACAAGACCGCCATCCTGATCAGTCACCGTTTCTCAACCGTGCGCATGGCCGATCGGATCTATGTGGTCGAGGGAGGAGAGATCCGGGAACGTGGTACCCACGACGAGCTGATCGCCATGGCTGGCACCTACGCCAGGCTGTTCAACCTGCAGGCCGAGTCTTACAGGTAGCTCCCCGCCCCGTGAACCGCCTGCGCACTGCCTGCTCCCGATGGCATCTGGCGCCCACACCCCGTCGCAGGTGTGGCGGATGCTATACTGCCTGCGTCACCCCGTGGGATCGGAGGCCGGTATGCCCAGAATCATCCGCATCGCGGCGGGCAAAGTGAACGCCCTCGCCGAACTCAATGCCTCACCAACCGCCGAGAAGATCTGGGATGCTCTACCGATCGAAGCCAGCGTCAGCCGTTGGGGAGATGAGGTGTACTTCGAAATCCCGGTACGCCTCGAGGAAGCGGATGATGCGCGCCAGGTCATGGAGATCGGCGAGCTCGGGTACTGGCCCGTCGGTTCGGCGTTCTGCATCTTCTTCGGCCCCACCCCGGTCAGCCGGGGAGAAGAGCCCCGCGCTTACAGCAATGTCAACCCCTTCGGCAAGCTGCAGGGAAATGCCAAGGTCTTTGCCGCCGTCCGAAGCGGTAGCAGGATCTTGATCGAACGGTCGGGTTGAGGGCAGGCTCACCTGGCCGGGGTTGTCCCACAATCTGTCTTAAACTGGAGACCGATGTAGGACGTGGGGCTGAACCCCCGCCTCCTGAACTTCGTCCCCCGCGCGGCATGCTTCTCAGACAACCTGGCGTCTTCCTCATGGGATAGGCCGAGCCCGCGGCGGCCCTATCTGCCGGCCACCCGCAGGAGGTTGCGGAAGAACGCTTCGCCCACCTCACCCCCCGGCCCCTCGCCCAGCACCCCGAGCGTTAGCGAGGGGCTCCCCGCCGACAGCAGCCGCCAACCCGAAAGGGCCGTGACGGAGAGGGCCTCCGCTTCCCTCCACTTCGATGCGGGATGCTTCGCGATCGCTACGGGCGGCCCCGCGCGGGGTGGAAGATCTGGGGCTGTCCCAAAAGGGGCGGCCCCATTCGCGTTTCTAGGGGAGATTGCCT
>CAZBJQ010000161.1:0-5237 GCA_964492235.1 uncultured Anaerolineaceae bacterium | reverse complement strand
CTGCGGCAGGACGGCTTCCTCCAGGCTCAGACTTGCCGGGATGGGCACGGCACGCGCACTCACCCGCTTCGCAAGGAACTTGGGGCCCGCCGTTTCGACTAGGCGAGCGACGACTTCGCTCCCCCAACCCAACACCCCGGTCCCCTCCTCGATCGTCAACACCGCCCCCGTCCGGCTGACGCTTGCCGAGAGCGGGGCCAACGCTAGCGGACTCAGCTGTGTGTACACGACCATCTCGGTGAACAGCTCATGTTCGTAGGCCAGGGTGCGCAGGGCATCCAAAGCCAGGCTGGACATGAAGCCATAGGTTGCCAGTGTCAAACTCGGCGGCGGCGCCCCTGCCACTCGTACCGTCAGCGGCGGGTAGTGCCCCTCGCCGGATTCCCAAGAAACCTCAGACGCAACCAATCTCGAACCCACGTCGAGTGCATATAGGAGTTTGTGCTCGATGAACAGCGTCGGGTCATCATCCGCCAGGATGGCGGCTTCCAGGACAGGACCCGGATCGACCAACGCCGAGGCGGCCAGGGTGCGCAGCCCGGGCGCGCCCATCAGGTGTTTCTCCAGTGACTGGCTGTGCGTCGGTCCGTAGCCTCGGCGGCCTCCCATCGGGGTCCGCACGACCAGCGGCACACGCGCCTGGTCGGCGCTCACCCAGCGGAACTTCGCCGCGTGGTTGACAAGCGCATCCCCAGCCAACATTAAGAAGTCGCCGAACATGATCTCGACCACCGGTCGCAGGCCGCGCAGAGCCATGCCGATGCCCAACCCCACGATCGCCGCTTCCGATACAGGCGTTGTCCACACTCGGCCCGGGAAGGCCGTCGATAGCCCGCGGCTGACCTTGAAAGCGCCGCCGTACGGGTCGAGCACATCTTCCCCCAGGAGGCAGACATCCTGGGAGGCCCGCATGCTGCGATGCAGCGCCTGGTTGAGCGACGACAGGACCGTGGTCACCAGTCGAACTCCAAGGCAGGCGTCAGCGAGGTCGCCGCCGCATCGGGCGCCGCCAGCGCCTGTTCGAAGGCCGCCATCACCGTTTGCTCGACCTCGGCGTGAATCGCTTCCCGTTCGTCGGCCAGCAGTCGCGGGCCGTGTACCGTCAGCGGGTCGCGCTGGCGAAAGCGCTCGATCTCCTGCGGATCACGCAGGTCGTCCCCTTTGGAGTGAGGGGAGAAGCGATACGTGTGCAAGACCAGGGCGCGGGGACCATCGCCGGCGCGGACGCCTGCGAGCGCCCGGCTTGCCAACTCCTGGATCTCAAGCACGTCTGTCGTTTCCCGCTCCTCGGCCGCAATGCCGAAGGCCTGGAACCGGTCGCAGATGTCGCCCGCCAGATGCAGGTGAATGGGCGTGGTCTGTGCGTAGCGGTTGTTCTCGACGACGAACAACACCGGCAGCCGCCACAGGGAGGCGATGTTCAGAGACTCGTAAACGACGCCCTCGCCGAACGTTCCATCTCCCAGAAATACAATCGCCAGCCGGCCGCGCCGGCGCTCTGCCAGCGCCATGCCCACCGCCAGCGGCAGGGTTCCCCCCAGCACGCCGCTGGCGTAGAAGTCTTCGTGGACCAGGTGCTGGCTGCCCCCCCTGCCGCCGCAGACGCCGCTGGGACGCCCCATCAATTCGGCCGCCAACGCCGTCATCGACCCGCCGTAGGCCAGGAAGTGACCGTGACAGCGGTGGTTGCTCACGACGACCTCCCCAGGCTGGCGCAGGGAGAGAAGCCCCACCGCATTTGCTTCTTGCCCGATGGCCGTGTGTGTCGTCCCGTAGAACAATCCCCGTGGGAAGGCCTCCAACACCGTCTCTTCGAAACGGCGGATCAGCAACATCTGACGGTACAGGTCAGCTTGGGTCAAGGTCGCAGGCATGGTCGAGGTGTTGCGCCGCGGCGGCGCCGGTTCAACTGCCGCAATCATAACATCGCCGTTCTTGGACCCTGGACCACTGCCTTCCGGGTGCAGGCGGGGGTTCCCGCCTGCGTAGGACCTCTGCATGCCCGGGCTCGGTCCCTACCGGCCGCCACAGCGGCCCTGGGCTCTCCCCGTAAGCGCCGATCGGTTCGGCCCAAAAGACTGTGCCGCCCCGTTTCCGGGGCGGCACAGTGTGCGGACTCCTCACCCAGACCGGGAAGCGCTCACATGTTCTCTTTGCCGTAGGCCTCACTCACGATCTTCCAGGCTTCGTGGGTGGCATTGGGGACCTTCGACACGGCGAAGTATTGGGTCCTGCTCTTGTTCTGCTTGGTCTCGATCCGCCAGTCCGTACTCTTGAACTTGGACTTGGATTTGACGTCGTAGAACTCCAGTTCGGGTTTCATCGCTGCTCACCTCCAGATGGATCAAGCTGTGCACGCTTCCGCACGAATCCATCCTACCTGCCTTTGGGTATCCCCGCAAGCGCTGGAAACCCCCGATTCAGCCCCTGCAGGGGGCGGGACCGCCACATACGGGGGTCGGCTAGCGCCTATTTCCCCGGAATTCCTCGGATGTGGCCTGTCCAGGCTGGCTGATCCCCTCCCGCCGCAGGACCTTGCTCAGCGTCGCCAGCAAGATCCGGGCATCCAAGGCAAGCGCCCAATGGTCCACGTACCACACGTCCATGCGGAAGCGTTCATCCCAGGCCAGTGCATTCCGGCCGTGGATCTGGGCCCAGCCAGTGATTCCTGGCAGGACATTATGCCGCCGCGCCTGCTCGGGCGTATACCGATCGAGGTACTGCATCAGAAGCGGCCTAGGGCCGACCAGGCTCATTTCGCCCCGCAAGACATTGAACAGATTAGGCAGGTCATCCAGGCTATAGGACCGAAGGAAGCTGCCGAGCCTCGTCAACCGCTCGGCGTCCGCCAGAGGCCGGCCCCGTTCATCCCGGGCGTCGGTCATGGTGCGGAACTTGAGCAGTGTGAAGGGGCGGCCACGAAAGCCCGGGCGTTGCTGGCGGAACAGGACCGGACGGCCGTGAGCCTGCCACACCCACAGGCCAAGGAAGCCCAGGATCGGGGATAGCAGCAGCAGGCCAACCACAGTCAGGGTCAGGTCGAACAGGCGCTTGCGGACCGGCACACCGCTGGGAAACAGCGAGCTTGTCATGCAGTGTTCCGTTGCGGCAGGCCCGGCCTCACAGACTGCATCGCCTCCAGCATGTGCGCCGCCAGCTGCTTGCGATCGAAATCCCGCGCTACACATGCCCGGGCTGAAGCACCCATCCGCCGCCGGGCCTCCCCATCCGTTGATAAGGCCAGGATCGTCCGGGCGAGCGCCGCTCCATCTCCGGGCGGCACAAACACGCCGGCGCCCACGCTCTCGATGACCTCCCGGATCACACCATCGATCGCCACGATCGTTGGACGCCCGGCAGCCATGTAGTCGAAGACTTTGTTGGGATAGGTCGTTTTGTACACATCCAACGGCTTGAGGATCGCCAGACAGACATCGGCCGCTGCCAACGCTTCGGGCATCCCCGCTTTCGGCAAAGGCGGCAAGAACAGCACATTCACCAACCCCTCCGCCCGCGCCCGGTCCATCAAGGCCGGCTTCTCTTTGCCGTCCCCCAGCAGGACCAGTGTGATCCCCCTGTGATTCCTCAGGCCGGTAGCAGCATCGAGCACAACACCCAGGTCGTTCGACAGTCCATGGGCGCCGGCGTACAGGACGACAAAATGATCAAGCAGATCATGCTCCTGGCGAAACACTTTTCCATCGGCATCCGGGTGGAACATCTCCACATCGACGCCGTTTGGAACCAGCACGACACGCCGCGCGCCACGCTCACGCACGTGGTGCTCGAATCCGGGAGAGTTGACAACCACCGCATCGGCGTTTCGGTAGAGAAACCGCTCCAGCCACAGCGACAGGCGGATCAGGACGCTGTTGCGCAGCACGCCGACCGCGATAGCGAACTCCGGCCACAGGTCACGCACCTCGAAGAGGAAGCCCGCCCTGCGCAGCCGGGCCACGGCCCAAGCGGTCAGCCCCTGCATCAGCGGCGGTGTTGTCCCCCACACCACATCGACGGGCCCCCGCCGGAGGGACACCACCAGCGAGGAGAGCATGAAGGACAAGAAGCTCAACACCCGATGCGGAAACGAACGGTGATAGGCGCGGTAGGTGGAGCAGCGCACAATCCGAACCCCTGCGTCGTCGGTCTCCGCCACCGCCCCGCCACCGCTGCCGATGTGCTGGCCCGTCAAGTAGCTGACCTGGCTGGCGACCACCGTCACAGGATGGCCCTGGCCGACAAGCCAGCGGCAGAACTCGTGGTGGCGCGTCCCGCCGGGCTCCCCGAGGGCGGTGAAGGCTTGGTGGATCAGCAGAATCCGCACGTCAGATCACCCAGGTGAATCTGCCCTGCCGCACACCCCGGACGGGTGGTCCATCTCCCACAGCGTCCCGCCATTCGATGACCGCATCCGGTTTCCCCCGATCGCCCAGCCGGAAGTGCGTGATGTAGCGGAGCGGTAGGCTCCCCCGGCAGCGAGTGACAAGCTCCACTGTGGGCCGCAGCACGCTGTAGGCAGGAGAACTCCAGCCCCGCACAGGCTCGTCTCCACCCGCGCCCGCCAAGCGCTCGCCACACCGGTAGACAGACAGGGCAGCGGCCGGTGCCTCGACCGAGACCTGAATGCGGCCGACGTTCGTCTCGACCGCGACGCCCTGCTCTCCAACCACCCATGGCCCATCGGCCAAGCGCCAGGTCAGGCTGGCGGTATGCTCCCCGCCGCCCAGCAGCTCATCCACGACCCACCAATCATCGGGTGCCAGATACAACAGGCTCCGGCGATGGACGACACCGAGGCTGCCGTAGCCCGAGTGCTCACCACTGAGAAGCATCGCTCTCGCCCCGGCCGCCTCCCATCGTCCGATGATCTTCCCCTGCGCCCATCGCAACCAGAGGAAGCGCCCGGCGCGCAGCATCGGATCCCTGCTATCCACCACTACCGTGTTGTGGGCAGATGCGCCGGAAAGCGCGTTATCCCACGGCGGGGGAGCATTGTACAGGTAGCTGCCGCTATCGGCGGCGAGCGGAATCGCCCGCCACCACAAATCGACGTGCAACTGGTCGGCATGCCCTGGCCGGGTGGCGAAGTGGGCGCAGCGCAGGATCGCCCAGCTCTGATCCCCATCCCATCGATCCAGACCAGCTTGCGGGAACACAGACGTTTCCGGCGGCAACCGTCGTGGCGCCGCCGGCCATGGTCGAGCCGCCGCCGGATGCGCCGGAGAAGGCCCGCCGCT
>CAZBJQ010000160.1:0-5343 GCA_964492235.1 uncultured Anaerolineaceae bacterium | reverse complement strand
TCGAGCTCTCGCCCTCGCCGGAGGTGACCGCTGAGATTCCCGCAACGCCTGGCGTGTCGCAGCCCGCGCCCGTGACCTTTGACCAGGTTATCGAGACGGCCGATGGATACATCTTGCTCGGCCGCTTCCAGCCCTCGGTGGAGCCGGGTGAGTGGGCGCAGGTGACCGGAATGCCACTGATGCACGACGCGACCGGGGCGAGGGTCGCTTACACCATTCCCAACGATATTCAGCCGCCGGAGGTGGACTACGGCTCGGGCGGATATGGGTTCGCGTTCCAGTTCAAAGCCGCGGAGCCGACCTATCCATTCAGCATCACCTTCCCGGGTGTGGTCATCGGTCCGGCCGACCCCGCGGCCCGCGCTCAGATCGAATTCGACGCTGGAGCTAACCCGCAGCCCGGGCAGGAGTGGGCGCTCAATCAGCACCTCGAGCTCGCCGGGCACACGCTCACGCTCGTCTCGATCTCCACCGATGCGCGCAACGGCTACGCCTTCAAGTTCGAGTCCGGCCCGGAGGTGTACTCGGTCAGCGTCGATATCGAGGGCCACCCGGCAAACGGGGGCGGTGGCGGCGGCAATAGCGGCGTGACCGGCGGCACGTTCTACACCAGCCTGGCTTACCTCGAGATGCCGACCGGCAAGCTCACCGTGAACTTGGCGAACCTGGCGGTCGTCAAAGACCGCCTCACCTGGGAAGGTCAGTGGTCCCCGTCCACGCCCAGGACGGACTTGGCGGATGTCACGCCGCAGCCGGGGTTGTGCCTGACCGCCAACGACCTCGCCGGGCTGCCGCTCGCCCCGGCCGATCTCGCCGGGCGGGCGCTGGTGTACGAGCCGCTCGAGGGGACTGAGTCATGGGGGATGGTGCTGTACGAGCTGGCCTCGGGTGCGAGGCGCGTGCTCGTGCCGGATGCGGCGCGCGGCGCACTCTCGCCGGATGGAACGCAACTGGCCTACCCTGCGGAGGAGGCCATCCGCATCCTCGATCTCGACACAGACGCGGAGAAAGGCATCCCGCTAGCCAGTGCGGGCTACGACTTGCACTGGTCCCCGGACGGAATGCAGATCGCGTTAGTCGGCTCGAGCGCGGAGGGGGTCTATATCGCGCAGACCGACGGCAGCGGCGAGCGGCGCGTTTCGGATGCGGCCTACGCCTCGGTCATCGGCTTCTCGCCGGATGGCGCGAGGCTGTACCTGGCGCTGATGTACACCGGCGGCAGCGCGTGGATGGTGCGCGTGGTGGATCTGGTGAGCGGAACGGCGCAGGACCTGACCACGATCGAGAACGGGTCGATGAAGATGCTGGCGGCGGCGCTCTCGCCGGATGAGGCGTGGATTGCGTATCGCGGACGCGGTAACGACAGCCTGTACGTGATGCATCCCGATGGCAGCGCGATGCACGTGGTGATGGAGCAGCCGGCGCTGGCGATCAGCGGTGTGCAGTGGACCGCCTCGAACTGGCTGGGCGTGAGCCTGATGAATGCGGAAGACGCGCAGCGCACGCTGGTGATCGTGAAGCCGGAGAGCTGCCAGGCCTACCGGCTGCCGATGGCCCAGGGCGAGCTGGAAGGGTTGTGGGTGCCGTGAGGTTGATGCTCTGACAAGCGTTCGCCCACGGGAACCGGGACGGTGTTGGGGGCCCGCCATGGCGGGCCCCCGATTATTGCGGATGGTCGCTGTGCGCGGGTGGCGATCCGGACGGGCTTCGGGCTGCGCGCCGGCCTGTATCTGGGCCAAGGCTGGCGCTCGGGTTTATCAGTGGCGGATGGCCGATGGAGGTGGGGCTCCCGTAGTCGGGCTGTCGGCTGCGAGCGCCAGTGGGCAGCTGTTCGGCAATCCGGCGGGGCGGATCTCCCCTGTGGCAGTCGTCGACACCGTTCTTCCATGGGCAGGCGCGGGGCCCTGAAGCAAGCCGCATCGCACGTGGGTCGGGCGAGGCCCAAGCCACGTGCGATGCGGCTTCATCTTCCTGAAGGGCAGGTTAGCTGCCCGCTAGGCTGCAACGATGCAGTCGACCGGGCACACCGACACACACTGCGGCGTGTCATGGTGCCCCTTGCATTCGACGCACGTGCTGGCGTCGATCACGTAGATCGTGTCGCCCAGTGAAATCGAGCTCGTCGGGCACTCCGTCTCGCAGGCGGCGCAGGAGATACATTCGTCGGTGATCCTCATGGCCATGGTTTATCCCTCATCGCAGTGCGGTCTGGTTGTGCCCCAGCGTAGCCCGATAGGCGCCAAGGAGCGATGGATGAAACTAACCTGATTCCCATGCCATGTTCACTCTATGCAAAGCCGCGTGCGCCAGCGGGGCGGAATGGGACGGACCCGGCCGGCCGCGAGCGGACAGGCTCGAGTGCGGCTCGAAGCGCGGCTGGGCTGGCTGGTATACTGCTTTCGACGATTCCGCGGGACACTGACGGAGACTGCCTGTGTCGATGAAGACCGACTACACACTCGAGGAATGGACGAGTCTGCTAAGCGCGCCGTTTCTTACGGCCATGATGATCATCGTATCCGACATGAACATCGGGTTCTTCAGCGAGATCGGCGCCTTGACTCAGGCCGTGATGGGGACGGTCACGGGCACGAAGAACGAGCTGCTGAAAGCGGTGGCCGCAGACGCAGTCGCAAAGGATACTCAACGGCGGATCCGTCCTGAGCTCGAAGCCTTCAGGCAAGAGGGCGATCCTGCTCTCATACAGGCGGCGCTGCAGCAGGCCGTTGTTGGCGCAGCCGAGACCGTCTCAGCCAAGTCGGCCGAAGACGGCGAGGCTTACCGCAAGTGGCTGGTGTACCTCGCCGAGAAGACGGCCGAAGGATCCAAGGAGGGCGGGTTCCTCGGTATCAGCGCCGTCCGGGTCAGCGAAAAGGAGATGGAGGCCCTGGCGGAGCTTCGTCAGGCGCTCGGGGTTGCCCCCGCCTGAGGGCTTTCTTCCACCGGTGCCACCACGCCCCCGGAAGCGTCCCGGGGGCGTTTGCATTGTCGGGGGACTGCCAATTGGAGGCGCCGGTTGGCCTTCCTGGGGAGACGCGGTGCGGCCGGGCCCCGATCGCACCGCTGCCATAGCTTTCCTTGCGATGCGTCGCGCCGCAGGAGAGCAACTACTCGTACGCCAGGACTTCCCGGATCGTCAGCCGGGCAGCATTGCGCGCCGGCAGAGCACTGGCCAGGGCGGATAACGCCAGGACAACCAACAGCCACAGCCCGAACCCAGCCAGGGTGAACCGGACATCGATCATTGAGTTGAAGATGGCCAGGCTGAGAATGTACGAGAGCAGGTAGGTGATCGGAAAGGCCAACAGCACGGCCATCAGCCATGACAGGCCGCCGATCACCACGCCCTCGACGACAACCGTTCGCACAACCTCTCGGTCATCGGCTCCTATGGAACGCATCACGCCGATCTCACGTGTCCGCTCCAGGACATTCATGCTCATCGAGCCCGCCAGCCCCATGCTGCCCACCAAGGCCGTCAGCACGGCCATGACCAACAGGAAGGCCACCAGGATGTCCAGGCTCTCGGACGCGGTCTGCAACGTGGACTTTCCGGTGCGTGCCTCGCGCACGTGGTAGTTGAGGTCGCGGAAGTGCTGATCGAGCTGCTGGCTGACGGTTTCCTGGTAAGCCGCACCATGCTCGTCGGTTACGATGCGGAACGAGACCGATCGGTTGGGGAGATCTGTCAGGCGTGAGATGTATTCGTAGGTGCCATAGGCGATCATCCCTTGCTGGCTGGTGAATTCGAAGATCCCGACAACCGTCCAGTCAGCCTCTCGCCCATCGACCTTCAGGCGCAGGCTGTCGCCAGCTTCCAGGTCGGGGAACTTGTCGAGGATGCCCTCGGCCAGGGCGACCGCTTGCTCGTCGCCGGGCCGCAGCCAGCGACCGGCCAGCAGGGTCGGGGCGACAAGTTGGCTCTCCGCCGGAGGCGCCAGGATCGTCAAGTTCTCGGCCGTTGTGTCGTCCGGGTACAAGACCTCGGCTGTGGTGAAGGCCCATCCCTCGACGCTGGCCACTCCAGGAACTTGCAGCGCATCCTGCTCCACCTTCTCAACCCGGTAGGGCAGATCGAACTCGAGGGAGACGTCCGCCAGAAAGTATCGGCCGATCTGCCCGATGTACTCGTGCAGCGTGGTTCGGACGTTGAACACGGCAATGAAGATTGCCCCGCCCATGGTCAGGGTGAACAGCGTCAAGGCCAGCCTGCCCCGGCGGCGGAAGGTGTTGCGCAGTGAGATCAGGAGGGGACGAGGCACGTGCATGCTTCTGCGGGCCGCCGACTCGAACAGGCGGTTCACCCGCCTGCGCACCTCCCCGATCCGTCCCGAGTCGACCGGCTGTGCGGCCGGCTCTAGCGAATCATTGCTGAGGGCACGCTGAACGGTGATGCGTGAGCCCTTGCGAACGGGAGCGAGGCCGACCAGAAGTGGGACGGCCAGGCCGACAAGGACCTGGATGGCAAACGCCTGCGGGACGACCCGATAACCCTGCAGGCCGAAGTTCAACTTGTCCGCAATGAAGGCGGACAGAGCGTAGCCGCCTTGCGCCCCCAGGGGGACGGCCAGCAGCAGCGCCAGCCCGCAGTAGGCAATGATCAGGGCGATATACAGGGCGACGATCTGACTGGGACGCCCGCCGACGAGCTTCATCACGCCGATGTGGCGCAGGTGCTGGTTGAGCAGGGCACTGAGCGTGTTGGCGATCAACGATCCGCTGAGGAACAGGACGAGCACGCCAAGCGCCAGCAAGATCCCCAGGATGCCCTGCACCGTGGAGGACATCGGATGCTCGGCGCTCTTCGATGCCTGGGTATATGTGACTTGGATGCCGTTGCTCTCCAGCTTGTCCTTGATCTCCGCGCTCATCTGCCGCAGGCGATCGGCGTCGTTCTGGCCGTCTGACAAGACGACGAACATCCGGTTGTAAGATTCCGGTTGATGTAGGTAGGCCAGGCTGTCCGTCGAGACGTAGGCCAGAGGCGGGGCCAGGAAATCACCGGCGCCGGTCGTTGGATCCTGAACGATGCCGGCGACGGGGAAAGATCGGATCGTGCCATCCGCGAGTTCGATTTCCAGCACATCCCCTGGCCCGAGGCCGAGGATCTGCACCGCCTCTCGCTCCAGCAGGATCTGCTTCTTGGCCGGCTTGGTCAGTCCGGCGACCGGCCGCAGCAGGTTGATGCGAAGTCCGTCGAAATCCTCGATGGCCACGATGTCCAGCGCAGTCCATGCCCCCTCACCGGCGGGGCGGACGCGTGCGCTGAACACGCGCCGTCCTTCGGCCTCCCGAATGTGGCGCATGTTCTCGACCGTGTCCAGCATTTCCGCGTCGAAGGCA
>CAZBJQ010000159.1:0-5354 GCA_964492235.1 uncultured Anaerolineaceae bacterium | reverse complement strand
TCCAGGCGGTCGAGGAAGGATCCAGCCCGCCGGAGCTGCGCTACGCCGTCTGGGACGTCGACGGCTGGGAGCAGAAACCCAGCCTGCCGCTGAGGGCGGGGCATTTGGACGATGTGGCTGCGTTCTCCGCGGCTCTGCGTGGGGGCAACCGACTGCTGGCCGTGTACGCCGGGTTGGGACCGCGCGGGTCGGAGGGCAAGCGGGAGATGGAGATCGTGATGGCGGAATTCCCGGTCGAGGCGGGACTCGCCCGGCGGGAAGCGACGCCCGCTGTCGGGGAGGGCGAGGCTGCAGTCGTCCTGCCCACGGCAACGGTTGTTGCCGCGCCGACCGCCAGCGGCCCCCCAGCCACCACAGTGGCGGCTGTCGGCCAAGAGTCCGGCGGCTGGCGAGCTGCGATCGGGTGGCCCCTTGCCTTGCTGGCAGCGGGGGCTCTGACCGGGGCGGGGGTGTGGCTGCTGCGACGCCGCCGGGCTCGGCCCCCCGAGGACCGCTGATATTGACGCCCGACTGCGGCCGGCCCGCGGGGATGATCCGGGAGCAGACATGGACAACATCGAAGGCAGGCTTCGTTCTTTCCTCGCCGAAAGCATCCTCTTTCGCGATGACGGGTATCCGTATCCGGATGAGGCTTCCTTTCTGGAGACCGGCACGGTCGACTCTATGAATGTGATGGAGATTGCACTGTTCGCCGAGGAAGCCTTCCATGTCAAGATCGCCGACCACGAGATCGTCCCGGCCAACTTCGACTCCGTGCGCAGCCTATCGGAGTTCATTCGGCGCAAACAGGCGGCCGCCGGCTGAGCCAGCCTGAGATCGCGGGGCCCCCGATGTTCCCCTTGCTGCACGAATCGCTTGAGCAATGCGTCGATCGGCTGCCGCACAAGCCGGCGCTGATTTGCGACGGGCGACGGCTGACCTACACCGATGTCGAGCTGCTTGCCAACCGTCTGGCCAACGGCCTGCGTTCACTCGGGGTCGGCCGTGGAGACCGGGTGGTGCTCCACCTGCCCAACAGCCTCGAGATGGTCACCGGCATCTACGGGACCCTGAAGGCGGGCGGTGTGTTCGTCCCGGTCAATCCGACAACCAAGGATGAGAAGCTGGCCTATATCCTGCGGAATTGCGGGGCCAGTGTCTGCATCACTTCGGCAGGACATGCCGAGTCGCTGGTCGCGCTTCGCAAGCAACTCCCTGAGTTGCGCACCGTGATCGCCACGGCCGCGAGTGCCGCGGCGGCTGTGCCGCAACATAGCGTGAGCTATGACTACCTGATGAGCGATTCGCCGGATGGACGGCCCGGGCGATGCAATATCGATCTCGACCTGGCGTGCCTAATCTACACCTCGGGTAGCACCGGCGAACCGAAGGGCGTCATGTCGGATCACAGCAACGTCACCTTCGCCATGCGATCGATCACGAGCTACCTCGAGAATCGCCAGGACGACATCCTGATCGGCGTTCTGCCGCTGTCCTTCGACTACGGGTTGTATCAGCTGCTCATGGCGTTCACCTTTGGGGGGACACTGGTGCTGGAGCGAGGTCTTGCCTATCCCGCCGAGGTGTTGCAGCGCATCGGACAGGAGCGGGTGACCGGGTTCCCTGGCGTTCCCACCGTGTTCTCGGTCCTGCTCTCGATGGATCTCTCGGACTACGATCTCTCCAGCCTCCGTTACATGACGAACACCGCCGCCGCATTGCCCACGGCGCACATCCAGCAGATCCGCCAGAAGTTTCCCCACGTCAGGCTGTACTCGATGTACGGCCTGACGGAGACCAAGCGCTGCCTGTACCTGCCGGTCGAAGAGCTTGATCGGAGACCGGGCTCGGTGGGTATTCCGATCCCGGGCACCGAGGCCTGGCTGGAGGATGAGCAGGGGAACCGGCTGGGCCGGGGAGAGACGGGCGAGCTCGTCATTCGGGGACGCCACGTCATGCGCGGCTACTGGGGCGATGCACAGGCGAGTGCGGAGCGTTTCCGCCCGGGACCCATCGCGGGCGAACGGGTGTGCCACACAGGAGATCTGTTCCGGATGGATGGCGAAGGGTTCTACTACTTCGTCGGCCGCAAGGACGACATTATCAAGAGCCGAGGCGAGAAGGTCTCCCCCAAGGAGGTCGAGAATGTGCTCTATGGGCTGCCCGGTGTGAGGGAAGCGGCGGTGATCGGGATTCCCGACCCCGTGCTGGGGCAGGCGGTCAAGGCGTTTGTGGCTTCAGATGACGTCGCCCTGACCGAAGCTCAGGTCCTGCGGTACTGCCGCGAGCACCTGGAAGATTTCATGGTCCCCCGGGTGGTCGAGATGCGTCCCGAGCTTCCTAAGACCCCTTCGGGAAAGATCAAGAAGACGGAGCTGCACTAGTTCATGTGCGGGATCGCCGGCGTTATTCAGTTTGGTGATCAGAGGCCCGTGGCCGAAGGCACCCTGCGCCGGATGATCGCCTGCCTGCATCATCGGGGTCCCGATGAGCACGGGATCTATCGCGACGCGCACATCGGGATGATCAATACCCGGCTGAGCGTTGTCGACATCAGCGGCGGCCAACAGCCCATGACCAATGAAGACGGCACAGTGTGGATCGTCTTCAACGGCGAGATCTTCAACTACCCCGAGCTGCGGCATCGCCTGGAGCCCCTCGGCCACCGATTCGCCACGCGCTGCGACACCGAGGTGGTCATCCACCTGTACGAGCAGTATGGACCAGAGTTCCTGGGCCTGCTGAACGGTCAGTTTTCGATCGCGCTGTGGGACGCGCGCTCGCGAAGACTGTTGCTGGCTCGGGATCGGCTGGGCATTCGACCCCTGTTCTATGCTCAGCCAAGCGGCAAGCTGGTGTTCGGCTCGGAGATCAAGGCCGTGCTGGCGCACCCGCAGATCACGGCCGAGATCGACTCTCTGGCCCTGGAGCAGATCTTCACTTACTGGAGTGCGGTCTCTCCGCGCTCTGTGTTCCGCGGAATCGACGAGGTTCCCCCTGGTCACTACCTGCTGGCAGGTGCCGGCGAGGTTAAGGTCGAGCCGTACTGGCATCTGGACTTCTCGCTGCAGGAACGGCAGCGCGGCGAAGACGAGTGCCTGGAGGAACTCGAAGCCCTGCTGGTGGATGCGGCCCGGATCAGATTGATGGCCGATGTCCCGGTCGGGGCGTACCTCAGCGGAGGCATGGACTCGTCGCTTATCGCCGCCATCATCAGTCGGCGCGGCGAGACGCCGCTGGAAACGTTCTCGATCTCGTTCTCCGACCCGCAGTTCGATGAGAGCCCATATCAGCGCCGGATGGCCGACTTTCTCGGAACGAAGCATCAGGAGGTGTTCTGCACCTTCGACGATATCGCCCGTGCCTTTCCCGACGTCATCTGGCATACCGAGTCTCCGATCCTGCGCACAGCGCCGGCGCCGATGTTCCTGCTGTCGGCGCTCGTTCATCAGCACGCCTACAAAGTGGTGCTCACCGGCGAAGGCGCGGACGAGGTCCTTGCCGGCTACGACATCTTCAAGGAAATGCGCATCCGCCGATTCTGGGCGCGCGACCCTCAGTCGGCGATTCGGCCGCGCTTGCTGGAGAGGCTATACGCAGACATTCCGGGCCTTGGGCGCAGCGATTCCTTCCGCCAGGCTTTCTTTGCTCAGGGTCTGGAAGACACCGAGTCTCCCTTCTACTCGCACATGATCCGCTGGTCCAATACTGCCCGCACCCGGCGTTTCCTGGCAGGGGCCAATGGTTCCCCGCCGCGGGACGCCCGACTGTCTCACGGGGGCATCCATCTGCCAGCCGCCTTCGACCAGTGGTCGCGACTGGCGAAGGCGCAGTACCTCGAGATCACGACATTCCTTTCGCCCTACTTGCTTTCATCGCAGGGCGACCGCATGGGAATGGCGCACTCCGTCGAAGGACGGTTCCCGTTCCTTGACTACCGGGTCGTTGAGTTCTGCAACCGGCTGCCGGATGATTTCAAACAGCGCGGGCTGAATGAGAAATGGTTGCTGCGCCGTCTGGCACGCAGGTATCTCCCGGCGGAGATAGCCGAGCGGGGAAAGCGGCCCTACCGGGCGCCGATTCTCCGATCCTTCTTCGGCCCGGCCGCAGACGCCGAGTATGTGGACGACCTGCTCTCGCCCGGACAACTTCGGCGAACGGAGTACTTCGATCCACCGGCTGTGGATAGACTGGTGCGCAAGGCCCGGAGCGGCACCCCGCTGAGCGAGGTGGATGAGATGGCGCTGGTGGGAATTCTCTCCACCCAGCTAGTCGATCACCTGTTCGTGCGGGGAAATGGCCGGCCGAGTCCGCCTCCGCCGGGAGTCCCGATCAAGATCGTGGATCGGACCGCCGCGGCGGCGTGAGCGGTAAATCGACCCGCCGGAAGGCTACCTCCCGGCAGTCTCCTTCCTTCGCTGGGCCAAGATGCGTGATCACCCGGTCGTATCTCCCCTTGAATCGTAGAAAGGCACCCGTCGTGGATCCATTGCTGCAATTCGACCCTGCGCTTGAGACCGTGCGGCTGTGCGAGGTGCTACGGAGCGATCTACGGGAAACGCTGCATCGGCGCGGTGCGGGGGTTGGTGTGAGCGGCGGCGTCGACTCGGCCGTGGTGCTGGCTTTGAGTGCGCGTGCCCTCGGCCCGCGCAGGGTGCTGGCGGTCCTCCTGCCGGAAAGGGAGTCGAGCCCTGAGAGCTCGACCCTGGCCTTCGCCTGGACGCAGGAGCTTGAGGTCGAGGCGGTGAGCGAGGACATCACCCTGGCGCTGGAGGGCGCGGGATGCTATGACCGCCGGGATCAGGCCATCCAACGGGTCTTTCCCGAGTACCGGAGGGATTGGCGGGCGAAGATCACCCTGCCGGGCGGCCTGCTGGAGCAGGACACCCTCAATGTCTTCTATTTGACCGTCGTCAGCTCGGAGGGTGTGGAGCACAGAAAGCGCATTCCGCCGTCCGAATACGCCCAGATCGTGGCCGCCTCTAACTTCAAGCAACGCCTGCGGATGGCCATGCTCTACTACCACGCCGAACGGCTCAATTACGCCGTGGTGGGGACCGCCAACAAAGACGAACACGATCTCGGCTTCTTCGTCAAACACGGCGATGCCGGGGTCGACATCGCCCCGATCCAACATCTCTTCAAGACGCAGGTCTACCGCCTGGCGGAGTACCTTGGAGTTCCCGCAACGATTCGTGAGCGCACTCCGACCTCCGATACCTACAGCGCCGGCAGCACGCAGGAGGAGTTCTTCTTTCGTCTGCCGTTCGATGTGTTGGACCGGATCTGGGCGGCCTGGGAAATGGGGACCCCCGGGCCGGAGATCGCCAGCCTGACCGGACAGGTCGCGACGCTGACCACGGAGAAGCAGGTCC
>CAZBJQ010000158.1:0-5381 GCA_964492235.1 uncultured Anaerolineaceae bacterium | reverse complement strand
TTTGACGCTCCCCTCCCAACCGTGGTATCATCCTCTATAGTCTCGGGCCGCTCACGCCCTCTTGAGCGGCCCCGCTATGTCCGAGAGGAGCGACAGATCAGCGCATCCGAGTTCCGAATCAACGAGGAGATACGGGTTAGTGAAGTCCGGCTGATCGGGCCGGATGGCCAGAACCTGGGTGTCGTCCCGCTGCGCGAAGCGCTCTCCATTGCCCAGCAAGCCAATCTAGATCTGGTAGAGGTCGCCCCCAACCTCTCGCCCCCGGTATGCCGGGTGCTGGACTACGGGAAGTTCCTCTACGAGAAGGCTAAGAAAGAGCGAGAAGCCCGGAAGGCTCAGACCAAGATCGAGATCAAGGAAATCCGTCTGCGGCCCAAGACATCCGATCACCACCGATCCTTCAAGATACGGAACGCGCGCCGCTGGTTGACAGAGGGCAAGAAGGTACGGGTGCGCATCCGGTTCCGCGGTCGAGAGATCACGTTCCCGGAGATCGCCCTCGAGGACCTCAGAGCCATCGCCGCCGACCTTGAGGACATCTCAATTATCGAGCAAACCCCAGCCATGGAAGGGCGCACCATGCTTATGACCCTGGCGCCCGGAAAGCCGAAAGCCTAGCCGTTCCGTCCCGCCAGCCAGTGCAGCCTGCGCCGCGGACAGAGGTCCGCGGTCCTGTCTGAGCAACAGGCACGTCGGCTTACGCGGGTTGGAGGACAGATGAAGGTAAGGAGCAGGACTGTGCCGAAGAAAGCCACCAAGAGCGGCAAGTACAAGATCAAGACGCACAAGGCTACCTCCAAGCGCTTCCGCCGCACAGCTGGCGGGAAGCTGGTGCGGACCAAGGGCGGCAAGAGTCATCTGCGTAGAAGGAAGTCGGCGCGGACAAAGGCTTTGCTGGGTGAGATGGTGCCTGTGAAGGGACGCTCATACAAGAAGCGCGTGGCGCGCCTGGCCCCCAACCTGTCCAAGTAGATCCCGGCACAACACGCCGGGCTGCCGCGATCGAAGGGCGCGGCCGTTGAGTGCAAGCAACGGGCAGAGCAATTGGCTGCCGGCGCTCAGGGGACCGCAGGAGAGAACAACGTGGCTCGAGTGAAAGGCGGAACTGTCACCCGCCAACATCACAAGAAGATCCTCCGCATGACAAGCGGCATGTACGGCTCGCGGCACTTGCTCTTCCGTCGGGCGAACGAGGCCATGATGAAGAGCCTGTGGTACGCCTACCGCGACCGCCGGACCCGCAAACGGGATCTGCGCCGACTGTGGATTGCCCGCATCAATGCCGCGGCACGTCTGAACGGCACGACCTACAGCCGTCTGGTCCATGACATGAAGGCTGCCGACATCCGGATCAACCGCAAGATGCTGGCCGATCTTGCCGTGCGCGACCAGGCGGCATTCTCTGCCGTCGTTGCGGCCACCAAGCCTTAGCCAACACCGTCTCACACATGAGCCTTGCTCGCCGCTCCCCAGCGGGGCTTGGGCGCGCCTGGTTTCACCCGATCCCACATCAGGCCGGGCTTCCCCTGGAGCTTGATACAATCCTCCTGTCCTCTCTTCCATCTTGGGAGGGTCCGGTGTCCCGGCTGGTGGCTCAGATCGATCTCCCGTCCGATCAGCGAATCGAAGTCCGTCACGGCGACCTCACGCAGGAGAGCGTCGATGCGATCGTCAATGCGGCCAATGCCCATCTGCAGCATGGCGGCGGCGTCGCCGGCGCCATCGCCCGCAAAGGCGGTCCGACCATTCAAGAACAATCCGACCGCTGGGTGGCCGAAAACGGCCCGATCGATCACGAGCATCCTGCCGTTACCGGCGCCGGGGACCTGCCGTGCCGCATGGTGATCCATGCTCTTGGGCCGGTATGGGGACAAGGGCAGGAGGAGGACCGGCTGGCAGCCGCAGTGCGTACGGCTCTTGAAACGGCCGATCGCCTGGGCGCCGTCAGCCTCGCCCTGCCGGCGATCTCGACCGGCGTCTTCGGCTTCCCGCCAGAACGGGCCGCGCCCATCCTGCTGGCCCAGATGGAACACACCCTGGCCGATCATCCCGATGGCCAGCTGCGCCAAGTCCGGATCGTGATTCTCGATAAGCCGATGCTGGACATCTTCCTGGCGGCTTTCCAACAGCGCTGGCCGCAGCGCTCCGGGGTTGTATGATCACATCGACCAGTAATCCGCGCGTCAAGTGGGTGCGCGCCCTGCAATCCCGCCGCAGCAGCCGGACCGGCGAGGCCGCCTTTGTCGTCGAAGGGGAGCGCATGGCCCGCGAGGTCCTGGCGGCGGGGGGGCGCGCCATGGCGGTGTTCTACGTCGACCACCTCGATGCCCGCGGGCGCGGCCTGGTCCACAGCCTGCAGCGCCTGGGTGCCGAGGCCGAGCCGGTGAGCGAAGCCGTGATGGCCGCCATGTCGGCGACCGAGGCTCCGCCCGGCCTGCTCGTGGTCCTGCCGCTATCTATGCTGCCGCCGCCGGCGACGCTCACCCTGGCTGTCGTCGCCGACCGGATGACCGATCCCGGGAACCTGGGAACACTCTTGCGCACGTGCCAGGCCTCGGGTGTGGAGGCGGTGTTCTTGAGCGAAGGCACGGTGGATGCCTACAATCCCAAGGTGGTCCGCAGTGCGATGGGCGCTCACCTGCACCTGTCGATTCTCAGCCTGACGACGGCCGAGATCCTCAGCCGACTGGGCGAGATGCCAGTGTGGCTGGCGGAGGCGCGTCAGGGAGATGTCTACCACCAAGTCGACTGGCGTCCGCCGGCCGGCCTGGTGATCGGCAGTGAAGCCACAGGTGCTAGCGATGCTTTCCGCCAGGCGGCGCACGGGGTTGTACATGTCCCGTTGGCAGGGACCGCCGAATCGCTGAACGCTGCTATCGCGGCGGCGGTCATCCTGTTCGAGATCGCCCGCCAGAGAGGCTTGATATGAATATCCGATCGATCACGGCCTTCGTCGCGCCTGGCTGGCCTGTTGACCCAAGGCCGATCGAGGCAGCCAGCGCCTGCCTGAACGTGACCCGGGAAGCTCTGCAACAGGCAGGCTACCCTGTCCAGACCCTGCGCCTAGCCACGCCGCCACCGGCCGAGCTCGAACGCCCGGTCCCGCCCGCGGATCGCCCGGAATTCGCCCGGCAGTTGGAGGCGCAGGCGTTCGTCCATGGCATCGACTACGTGGCAATCGGCCCGGCGCTGCCCGAAGAGGCCGGGGGCTTTGCCGTCATCCCCGACATCCTGGCTGCCACGGAGACGGTCTTCACTTCCGGCCTGTACGCTGACTCAGAGATCGGGGTCTCCCTGCCGGCCGCCCGCGCCTGCGCCGAGGTTATCCAGCGCACCTCGCGCATCGCGCCCGATGGATTCGCCAACCTTCGCTTCGCCGCATTGGCCAACGTTGCGGCGGGGACTCCCTTCTTCCCGGCCGCCTATCACGACAGCGGTTCCCCGGCACTGGCCATCGCCACCGAGGCGGCCGAACTCGCTGTCGACGCTTTCCGCGATGTCGCCTCCGCTGGCACCGCCCGCCGCCGCCTGGTCGGGATGATCGAGGCTCACGCCGCCGCCGTGACCAGGCTCACTCAGTCGATCGCCGCCGAGCATGAGATGCGCTGGCTGGGCATCGACTTCTCGCTGGCACCCTACCCAGAACACCATCGTTCGCTGGGGACTGCGCTCGAAGCTCTCGGTGTCCCGGCTGTCGGGCTGTCTGGCTCGGTGGCGGCCGCCGCCTTCTTGGCAGACTGCCTTGACCATGCGCAGTTCAAGCGTACGGGTTTCTGCGGCTTGTTCCTACCGCTGCTGGAGGATGCCACTCTGGCCGCCCGCGCCGCCGAAGGGCGTCTCTCCATCGAGGACTTGCTGTTGCTCTCAACCGTCTGTGGTACAGGCCTGGACACGCTGCCCCTTCCCGGCGACACAGCGCCGGAGGCGCTGATGGCCATCCTGACCGACCTCGGCGCGCTGGCGCTGCGACACAACAAGCCGCTGACGGCCCGGCTGATGCCGTTGCCGGGCAAGGCGGCCGGCGATCTCGTGCACTTCGACTTCCCGTACTTCGCCGACAGCCGGGTCCTGGCCGTCAAGGCACAACCCGCCTCCGGCCTGCTGGCCGGCGCCGGCGTCCTCAACATTGGACCACGGCTTGCCTAGCCAATCCCCCCGCCGCGCTCTGCACGTTGCCTCGGCCGCCGCCCTGCAATGGCCTGCGGCCCGATGAGCCAGGCAGGCGCTGTCGGAGAGCCATGACCCGCCTCGATCCCCTCAGCGGTTTGAACGAGCGCCAGCGCCAGGCGGTGATGGCCCCGCTCGGCCCGATTCTTGTCCTGGCGGGCCCCGGCTCGGGCAAGACGCGCGTCCTGACACACCGCATAGCCTACATGATCACGGCCCTCGGACTTCCGCCCGAACACATCCTGGCTGTCACCTTCACCAACAAGGCCGCCCGTGAGATGGCATCGCGCCTGCAGACTCTGCTGGCCGCCTCAGACGCTTTCCCCCACCCCACGCTTGGAACCTTTCACGCCTGGGCCGCCCGTCTGCTCCGCCGCGAGGCCGTCTACCTGGATGTCAGCCGCGAGTTCGTCATCTTCGACGAGGACGACCAGCAAAGCCTGATCCGCCAGGCAATCAAGGACCTGGGATACGACCCCAAGCAGGTCCCTCCTGGAAAGATCCAGGCAATCATCTCCCAGGCGAAGAACGAGATGCTCGGTCCCGGCGAGTTTGCCGCCGCCAACCACATGCAGACCATTGCGCAGCAGGTCTTTGTCAGGTATCAGACTGCGCTGCGCGCCAACAACGCCCTCGACTTCGACGACTTGCTGACCCTGGCCGCGCGCCTGCTGCAGGACAAACCCGACGTCCGTCAGGGCTGCCGGCAGCGTCATCGTCACCTGCTCGTCGATGAGTTCCAGGACACCAACACCGTCCAATATGCCCTGCTTCGTATGCTGACCGAGGAGACCCCCGACCTGTTCGTCGTCGGCGACGCCGACCAGTCGATCTACCGCTGGCGCGGCGCCGACTACCGCAATGTCCGGCGCTTCCAGCAGGATTTTCCGCAGGCCCAGGTGATCCTGCTCGAACAGAACTACCGCTCGACACAGACTGTCCTTGACATCGCCATGGCGGTCATCGATCGCGCTCCCGGCCGAGTGCGCAAACGGCTCTTCACCGAACGCGGACCGGGCGGCCGCGTGACAGCTTATGAGGCCTACGACGAGAGCGACGAAGGACGGTACGTTGTCGATACCATCGCAGAGCTCACGCTGAGCAATGCCGCCCAGCCCGGCGACTGTGCGGTCATGTATCGCACCAATGCCCAGTCACGCTCGCTTGAAGAGGCCTTCTTGCGCGCCGGCCTGCCCTACCGGTTGGTGGGTGCC
>CAZBJQ010000157.1:0-5444 GCA_964492235.1 uncultured Anaerolineaceae bacterium | reverse complement strand
AAATGGATGGAAAGGGAATCGATCTGGACCGCCGGTGTCGTCATGCTAGACCCTGTACGGAAAGTCGCGCGATCGGCGCGTGAACACCGCCCATCCTGCGAACAGGAGGCCCGCCCCCAGAGCGTAGGCCCACGCCAGCTCCTGCAGCTGCGGGAGCGTTCCTTCGAACAGGATGGAGCGGAAGACTGCGACGAAGGTCACCATCGGGTTCAGGCGCAACAACTGCTGCACCGCCTGCGGCAGCGCCTGCAGCGGGTAGATGACCGGAGTCAGGTAGAACCAGGCGGTCAGCAGGACCTCGTAGGTGGGAAGGACATCCGGGAAGTAGATGGCCGCCGTCGAGATCAGCAGCCCGACCCCGAGGGCGAAGGCCACCACCGGCAGAATCGCCAGGGGCAGCAGCACCCACGACCAGCCGAGGTTCCCGCCCAGAACCAGGGTCAGCAAGGTGAACGGCACCAGGGCGATCAGCAGGTTGACCAGGCCCGCCCCGACCGCCGCCACGGCGAAGGTGGTCTTGGGCAGGTAGATGCGGGTCAGGATCCCCCCGCTCCAATACAGGTCACCCATCGCCGCCGTGGTGGACTGCGCCATGAAGTTCCACACGATCAGCCCGGAGAGGACATACAGCGCGTACGAACGCGGCTCCGCCCCGAACAGCTGAGAGAACACCACCGTCAGGATGGTCATCGTCAGCAGCGGATTGACCATCGTCCAGGCGGCACCCAGCCACGAGCGCTTGTAGCGCGTGGTGATCGTCCGGCTTACCCACTGGCGAATCAGGTCCGAATAACGGAAGAGCGCCTGCGCCTCGTCGATGAACGGAGGCGGCAGGCGGGCAGAGTCGTACGTGGGAGAAGGTGAGGAATTGGCGTCCGGTGCTTGCATAGGGCGGGAGCTGTGCATGTGGGTCCGCCCTTCCGCTCGGGCGGAATGTTCTTTTCTCAGGCCCGCGCTTCCCCAGCGCCGCGCAGGGCCTCGACGGTGCGGCTCAGCCCCTCGCCCAGAGGAACGGCCGGCGTCCAGCCCAGGTCCGCCGCGGCGCGGCCGGCGTCCAGGTAGATATGGCGCGTCTCACCCGGCTGGGCCGGCCCGTGGGTGGGCGGCAGCTTGTAGTCCGTGGCACGCTTCAGGTGCTCAAACACCTGGTTGATCGAGGTGCCAACGCCCGTGCCGACGTTGAATGTGCCGCTGGGCTTGCCCAGGTCGCTCGCCAGCACATTGGCGCGGGCGACATCACCGACAAACACGAAGTCTCGCGTCTGCTCGCCATCGCCATTGACGACGATCTCGACGCCGGCCAGCATCTTGGCGGTGAAGATCGCCACGACCCCGGCCTCGCCGTACGGATCCTGCCGCGGACCGTACACGTTGGCGTAGCGCAGAATCGAGTAGCGCAGGTCATACAGCGCATCATACATGTCCAGGTAGTGCTCGAAGGCGTGCTTGCTGGCGCCGTAGGGGCAAATCGGTCGGATCGGATGCTCCTCGCGGCAGGGCAGTTCGACCGGCTCGCCATACACCGCGCCGCCGGTCGAAGCGTAGACGAAGCGAGACGCCCCGAGCCGCCGGGCGCACTCCAGAACGTTAAGCGCCCCCAAGACGTTGATGTTGGCGTCTTCCTGCGGATCGGCCACCGAGTGCCGGACATCGATCTGGGCGGCGTGGTGATTGACCACATGCGGCCGTTCCTCGGCAAAGACGGCTTCCAGCCCGGGGCTGCGGATGTCGAGCTGCACTAGGCGGGCGCGGCGGTCGAGGTTGGCGGCCTTGCCGCTCGACAGGTTGTCGACCACCACCACCTCGGCCCCGCCCGCCAGGTAGGCATCCACGACATGCGAGCCGATGAAACCGGCCCCGCCTGTCACAAGAACCTTCATACGCAGTCCTCCAACGCCGCCGGTCTCTCGGCAGCGGCCGCGATCGGGGTGTCGATCAAGCAACGCGGCCCAAAGCAGGGAACGATCGATGTCATGGCTGGGGCTCCGCCCCAACCATCACGGGCAGGCAAGCCCCTCCGCAAGGAGGGGCCTTCCGACACGCTCCTAGCTGGTCAGGCCCATCCGCATCGCCAGGATGGCGGCCTGCGTCCGATCTGAGACGCCGAGCTTGGAGAAGATGTTGTGCACGTGGGTCTTGACCGTGTTGCGGCTAACCCCGAGCGACTCGGCAATGCCGGCGTTGTCCATGCCCTCCGCTACCAGCCGCAGGACGCGGGCTTCCTGGTCGGTCAGATCATTGGGAGCCCGGCGCGGAAAGCCGCGATCTTCACCGGTGGCGCGGCCGGCGGTATCCAGCGCCGCCTGCAGCAGCTGGCGGTCAACGATCGCCTCCCCGGCAGCCACCGCCCGCACCGCATCCGGGATGCCCTTGGTGTCCGCCGACTTGGACAGGAAACCGGCCGCGCCTTTGGCGACGGCCTGCGCCAGGAACTCGGGGGTGTCGAACGAGGTAAGCATGACGACGCTGGCCGGCAGACCCTGGCGCTTGACTTCCGCCAGCGCCTCAAGCCCGTCCATATCGGGCATGCGAATGTCCAGAATCAGGACATCCGGCTGGGCGGCGGCGGTCAGCTCCACCGCCTGGCGCCCGGTGGAGGCAACGCCGACGACCTCCATCCCGCCGCGCTCCAGCACCATGCGCAGCCCCTCGCAGATCAGGCCGTGGTCATCGGCAATCACAACACGGATCTTGGGCTCGCCCATCGTCGCCTCGCATCCCTGCTACGGATGATACGCGGATTGCGCCCTTCGCGCCAAGGCCCCCGCCCGGGGCCGAGACGGCCCTGTCGCAGCCCGATGCCTACCCTGCCACGCGCCCGCCGGCCTCTCCTTCCAGCCGTCGGATGGTCGGAAACCCGTCCGCCAGCAGCTGCGCAAGCGTCTCGGCCAGCGTCTGATACCCAACCTGCGGCCCGCCGTACGGGTCGGCGATGTCGAATTCGCCACGGACGATTTCTGACAGCCGATGGACCCGGTGGGCATGAGCCGGGCAGGACGACACCAAGTCCAGTTGATGCTGCTTCTCCATCGTGAGCACAAGGTCGAAGTCGGCGAGCAGGTCGCACGAGGCCGGCTGCGAGGCATGGCGGCTCAGGTCCAGGCCGCGCTGCTGCACCTCCCGCCGGCTGTATTCGGTGGCCGGCAGGCCAGGCGTCGCCCAGGTGCCGGCCGACGCCACCCGCCAGGGCTCCTCCGGCGCCGTCCGGGCAGCCAGATCCCGGAACAGGACCTCCGCCATCGGGGAGCGGCATAGATTGGCGCCACAAACGAACAATACAGACGGCATCCTCAGCCAGCGCCCGACTCGCCGACCGGTGCGCTCGCTCCCACTCCGCGAGCCGGGGACGGCGCCTGTGTCCTGGCCGGGCATAGCCTCACGGCAGGCGCTCGACCAACGCCACATCGACTTCCACCGGGACAAATCGATTGTTGAGCATCCGCAGCAGAACCCGCACGCGCTCGCTGCCCGGCAGCTTGACGTCGAAGATTCCTTCGTAGCCCTCGAACATCCCCTGGCGGATCAGCACACGCTCACCCGGCTTGAGCCCTTCGACGTGCAGCCCACCCGCCTCCCAGACCTCTGCCACCCGGGCAGCCAACGCCCGGACCGTGGTATCGGGCACGGGCGCCGCCTCTCCGCCGACGTGGACCAGCCCGGTTGAGAACGGCATCCAGCTGAACGTCGATACGCCCAGGCCCTCCAGGTTGGCGCGGATGAACATGTAGCCGGGGAAGTAAGCCCGGATGCGGGAGGCGCGGTAGTTGACCGGCTTGTAAGGAATCGTCGGGTAGAAGACAGTGTGGCCGTGTTGCTTGGCGTAGCGGTGGAGAACCGACTCCTTGTGCGGCTTGCTGCGCAGCACATACCAGCGCAGGCCGGAGGCGGCTGGCGCCGGGAGCAGGTCCTCCGTTGCCGGAATCGGGGAGAGGTCGATGTCGTCCGTCATACGGGTTGGCTCCAATCATTATACCTTTCGCCTCAGGCCGCGAACGATACCCGCCCCCCAAACCTGGGGGCTCTGGCACATGCCTGCCGGACAGATGGCCCCGTCCAAACCGCGCGCCAGCAAGGACATCCCGGGAAAGGCCAGGCCGTGAGCCTCGGGGCGCCTCCGATGGGAGACTGTAAGGTCCGATCCGAGGTCGCAACTCTAAAATGGAGGGTGCCGGGAGGGACAGACCGGCTTGTGACGTCACCATCCGTGGTGGAGGGACCGGCTTGACGGCTGAACAGACGGCGAGGGTCCTGGTCATCGACGACGAGCGGCTGTATTGTCAGGCGATCGCCGACATTCTGCACGCGCGCGGCTTTGAAGCTCAGTTGGCGCACACGGCAAGAGCCGGCCTGCAGGCGATCGACCTCTTCCGGCCCGATCTGGTGATCGCCGACGTGATGATGCCGGATATGGATGGGATCAGCCTGCTGCGCGAATCCATCGCCCACACGAACGGCAAGCGTCCCGGCTGGGTGGTATGCAGCGCGATGGTCTCTGACTACGACCGGGCCAACGCCATGCAGGCCGGCGCCGACGCCTTCCTGGCCAAGCCGTTCACTCTCCAGGACCTGATGCACACGGTTGAACTCGTGCTGACCGCGCGCCGCGACCCTGCTCGCCCGCCGCTGGCGGCTTGAACGACAGCCCTCGGAATCAGGCAGAGAAGACGACCGGGGGATCGGCAAATCGCCCCCGATGGGACGGGAATCACTAGACAGATAGTTACGGTCGAACCCCTACCCCACCCATCTTGTACCGTCCTGACCTCGAAGCATGCGAGCGGGTTCCTCCAAAGCGAGTTTCCAGTTGCTGCCGCGCCCGCGGAGCGAGCAGGGGAACTTGCGGCAGGGTCGGGCCGAGGCCCGCCTGCCCGATAAAGTCCAGGAGCATTCCCGATCGGTTCCAAGGGACGCCCGCCCTGGGTGCCACGTGTTCGCCTCACGAGTTAGCGAGCGTCTACGCTCACCCGCATGCGCTGCCGATCGCCCGATTGGCGTGCGCGGGGCGGCTCAGCCTCAGCGGGTCGCCTGCTATCGCTCCCCAGCAGGCCGAACCCGCTGGTCTTACGCGCCAGGAGTTACCCGGGCGCAGGCCCGGCTACTTGACCTCAGTCGCATCGGAGAGATGCCACACGACATCATCCCACTGGCCAACCGGCTGGATGAGCGCATTGATCGCCTCGCCGGTCTCGTCGCCGGAGGCGTTGAACGCGGCGTGGCTTTCCCACTCCATCAGGAAGAGGACGTCGTTGGGATCCTTCTCAGCTCTGTAGACTCTGGCCCAGTGGCATCCGGCGCGCTGCATCCCGGGCCCGTACTGCGCCATCGCCGCCTTCACAGCCGCGAAATCGCCTACCTTCACTCTCATCGTCACGAGTACCGACATTGTGATCTCCTTGCTGTTGCAGCAGCAGATTGGGAAACATGGCGTGCTTGGAGGAGGGGTT
>CAZBJQ010000156.1:0-5550 GCA_964492235.1 uncultured Anaerolineaceae bacterium | reverse complement strand
CCCCGGATCCCGAGAATGTGAGCCGCCTCGAGCAGGCCCTCATCGAAACTGCCTGTGACCCTGGTTAGCGCGGCGATAAACAGGTTGCCGAAGGCGTGCCCATCCAGTTCTTCGCCCTGAGCGAACCGGTATTGAAAGAGCTGTGTCAGCAGGTCTTCATCATCCGAGAGGGCGGCCAAGCAGTTGCGCAGATCGCCGGGCGGCGGGATGCCCAGGGAGCGCCGGATCCTGCCGGAAGAGCCACCGTCGTCCGCAACCGACACGATCGCCGTCAGGTTGCCGGTCTGTTCCTTCAGGCCCCGCAGAAGGGTCGCCAGGCCGTGGCCGCCCCCGATGGCCACGATCTTCGGGCCGCGGCCGAGGCGGCGGTGCTCGGCGACCGCCCGGGCGACAGGCCGGCCTGGGCGCATGTACGGCGCCAGCAGCGCACGGTTGAGCCGAAGCATGCCCAGCAACAGCAGGACCAGCCCGGCGGTGCCAAAGGTCAACGCCCGAAGCCAGCGCGGCAGCGCCAGCAGGCTGAACACGGGGAGGATGTTGGACTCGGGATGCGCCCGGTAGATGTCCAGCAGGATGATGGACACGCCCAGTCCAATCAAGGCCGTGCCCAGGATCACCACGCCCAACCAGCGTTTAACACCAAGCCCCGGCACTAGCCAGTGCCGGAGCATTTCCCAGAAGCCGGTCTTTCGGCTTCCCGGCGGGCTGCGCCCGTTGACACCTGTCACGTCCGGCACTATACCCCACCCACCCCAGGCCGTCAACGAACGCTTATCGGCACTTGGTTGTGACAGGTATCATCTGTATAATCAAGGCACGATATCAGTCCGATAGGAGGATGGCCATGGCTAGTGTGACCTATGATCACGTATCGAAGAGATTCGGGGACGTAGTCGCTGTCAACGATCTCAACCTGTTCGTCGAAGACAAGGAGTTCCTGGTCCTGGTCGGGCCATCCGGATGCGGCAAGACCACGGCCCTGCGCCTGCTGGCCGGGCTGGAGGAGATTGGCGAGGGCGAGATCAAGATCGGCGACCGGGTGGTCAACGACGTCGCCCCGAAGGATCGGGACATCGCCATGGTCTTCCAGTCGTATGCCCTGTACCCGCATATGAGCGTATTCGACAACATGGCCTTCGGACTGAAGCTGCGCAAGACTCCCAAGGACGAGATTCGCCGACGCGTTCTCCAGGCGGCGGAGATCCTCGGGATCGAGAACCTGCTTAATCGCAAGCCCCGACAGCTCTCCGGCGGCCAGCGGCAGCGCGTGGCGGTTGGGCGGGCCATCGTGCGCGAGCCCAAGGTGTTCCTGTTCGACGAGCCGCTCTCTAACCTGGACGCCAAACTCCGAGTCGAGACGCGGGCCAACATCAGCAAGCTGCATCAGCGCCTGGAGACGACCTTCATCTACGTGACGCACGATCAGATCGAAGCCATGACGATGGCCACCCGCATCGCGGTGATCAAGGGCGGTCTGCTGCAGCAAACCGATACGCCACAAGCACTGTACGACCGCCCCTCGAATGTGTTCGTCGCAGGCTTCATCGGCTCGCCGGCAATGAACTTCTTTAACGCCCGCCTGACACGCGCCGATGGCAAGTTGGTCGTGGAGTCCGACAGCTTCCACGTCGATGTCCCGCCTACTCTGACCGCGGTCTACAGCGGTCATGTCGGCAAACCGGTGATCTTCGGAATCCGGCCGGAAGACATCCACGACCCGGCCTTCTCCCCGAGCGGCCTCCACGCCGCGACGATCGATGTCCAGGTCGACGTGACCGAACTCATGGGGAATGAGATCACGCTGTATCTGGTGACCGGCAAAGATACGTTTGTCGGCCGGGTCGACCCGCGCACACGCGCCAAGCCCGGGACCCAGATCCAAATCGTCTTCAACATGGACAACATGCACCTGTTCGAGGTCGACGGCGAGCAGAACGCCATCCGCTAGATGCGGGCACCACGAACCGATGCGGCCCCTCGGCATGGTTTCCGGGGGGCCGTGCTCCGTCCGGGAAAGGACTCGCCATGGCTGATTTCCAGCTAATCAAGTCCCTCAAGCGCGACCAGGGCGGCAAGATCGTGCTGCTGGTGATGGACGGCCTGGGGGGGATCCCGGCCGAGCCTGGTGGACCCACCGAGCTCGAGGCGGCCAAGACGCCGGTGCTGGACCGACTGGCAAGCGAGGGGTCGCTGGGTGCCATCGTCCCAATCCGCCCCGGCATCACGCCGGGCTCCGGCCCGGCCCATCTCTCCCTGTTCGGCTACGACCCGCTGGCATACTTGGTCGGTCGCGGCGTGCTAGAGGCGGTCGGTGTCGGCATGCAAGTCCGCAAGGGCGATGTGGCGGCTCGCGGCAACTTCTGCACCGTCGACCCAAACGGGAACATCACCGACCGTCGAGCTGGGCGAATTCCCACCGAGCAGGCTGCGCCCCTGGCCGAGCGCCTGGGGACGATCCAACTCCCGGGGGTCCGCATCGAGGTCCGCCACGTCAAAGAGCACCGCTTCGCTGTGGTCATGCGCGGGGCGGGTCTCGCTGGCGACATCGACGACACAGACCCTCAGCAGACAGGCGTTCCACCTGTATCGGCGACTGCCCGCGCCGATGGCTCCCAACGCACTGCCGACTTGTTCAATCAGTGGACCTCACAGGCGATCAACCTGCTCAAGGACCAGCCCAAAGCCAACAGCCTGACGCTGCGCGGCTTTGCCAGCGACCCGGCGCTGCCGCCCTTCCCCGAGATCTTCGGGGTCCGCTCCGCCTGCGTGGCCGTCTACCCGATGTATCGCGGGCTCGCCAGCCTGGTCGGGATGGACGTCCGGGATTTCCCCGGGGAGTCGCCCGAGGACGAGTTCGCCGCCGTGACCAGGATCTGGGACGAATACGACTTCTTCTTCATCCACATCAAGAAGACCGACTCACGCGGCGAGGACGGCGACTTCCAGGGCAAGTCCCAGGCGATCGCGGCCGTCGATAGCGCGCTGTCCGGCCTGCTCAAGCTCAAGCCCGACGTCCTGGCCGTGACCGGCGACCACTCAACGCCGGCGAAACTCAAGACGCATTCCTGGCACCCTGTGCCCCTGCTGCTATGGGCTCCTGAAACGATCCGTCCCGATCGAAATACAGCCTTTGGCGAACGCGCCTGCGAGACCGGCGGTCTGGGCGTTTTCCCTTCGGCCGACCTGCTCCCTGTGCTGATGGCGCATGCCCTGAGGCTCGACAAGTTCGGCGCCTAGCCGGCTGCCGAAGGCCATCTGGCGCAAGGATGAGACAGACCCTCGCCAGCGCAGCCTGGCGAGGGGAGCGATTGCGATCTGCGGGGCTGCCCGCACACAGCGAGTTCCTATGGTTGCAACGTGATTCTTGGACGGCCCCTTGCCGTCCCCCCCAACTGACCGGTGGCGCTTCCGCGGGCTCCCGTTCTATCAGACGCCCATCGAACGCGCAGCGTGAACGGTCACTGGCCTAGCGAGGACCCGCTTGGGCCACTCCCCGGGCTTGCTGAACGGCGCAGCTTGGCCAGTTGCGAAGAGGCGAGCAGCAGAATCAGGCTAGCCATCGCCACGGTGCCCAGGGCAATGAAGGTGAATGCATCGCGCCAGAAGCGTACCGGGAAGAGCCGGATCAACGTGTCGCTGTAGCGGAACACCCATGTTCCCGTGTCAAAGAACAGCTGATGAAAACCCACGAACATGGACGAGAACCCCACCAAGAGTCCGAGACCAAGCGCCGCCATCAGTCCGATCGTCCAGAGTGCCCCGCGCCGCAGGCAGCTCCACAGACTAAGGGCGTTCCCGACTTTCGCCACCACCGCCGCCAGGACAGCCAACGCCACCATGAGCCCAAGCCACACATCCAGGGCGAGCGCTGTCAGGTGTTTGACGTCGAGCATGTGCTCGAGCTCCCGGCCGTTGTAGACCGGTGAGCCGTCTTCAAACCGCAGGTCGCCCAGGAAATCTATCTCCTGACTATTGAGGAGGTAGTCGAGGGCGACAGGGGCCCAGCGCAGGCGATCCTGCATGGAGAACCCGTACGGGTCCTCCGGGAACCCGGGCAGGCGATACTCCACCTGGACAAACGTTTGGGTGAGCAGCAGGCGTACGCTGGTCAAGAGCAGGAAGAGTGGCATCGACAGGCTGAGCAGGGCGCCCGCGATCCCGACGATGTTGCTCCTTGTCTTCTCCGACATGGTTGAGCCTCCGAGAACCCTACTCGAGTCCGAGAGGATCCCCACCCAGAAAGAAACGTAGAACGATGGAGTCGACAAGCTGCTCCACAGGCGCCAGGTCATCCGTGAAGACGGTCGCCGACACTGGCGTTGGGACCAGGTTCTCCACCGCCCGCTCGAGCACATCGAGCAGGAAGGGGTGCGCCTGGATCTGCTCCAGGTGAGCCAGGTTGCGCGCAAGGTCCTCCGGCTTGGTGGGCCGAACTGTGGCGTACACCATGGTGTTGAAGGTGTCCGGCACATCCATCACATGCACCGATGGAAAGACCGTGCTGATCGTGCCTACCATCGCCTCGATCAGCCTGCGGTCCTCCGGCGTCCTGCCGACATTGATCACGAGCACCCCATCGTCTTCCAGGTGATCGCGCACCTCCTGGAAGAACTGGCGCGTGGTGAGCTGCCAGGGAATGTAGGGGGGGCGATAGGCATCTACGCCCAGCACGGAGTAGCGCCAATCGCTGTGCGCCAGCCCCCACCGTCCGTCGGCGACGATCACGTTCAGATTGGGCTCGGTCGAGTCGAACCAGACCCTGCCAACCTCGACGATCTCCGGGTCGATTTCCCAGCCATCGATGGGGATTGCTCCGTAGACGGCGGTGTACTGCTTGGCAATCGTACCTGCCGCCAGGCCCACCAACCCGACCCGCTTGACCCTATCAGGTTCATAAGGTGCCGGGTTGAAGTACGGGGCGGCCAGGAAGTAGTCCCAGGTTCCGTAGGTCGCCAGCGAGTCCGGATGGTACATCGAGTGCACCGCCTGCCCCTCGTTCAGCAGCAAGAAGCGCGTGCCATCGATCTCACGGACTTCGATGTAGTTGTACGCCGACTCACCCTCGTACACCTGGTCCGAACTGCGCTTGATGGGCCCCCGAAGCACGAAGAGCGCAAGCAGGAGCAGGGCGAACGGCATCCAGATCCGCATCAGGAAGCGGCGGCGATCGACGGTCCACAACCCGGCCAGCGCCGCCAGCAGCAGAGGCGCCGCCAGAGCCAGGAAGGTCCTGGCGGTGCCAATGTTCGGGATCAGCACGAGCACAGGCAGGAACGTTCCGAGAATCGACCCGATGGTGGACACAGCGTAAACGCGGCCCGCAGCCCGACCTGCGCTGGACGGCTCGGTAACCGACAACCGCACACCAAAGGGAGACATCGCACCCAGCAGCGTCACCGGGACACCAAACAACAGCAGCACCGCCAGGAAGGATCCGAGCATAACTGCAGCGTCGAAGCCTTCCACAGCAGCCGCTGCCCAATACAGAACGGGGCGAGACGCAATGGGGATCAACCCCACCCCCCTTCCACCTAGAACAGCTTTTCCACA
>CAZBJQ010000155.1:0-5563 GCA_964492235.1 uncultured Anaerolineaceae bacterium | reverse complement strand
TTCCCAAGATGATCCAGGGAATCGTGCTGGTCTGCCTGATCGCCAGCGACTTCCTGGTGCGGAACCGAATCCAGATCGTCAACCGGGCCTCGGAGTCCTAGCCATGGACCCCATCATCATCCTGCAGGCGGGCGTCGCTTCCGGAACCGTACTGCTCTTCGCCACGATCGGCGAGATCTTTGCCGAGCGCTCGGGTGTGCTGAACTTGGGGGTCGAGGGCATGATGCTCATCGGCGCCATGACGGCGATCTCGATCGCCCTGGCGACCGGAAACCCCTGGGTCGGTCTGGTGCTGGCTATGCTGGCCAGCGCCTTGATCAGCCAGATCCATGCCATCATTGCCATCGAGTTCCGCGCCGATCAGGTGTTGAGCGGCCTGGCCCTGAACTTCGCCGCCGTCGGCCTGAGCCTGGTATTTGGCGAAGGTCTGAGCAAGGCGGGCGCGCTGCCCCTGCTTCCGCGCTTCTCGGTTCCGGTCTTGTCGGAAATCCCGGCCATCGGCCCGATCTTCTTCACCAATCAGAACGTGCTGGTCTACGTCGGGTTTCTTCTGGTCCCCTTGACCTGGTACTACATCAATCGGACTCGCCCCGGGATGCATCTGCGAGCCATCGGCGAGTTCCCAGCTGCGGCCGATGCATTGGGGATCAATGTGGCCCTGCAACGTCACCTGTACGTTGCCGTGGGTGGGGCGCTGGCGGGATTGGCGGGGGCAACGATCAGCCTGGCGGTTTCTCCCGGTTGGTTCAGCGAGTTGACGACATCCGGCCAGGGATGGATCGCCATCGGGCTGGTGATCTTCGCCCAGTGGGACCCGTTGCGAGCGGCGTTTGGGGCCTACGTCTTCGGGGCGCTGCGCCGCCTGATCCTGGATATTCAGGGACCGACCACCTTGTTGGGACTGCTCAACCCGTTCTACTTCAACCCGTACTGGGGTTTCTTCCTGCAGATGGTGCCGTATGCCTTCACCATCCTGTTCCTGGTCATCGGGTCGCGGGAGGCCATGCGCAAGCGCATCGGTGCGCCGGCGGCGCTCGGCCTACCGTACATCCGCGGTGAGCGGGGACTGTGAGCGAGGGCACCTTCGTCGGCTACTGCTGCTCGCTCTGCCGCGCCACGTACGGCCCGGCTGAGGTCGCCTACGTCTGCCCGAAGGACGGTGGGAACCTGGACGTGGTCCTCGACTACGCCGCGATCCAGGCGTCAGTGACCCCGGCCGACATCACCTGCAGCCACGAGGAGTCGATCTGGCGCTACCTGCCGCTGCTGCCGGTCGAGGACCCGGGGCAAGAGGGCACCGTCTTGCGAGCGGCCGGCTGGACACCGCTGCTGCGCCCATCCCGGCTGGCCGAGCCCCTCGGGTTGCGCCAGCTGTGGGTGAAGGACGATGGGCGCAACCCGACGGCGTCCTTCAAGGATCGGGCCAGCGCGGTAGCGGTGGCGCGGGCGCAAGCCATCGGCGCCGAGACGATCGTCACCGCCTCGACCGGCAACGCCGGAGCGGCGCTGGCCGGCATGGCGGCCGCCGCCGGGCTTCCGGCCGTGATCCTGGCGCCGCGCACGGCGCCTCCAGCCAAGGTGGCCCAGCTGCTGATCTTCGGCGCCAAAGTCATTCTGGTCGATGGTACCTACGATCAGGCGTTCGACCTGACGCTGGAGGCGGCGCAGGCCTTCGGATGGTACTGCCGCAACACGGGCTACAATCCCTTCACGGCCGAGGGCAAGAAGACGGCGGCTCTTGAGATCTGCGAACAGTTGACCCGAGTGCTGGGGTTGCAGGGCGGCCGCACCTGGTCGGCGCCCGATGCTGTTCTCGTGTCCGTCGGCGATGGAAACATCATCAGCGGGCTGCACAAAGGTTTCCGCGACCTTCTGGCCCTGGGATGGATCGAAACCGTTCCAAGACTGGTCGGCGTGCAGTCGACCGGCTCGGCTGCCATCGCCAATGCCTTCCGCAGCGGTGGAGAAGCGATCGTCCCGGTGAAGGCCGATACCATCGCCGACAGCATTGCCGTCGACCTGCCGCGCGACGGGGTGCGCGCCGTGCGTGCCGCCCGCGAGACCGGCGGCACGTATATCACTGTGGATGACCAGGCCATACTCGGCGCCATCCGGTCGCTGGGCGCAGCGGCGATCTTCGCCGAACCTGCAGGCGCGGCGGCCTTCGCCGGACTGGAGGTCGCCGCCCGGGAGGGGTTTGTTCGCCCGGATGAGACGATCGTTGTGCTAAACACCGGCAATGGGCTGAAAGATGTCCGGGCGGCGATGCAGGCCGCCGGCCAAGCGGTAGTCATTGAACCTTCGTTGCAGGCGCTGGAGAAAGCGCTGAAGTGAGTCTACGCCAGGCGGATTGAGGCAGACATGGCCCGGGACACGACACCCGTATTCTCGATCATCGCCCCGATCTTCAACGAGGTGGACAATCTACCGGCGCTGCACAAGCGCATCTCTGCTGTGATGAAGGGGATGGGCGATCCCTGGGAGATGCTGCTGGTCGATGATGGCAGCACGGATGGCTCTGGAGAGGCGATCCTGGCCCTGGCCGAGACCGACCCGCACCTGCGCCCGGTCCTGTTCTCAAGGAACTTCGGCCACCAGCTGGCCGTCACCGCCGGGCTGGACTACAGCCGGGGGGCGGCCGTGGTCATTATCGATGCCGACCTGCAGGACCCGCCGGAACTCATCCCCCGGCTGGCGGAAAAATGGCGCCAAGGGTATGAGGTCGTCTACGCCGTCCGCAGCGAACGGGAAGGGGAGACGTGGTTCAAGCTGGCGACGGCTTCCCTTTTCTACCGGGTCATCTATCGCATCACGGATGTCAAGATCCCGCTGGACACCGGCGATTTCCGGCTCTTGGACCGCAAGGTCGTAGATGCGTTGAACGGGATGCGCGAGCGCCATCGCTTCCTGCGCGGCATGGCCGCCTGGGTCGGGTTCCGCCAGGTCGGCGTGTCCTACAAGCGGTCGGCGCGCATGGCGGGAGAAACCAAGTATCCCTTCCGCAAGATGTTCCGGTTGGCGATCAACGCCATTACGGGCTACTCGTACTTCCCGCTGCAACTCGCCACGTACTTTGGCTTCGCCTGTGCCGCGCTCAGCGCGCTCAGCATTCCGTTGGTCATCGCCACGCGCCTGACGGGGAACCAGGCCTTCACCGGGCAGGCCACCACACTCATCGCCGTCCTGTTCCTGGGGGGCGTGCAGCTGATTTGCCTCGGCATCCTTGGGGAATACATCGGCCGGTTGTACGATGAAGCCAAGGGGCGTCCCCTGTACGTCCTTCGACGCGGACCGGACGACGACACAGCCCCCGGGAAGCGCCAGCAGAAGACAGTGGCCCCCAGACGGCGACCCGGCCGACGGGCCGCCAACCGCAAGTCCTGAGGAGACGAACAAGGCGATGAGCCGAATCGATCTGACCGTCGACGCCCCGCGCCGTCAGCGCGCGGCCGAGCGCGCTCGCCAGCGCGGAATCGTGATCCCCACCTTCTCCCAGATGAAGGACCCGGGCCGGGCACCGGTTGGCGTGCGCCAGCGGTTGGCCAAAGTCGGCTTGTGGGACGTCGATCCAGTAAACCTGTTTCGCATCACCTGGAAGAATGCGCCGGTCGCCAAGGGCGGTGCCTTTCAGGGCGTCAACTATCTCGAGTTCCCCGCCAGCCTGACCGGCACCCAGGCCCGCATCATCGGCCTGGTCGGAAAGTGGTTCCCGACCGGGGCGCACAAGGTGGGAGCTGCCTTCGGATGCCTGGTGCCGCGCTTGGTCACCGGGCAGTTCGACCCGACGACCCAGAAAGCGGTCTGGCCGTCTACCGGCAATTACTGCCGCGGCGGTGCCTATGACTCGGCGCTGCTGGCATGCCAATCGATTGCCATTCTTCCAGAAGGTATGAGCCGTGAGCGCTTCGAATGGCTGTCCAAGATCGCCGGTGAGGTGATCAAGACGCCGGGCAGCGAATCGAATGTCAAGGAAATCTTCGACAAGTGCTGGGAGCTGCGCCGCTCCGGCCAGGACCTGATGATCTTCAACCAGTTCGAGGAGTTCGGTAATTACCTTTGGCACTACGAAGTCACCGGCCATGCGATGGAGGAGGTCCTGAAGCGCGAACTCGGGCCGCATGACTCATACCGAGGTGTGGCACTGACCACGGGCTCGGCCGGAACGATTGCCTGCGGCGACTATCTTAAGCAGGTCTTCCCTTCGAGCAAGATCGCCGCCAGCGAGGCGCTGCAGTGCCCGACGCTGTTGGAGAACGGTTTCGGGGCCCACAGGATCGAGGGCATCGGCGACAAGCACGTGCCCTGGATTCACAATGTCAAGAACACCGACGTCGTCATGGCGATCGACGACGCGGCGGTCGTGAATCTCTCCCGCCTGTTCAATGAGAAGGCCGGCCGGGCGCACCTGGTCTCGCAGGGCGTGCCGGAAGCAGTGGTCAGCCAGCTCGATCTGCTGGGATTCTCGGGAATCGCCAACCTCCTGTCGTCGATCAAGCTGGCGAAGTACTTCGAAATGGGCGGCCAGGATGTGGTCTTGACCGTGTTGACGGATTCGATGGAGCTCTACGCCAGCCGGCTGGCCGAGATGCACCAGGAGTATGGCGCGTACACAGAACGCGATGCGGCCGCCGACACGGCTCGCTACCTGCACGGCCAGTCGACCGACTATATGCTCGAACTCCGGCACACGGACCGCCGTCGTGTCCACAACTTGAAGTACTACACCTGGGTCGAGCAGCAGGGGCGCACGTACGAGGAGATCGTTGCGCAGTGGTCCGCTCCGGACTACTGGAGTGCGGTGCAGTCACAAACGGATGAGATCGATGCTTTGATCGAGGAGTTCAACGCGCTGGTCGGCCTGAAGTAAGCGCGCCTCCGCGGGGGGGCCGCCGGCCAGAAGGGAAGAAGCCAGGCAGAGCTCGCCGCCTCTCGTCTTCTCCCGGCAGCAGGGGGTGCAACATGCCGGAGATCCACTCGGACGACCTGATTCTGGTTGCCATCCTCAAGAGCCGGCGCGACCTTGAACTCGCGCGGGTGCTGGGGTGGTACCGCATTCCGCTGGCCTTCTCGCCCAAGACGCTGCGCATTGACTGGCTGGCGTTCTACCAGACGGCGGCATTCGGCGACGAGCGTTGGTCGGTACGCTGGGTGGCGCCGGTGCGCGGCTATGAACTGACCACGCGGGGAGCGCTGCTGCGCCCGGAGGCCTCGCATCCGCGGGCCGATGAACCGTACCTCAAAGTGCAGCTTGGCCCGCTCCAGCCCCTGACAACGCCGATCCCTTCCGGGCGATGGCACCGCTTCACCTTCTTATACACAACTGGCGATCGACTGCTGGCCGCGCAGGACCTGAGTCAGCTCACCCTCCCGGATGCCCGTGAGCGGGCTCGCCTCAGGCGTATCCTGCGCGACCGCGGCATGGGATCGGCCTGGCGAAGAACGAGCCCAGACAGGACGGTGCACTAGCGACGGAGACAGCGGCCAATCTTGTGGTCGCCAGCGGGGTAAACCCTGCGCTCCGTTGCTCGAGCCCCTGCCCGCTGCAACCCGTCAGGAGTCCCAG
>CAZBJQ010000154.1:0-5710 GCA_964492235.1 uncultured Anaerolineaceae bacterium | reverse complement strand
CATCTGGGCCAATTCCTCCAGGCGCTCCTCGACGCTGAGGGGCCCGATGGTGGCGTAGGTCCGTCCAGCGCGCTGGACCTTCTCTACCCGGAAGTGCTGGTCACCGAAGGCGGCCAGTTGCGGCAGGTGCGTCACGCACAGCACCTGGTGCTGGCGGGCAAGGCGCCACAGCTTGTGGCCGACGACCGCGCCCACCCGTCCGCCGATTCCCTGATCGATTTCATCGAAGATCAGCGTAGGGGTGCGGTCGGCTCGCGCCAGCACACTCTTCAGTCCAAGCATCAGCCGTGATGTCTCACCGCCGGAGGCGATCTTCACCAGCGGCTTCAATCCCTCTCCGGGATTTGGCGCCACCAAAAACTCGAGGCGATCGATTCCGTGAGCATGGAAGGCGTACTGCTTGCCGCCGACGTAGACGCCCTGCGGATCTTCTTGCTGTTGCAGCTCAACGCCAAAGCGTGCCCCGGCCATGCGCAGGTCGGTCAGCTCGATCTCGATCGCTTCGGCCAGCTGTCGGCCCGCCCGGTCCCGGGCCCGGCTGAGCGCCTGGCCGGCGGTGCCCAAGGCATGCAGCAACTGCTCTTCCTGAGCCGTCAGCTCGGTGATCCGCTCTTCGGCATGAGTGATTGCCTCGAGTTCTCGACGCGCCGACTCGGCATGCGCCAGTACACTCTCAGGATTGTCGCCGTACTTGCGCATCAGTCCGCGCAGCAGCCCAAGCCGCTCCTCGACCTCGTCCAAGCGACGGGGATTGAACTCAATGCTTTCGCGGTAGGCGCGCAACCGCTTAGCCAGGTCCGCCGCTTGCTCGAGCAGACTTTGCACTTCGGCCGAAGTGCCCTGCAAGCTGCCGTCGACGCGCGCCAGCGCCTGCAGCGCACCCCCGGCTTCGCCCAGCCGATCCACGGCCGCCGGCCGGTCATCGGCGGCCTCGTCCAGGCTGGCGGCCGCCTGTTCCGCCAAGACTGCCAACTGCTCGGCATTGGCCAGGCGAGTCCGTTCCTCGGCCAGCAGCTGCTCCTCCCCCGGTTTGATCTGGGCCGACTCGATTTCCCGGATCTGAAAGGCGAGGTATTCCGCCCGACGTGCCGCATCGCGTTCCGCCTGCCGCAGTTCCGTCAATTTCCCGCGAACATCCGATAGCAGCCCATACCCGGCAGCAAACTCAGCCCGCAGACCCTCGTTGCGGGCGAACCGGTCGAGCAGGTCCAGATGCTCGCGCACCCGAAGCAGACTCAGGTGCTCGGACTGACCGTGCACATCCACCAACTGTTCGCCGATCTCGCGCAGCAGATTCAGACTGACCGCCCGGCCGTTGATGCGGCTGATGTTCCGACCTTCTCTGCGAATCTCGCGCGCCAGCGTGACCTGTCTCGGATCGTCGGCCAGACCCTCCGGCTCCAAACGCGCCTGCAGGGTCGCCTGATGCTCGTGGGCAACCTCAAAGACGGCCTCGATCAGTGCCGCCGGCGCCTCGGAGCGAATGTAGGTGGCCTCGGCCCGGCCGCCCAGAATCAGTACGACCGCGTCCACCAGGATCGACTTGCCCGCCCCGGTCTCCCCGGTCAGAACGACAAAACCCTGTCCGAGCTCCAGGTCCAGCTCGTCGATGATGGCGAAATCGCGGATATGAAGTTGGCGAAGCATGGCCCCGAACTACATGCGTATGCCGCGCAGCCGATAGTAGATCGTGCTGGCGATCAATCCGCCGTACACCAGCGGCCAGACCAGCGACAATCCAACGGCGGCCAGCAGGTTGATCCCGACGCTGCTAGTCAGCATCAGGATGGCGTTGAACACGGGCACGACCAGATTGAGCAGCACGCCGCCGACTGCCCCGAGGGCGGCGGCCAGAGGCAGCCTCCGCCCCCGGCGTCTGCGCACCGCGTACCGTACTGCCTCGGCCAGCGCCCCGCCCACCAACGGGGCGACGAAGATACCCCAGAAGCCGACCAGATTGAGCGCGGCGGTGGCCATGGCCGTGCCCACGGCTGCAATGCTGAAGGCCAGAACGAAGTCGAGCGTCGAGGCGGTCTCGAAGACCGACTGCTGCCCGCGCACACATTCCCTGCATCGGTAGCCGACAGGCGTCTGTACGGCGCATTTGGTGCAAATCGGTTTCTCGCAGCGGTTGCAGCGCAGGGTCGTCGGCCGGCCCGGATGATTGGCACACACCAGTGGCGCGTCGGTCATGTGTTCGCTCCGGGGTTGGAGTTTTGGATCAAGCGCGCGGTCAGGCTCCGGTAGAAATACCCCGGGTCCTGGAACCGAACGAAGGTTACATTGTGTTGGGCGGCGCGCACGTCCACCCGGTCGCCGTTCAACATCTCCACCGGAGTCTGTCCGTCGGCGCTGATCGAGGCCGGGTGATCACTGTGCACCGTCACCCGCACCCATGAACCCTCGTGCAGAACGATTGCCCGGTCCACCGAAAGGTGGGGCGCCACTGGCACGACCAGGATGTTGCGCAAGTCCGGCGGCAGGATCGGCCCGCCGGCCGCCAGAGCATAGGCGGTGGAGCCGGTAGGCGTGGCCACGATCAGGGCGTCGGCGGCGAAGTGGGTGGCGTAGCGGCCTTCGATCTCCGCCGTCAAATGCACCAGGCGCACGATGCCCCCGCGCCCGATCACGCATTCGTTGAGAACATCCCACTCCCCTAGCTTGTGTTCCCCGCGCCACAATGTGCCGTTCAGCATCATGCGCTGCTCGAGCCAGTAGTCGCCGGCCACCAGCCCGTCGACGGCAGGCCGCCATTGGCCGCGGTCGATCTCGGTGAGGAAGCCGATTCGGCCGACGTTGATCCCCAGGATCGGTATATCGAACGGGGCGCACAGATGGCCGGCGCGCAGCACGGTTCCATCTCCTCCCAGTGCGACCAAGACATCCACCGCACGCGCTTCGACACTTGCCCGGACTTGGTCGTCCCCCAGAATTCCCTGCACCACCGTCAGGCCGCGAGCCGTCAGCGTCTGCGCCATCTCAGACAGGATAGTGGAAGCCGCCGGCAGCTTCGGATTGGCAACCAGTGTGACCCGACGGGGAGGAGACGAGCGGGGCTGCATGCGAAGGTATTATACGCGGCGGCCGTTTGTGGGGGTTAAGCTCACAAGGTCTCTGCCCGCCAGTTCGAGCGTAGTGCCTGGTTGCTGATGCACGGGTTGGCGAGCCTCAAAACAACCTCACGTTCTCCAAGGCCCGGGCGGCGCTCTCCGCCGCAAGACCGATAGGCCGCCCGGCTCAACGCCGATCGAGCTTGTTCTCCACAGCCTGCAAGGCGGCGCGCAGCTCGTGCTGCTGCTTGCTCAGCGTCAGGTCCCCGCGAGTGCGTTCGACCACGCCCCGCACCATGTCCGTGATGCGGCGCAGGTTGCCGGTGATGGCGTCCGGGTAATCCACCGTCACCAGCAATCCGTAGATGTCATCCATGGCTTCCAGCAGCCGTTCCGCCTCCGGGCTGTGGCCGTGGCGCAGCAGGTCCAGCACGCGCCGGCGCAGCTCGCCGGCGGCTTCGCCCAATCCGCCCAGGTAGGAGGCATAGTCGATGTCCAGGCGCTCCGGCTCCGGCAGCGGGTCGCCGGCAACCAGGGCCCGCACGATGCTGGCCTCGGCGAACTCCTTGAGCGCATCTTGGGTGTAGCCGGCGTACAACAGATCGGGAAACGGGGTCAGACCCTGACGCAGGTCGAGGGCCAGTGCATGCGCATCCTGCAGCTGGTGGTCGGCGTTGTCCTGCTCGCCGCGATGGACGGCGCGGATGGCCAGCGAGGCATGCCGGACGAGCGTGCGCGACTGCTGCAGCGCCCGATCCCTGGCGGCATTCTTCTCCTCCAGACGCTGGCGTATTCGTTCACCGATCTCGTCAAGCTGATCCACGGGGTTCCTCCCCTTCGGGTGCCTCGCCGGTGCGTGGCCGGAACAGTTGATATGCCAGCCCGGAACCCTCGGGGACCACGATCTCTCCGAACTGCGCCTCGAAGCGGCCGAGGCGCTCGGTCAGGGCTCGCAGCACCAGTTTGGCGTTCATGGGCGTCATGACGATGCGTGCCCGCACACGCGCCTGAGGCATTTGCGGCATCAATTGAGCGAAGTCGATCACGATCTCGGACGGCGAGTGGGTGATCAGGGCGAAGTTGGCGTATACCGGTTCCAGATTGGAGGGTAACTGCACCTGAACCTGATTCGGCGGCTGGGGCACATCGGTTTTGCTCACATTCTGCTCCATAGACGGCACGGGCCCTCAGCAACCAAAGGGTTGCTGAGGGCCCGATCTGGTCCGTCGCTAGAACGGGATCTCGTCCTCGGTCTCCGGCCCAACTCCGGGTCCGCCTTCCTCGGGGGCCATTCCACCTTCGTCGCGCCCGCCCAGGAAGCGAACGGTCTCCGCCGTCACTTCGTAGGAGGCCCGGGCGGCACCGTCCTGTGCATTCCAGATGCGGGGGTTGCCGTTGTCATCGGGGTTCAGGCGTCCCTCCACCAGCACCGGCCTTCCCTTGCGCAGGTACTGATGGCAGCTCTCGGCCTGCTTGCCCCAAACCGACACGCGGAACCATACCGTCTGCTTGACCGGGTTGCCGCTGCTGTCGGTGTAGGTGCGGTTGGTCGCCACCGATAGATTGGTGACCGCCTGGCCGCTGGGCGTGTAGCGCATCTCGGGGTCACGCCCAAGGTTGCCGACGAGAATCACTTTGTGAAACATGGGGATCTCCTTCCGGTGGGGGGCTGTTTCTAGGTACGGCCCGGGTGGCCGATTCGCGTTCGGTTGGCCCACCGTTCTAGAACAATTGTACTACTGGCGAGGAAGGTTGTCAAGGGGACCGGCCCCCCCTTCCCAGGCAGATGGTGACGCCAAGTAGACCGATCATCACGCGCGCCTCGCCGGAGACTTCGCGGTGACTGTCAGGCGGCAGCCGGCGCGGCTGGGGTGCATCTCGTCCGAGCAATCCGCGTTATAAGGTCGGATATGTGAGGCTTGCACCACTCGGGCGAGCCGGCCCTAGCCTCCGGTCTGGCCCTCCCAGGCCTGGCACGGGAGAGAACGGCCAGGTCCGTAGCGCCGATCGAAACACCCTGCCAGGCGACATGCTCTTGGGTTCAATCCTTGATCCAGGGAAACGACGAATCGGAAGCCAGCCGCAGAGCGTGCGACTTGATGTGAGGAGGAGAAAGCCCATGTCCAGAACCCGATTTGCCGTGATCATCCTCGTGGGGGCTGCGCTGACAGCGTGCAATCCCTCGGCCGATCCGGCGCCTCAGGCGGAAGTGCCCCAGGCTGCGCCGACAGAGGTCTCCGAGCCGCCCATCAATTGGCGCAACCTCGACGATGTCCGTATGTGCGAGTTGATCCACAACGAGGAGGTGGCCGCCCTGTTTCAGGCCGAGCCGATGCGAGGCGATCTGGAGGGGGCCGCCGGCCCGAACTGCTCGTACCAGGTTACACCCGATGGCGGGGATACCGTGGGAAACATCTTCGTGTATTTGTACACCGGCGACATGGCCGATGTGTCAATGACGTTAGCGCGCCAGGCAGGGGGCGAGGCAGTCGCAGGATTGGGAGACGAAGCTTACCTGGTATATGAAGATGCCGAAGCGCAATTCCGCCTGATCGGGATCCGGCAGGGGGATTTCGCCTTTGAGATTCTCGCCCACGATGGTCAAGGTGCAACCCGGCTGGCTGAGATGATCCTGGAGCGCCTATCGCCTTGACCGTCCC
>CAZBJQ010000153.1:0-5803 GCA_964492235.1 uncultured Anaerolineaceae bacterium | reverse complement strand
AAGGAGGGGCACATCACCCCCGTCGTCTTGAGACACACGCCCGCCCCGTTGCACAATTCGACGGCGTGCGCGAAGTCGCCTTCACGGCGGAACGCCATCACCGTGGCAACAGGCGTCACCTTGTATCCTGGCGCGTAGCGCAAGGAAGCCGGGCGGTCCGGCGCGGTCGGGCCCCGGCTTTCCGGAATGACCTTGCCGGGATTGAGCAAGCCCGCGGGATCGAAGGCCTGCTTAACCTCCCGGAAAGCTTGCATGAGGTCTGGCCCGAACAGTAGCTCGTTGTACTGGGTGCGCGAAAGCCCATCCCCGTGCTCGCCGGAGAGGGATCCATGCATATCCAGGGCAACCTGGGCAACTGCGCGGCCGATGCTGGCCATCGCCCGCACCCCCTCGACCGATTTCAGGTTGAGCATCGGCCGCATGTGAAGGCAACCGGCCGAGGCGTGTGCGTACCACTCGCCGAAAGTCCCGTGCTCCCGCAGGATCTCGTCGACCCGCCGCGTGTACTCACCCAGGCGCTCGACCGGCACGGCAACATCCTCGATGAACTCCACCGGCTTCGTGTCGCCGGCGACGGACATCAGCAGGCCCAGGCCGACCTTGCGCACCGCCCACAAATCCGCCTGTGCCGCCGGCTCGGCCAGCATTCTCCCTGCCGATCCAAGGCGCTGCGCCGCCGACAACGCCTCGGCCATGCTCGCGCCGGTGAACTCCACCACCAGCAGCGCCGCGGGGTCCCCCTCGACGAAGCTGAGACGCCGCGCGTAGGCAGGGATGCCCTGCGCTCGATGGAGCAGGGACTGCGGAATGAGCTCGACCGAAGCCGGACGCGCCGATAGCATATTCGGCGCCTCGTCGCAGGCCTCCGTCACGCTGCCATAGGACAGGACGACCAGCACGGTTGCGCCTGGCCGCGGCACGACTCGCAGACTCGCGTTACGCACCACCGCCAGCGTCCCTTCCGACCCGCAAAGCAGCCCACATAGATTGACCTGGTCTGGGCGAGCATATGGCTGGGCTTGCCCGTCCCAGGAAGGCGGCGAGGCGGGCATGTAGCCGTTGAGGTAGTTCAGCCCGTACCCCGAGGCGCGCCGCCAGGTGTGCGGCCAGCGCTCGGCGATTTGCGCCGCATACCGCTGCCGCACCACAAGGCATGCCGCCAGGATCCGGCCTACGCCGGCGCCCTCGTGGCTGCGGCGGACGGCCTCCTCGAGCGGGAGTGACTCGAGCCGGGCCACCGGTCCATCGCTCAGGTACACCTCGGCGGCGACCAGGTGATCGGCGGTCATGCCGTAGCAAATAGAATGCGCCCCGCTGGCGTTCGTCCCGATCATGCCGCCGACTGTCGCCCGGTCGGCCGAGGCAGGATCCGGGCCCACCATCAAGCCGTGTGGAGCGAGCGCCTGGTTGACGGCGGCCAGCACGGCCCCGGGCTCAACCGTGACAGTCCTTGCCTCCTGATCGATATTCAGGATGCGCCTCAGGTGACGGGAGGTATCCACGATCAGGCCTCGGCCGATCGCCTGGCCGGCCAGGCCGGTGCCGGCACCGCGCGCGACGACGGTGACGCCGAACTCCCTGGCAACTTCGAGCGCTGCCTGCAACCCCTCGTCCGATCGGGGGGTCACCACGCCGATCGGCTCCACCTGGTGATTGGAGGCGTCGGTGCTGTACAGAATGCGCGAGACGGAGTCGAAGCCCACCTGGCCTGCCACCCGTCGGTCCAGGGCGTGCTGCAGGGCCTGGAATTCCTTCCGCTCACCTGGGCGAGTCATGCCTCGCCCGGCTCCTCGGAGGCAGGGCTGCTCCGGGCACCCTTCATGAACGGCCGAAAGGCATACACCAGGTGGTTGGGGACGCGCCCATGTAGGACAATCCCCCGGGCGGCGTGTTTCTCTTCTAGCACCTGTCCCTGCTCCCGCATCACGCTCACCAACCGGCCTTCGCTGTACGGCAGGCGGGCTTCGATTTCGGTCATGCCCTGGTACAGCTCCAACTCAATGGCGTTGAGTAGCGCTTCTTGCCCCTGACCTCTCAAGGCCGAGACAGGAACGGCGCGTTCGAATTCGTCGACCCGGTCCGCCGCCAGACTCGGCTCGGAGAGGAGGTCGATCTTGTTGAGAGCCGTGACCATCGGGATCTCAGCGGCCTGGATCTCTTCCAGAGTGGCCATCACGGCCTCGGACTGCTCCCGTGCATTCGGGTGGGTGATATCGACTACATGCAGCAGCAGATCCGCCTCGGCTATCTCCTCCAGCGTGGCTCGGAAGGCGGCCACCAAGGAGGTGGGAAGCTTCTGGATAAAGCCCACCGTATCCGTCAACAGAATCTGCCGTCCAGCTGGGAGGGAAATCTTGCGCGTAGTTGGATCCAGCGTGGCGAAGGGTTGATCGGCGACCAACACATCGGCGCGCGCCAGGCGGTTGAGCAGCGTCGATTTGCCGGCGTTGGTGTACCCGACCAGGGCGACGGTCGGCAAGGCGGCCTTTCGCCGTTGCGATCGATGGCGCTGGCGGTGTGCTCGCACCTTCTCGAGTTCCTGTTTAAGGTGGGCCATGCGCCGGCCGATGTCCCGGCGGTCGACTTCCAGCTGTGTTTCTCCCGGGCCGCGCAGACCCACACCTCCGACCGACCCGGCGCTGCCGCCGCCGCCGCCTGCCTGGCGCGCAAGATGGGTCCAGGCGCGGGTCAAGCGCGGCAGGCGATAGGCGTACTGGGCCATTTCCACCTGCAGCGCACCCTCACGCGTGTGGGCGTGCTGGGCGAAGATGTCCAGAATGACGGCCGTCCGATCCAGGACGCGGACGTCTTCACCGAAGGTGTCCTCGAGTTCCCGCTGGTGCCGTGGCGAGAGCTCCTCGTCGAATAGGATGACATCCGCCAAGAATTCGTCCGCCAGGTTGCGGACCTCCTCCACCTTGCCGGAGCCGAGGAAGGTCTTCGGATCTGGCCTGCGCAGGCGCTGGGTGGCTTCCCCGACAACGGTCAGGCCAGCCGCCTCGGCCAACAGTCCCAACTCCGCCAGCGACTCATCCACACTCAGCAGACGGGGTTGCTCGGCCAGATCGACGCCGACCAGGAAGGCCCGCTCCCGGTCCGTCCGGGTGGCGATTGGTGCCTTCGACCGTCGGTAGTGCGAAAGCCGGGATCTGGGCATTGGATGAGCCCGGGCGAAGTTACGCCTGGAAGCTGAGTGTACGGCCTCGCAGACCGTGTGCCAAGTGCCGGGGACGGGTCACTGGTCGTCGACGGCCGTCCGCAACCAGGCCTGCAGCGTGTCACCGACCTGGGCTAGACTCGCGGCGGAGACCTTGTCGAGAGTGTCTCCGGTGGTGTGCCAATACGGGTAGTCGAAATCGATGATGTCGACGGCAGGGATACCCTGCCGGAGAAAGGGCGTGTGGTCATCGGTCAAGCTGTGTCTTACCGTAGGGATGAAGGCCTCGTGCCCAAGGCGAGATGCCACTCCCCAGATCTCGGACGCCAAGGCAGGGTCGGAATTACCTTCGAAGTACAGCTGCAGATCCGCATCGCCGACCATGTCCACAATCACCGCCTGATTCGGTAGATCCTCGGCGCGACTCGTGTACTCGGCGGACCCCAGGATCCCGGGCCAGCCGTCCACCCTCGCCGAGTCCTCCCCATCGAAGAATACCAGGCGCACCGGAACCGGCAGATCGTCTACAGGGATCACTCGAGCAAGCTCGAGCAGGATGGCAACCCCTGAGGCGCCATCATTGGCTCCAGGCACCGGCAGGTCAGGTGATGTGCTGTCTCGATCGGCCACCGGCCGTGTGTCATAGTGTGCACCGAGCAGGATACCCCCCTCCGTCTCTGGCCCGCCTCGGGCGATCAGGTTGCGCATCGGCACACCTCGGTAGCTGAAGTGCTGTACCTGCGTCTCCCAACCTGCACCTTGCAGCTCGGCGAGGATCCAATCGCCGGCCTGGTCGTGCCCTTGCGATCCCGGAATCCTCGCGCCAAACACCAGCTGGGCCTGGACATCCTCCAAAGCCCGGTCCCCATCGAAGACAGCCGCGTCCCACTCGCCTGCGGTAGGCCGCCCGCAGCCACCGACAGCCATCGCGACCAGGATCAGTACACATGGCACATAGCGGTTGCGCGTAGCCTCATGCCGGTTCGTGTGTGGATGGTTGATTGGGGGGAGAGAGGATATGGCTATGCGCATTGTGCGCCTGCCGCTTCGGCCTCGAGGAACCCCTCCAACCGCGCCCCCGCGCGCTGCACCAAGGCGGCAGCACGCTCCCGCCGCGCGCGCGGCGCGTCCGGCCCGAGCGTGGGCAGGATCCCCAGGTTGGCCTTCATTGGCTGAAACACCTTGGGGTTGCTGGTTGTCACATAGCGGCAGAGCGCGCCCAGCATCGTTTCTTCCGGCAAGACCCAGGGCGCCCGGTTCGAGGCGATCCTGGCGGCATTTTGGCCCGCCAGCAAGCCGGTGGCGATGTTGCCCAGATAACCCTCCACGCCCGTCAGCTGGCCGGCGAGCAGCAGGTCATGGCGCCGGCGCAACTGCAGCGTCGGTAGAAGGACAGCCGGCGCGTTGACGAAGGTGTTGCGGTGCATCTGACCGTAACGCACGAATCGCGCCGCCTGCAGCCCAGGGATCATGTGGAACACCCGCCCTTGCTCCGCGTAGGTCAGATTGGTTTGAAATCCCACCAGGTTGTACAGCTCAGCGGCGCGATCCTCCTGCCGCAATTGCACAACGGCGTGCGGCCTGCGACCGGTGCGAGGGTCGCGCAGTCCGATCGGCCGCAGCGGCCCGAACGCCAGCGACTGGAGGCCCCGTTCGGCCATCACCTCGATCGGAAGACAGCCTTCAAAGAATGTCCCGGGGCCCGCCCGGACGCCTTGGCGCACGGCCAGCTCGAAGCTGCGCAGCGGGATCCGCTCGGCGCGGACCAGGGCCTCGACCAAAGCTCGATACTCATCCTCGTCCAGGGGACAGTTGAGGTAGTCGCCTTCCAGGCGCTGACCGCGGGCGAAGCGCGAGCCGCGGTAAACCACCTGCATGTCCAAGCTGGCGGCCTCGACGATCGGCGCGATGGCGTCGAAGAAGTAAAGGTGAGCCTCTCCGGTCACATCCGCCAGCGCCTTGGCGAGAGACGGGGAGGTCAGGGGCCCGGAGGCGCACACCACCAGGCCGTCCGGCACTTGCCGCACTTCCCGCCGCTCGATACGAATCCTCGGATGTTGTGCCAGGTTCTCGGTCACCATGTTCGAGAAGGCGTGGCGATCGACAGCCAGCGCGCCGCCGGCAGGCACGGAGACTTGTTCCGCACACCGCACCAGCAGCGACCCTAGCCGCTTCAGCTCGGAGATCAAGAGGCCGGACGGTCGATCCGGGAGCTGGGATCCCAAGGAGTTCGAGCAGACCAACTCTGCCAGTTGATCGGTTTGATGGGCGCCGGTCCTCAACTCCGGCCTCATCTCCGCCAACGTGACCTGCAAGCCCATTTCCGCCGCCTGCCAGGCCGCCTCCGAGCCCGCCAACCCCCCGCCGATGACCGTCACTTCGGATCCCATCAGGGCGAGATTCTACCATCGCGCCACCGGCATGCTTCTTGCAACTGGTTTGCGCAGCCCTACATCATCCTGTATACTCCTGCGAGGCGAGCCATGCTTCAGGTCCAAGATACTTCCATCCGACCGCTGACGACGGCGCATCTGGCGCAGACGATGAGCCTACTGACGCTCTCGAACCTCGAGTTGCGGGACAAGGTCATGGCGGAGTTGGCCGGCAACCCTGCCCTGGAACTTGTGGAGGAGCGCGTCTGCCCTA
>CAZBJQ010000152.1:0-6104 GCA_964492235.1 uncultured Anaerolineaceae bacterium | reverse complement strand
GGCGTGCGCCGTCCGTTCGACGACGTGGCAGTCACCTTCTTCTTCAAGATCGGCGGCTACAACTTCTGCCATTTGGCGGATTCGCTGTTCCAGAACGCCTACGTCACGTTCAAGAAACACAACATCGACGTGCTGTCGCTGAACATCGGCTACAACGCTCCCGGCGGCACCGACAAGATGACCCCGTATGACGCGGTGCGCCTGGCCGAGGCCATGGGCACCAAAGTGCTGATGCCGATGCACTGGGACAATTGGGGTAACACCACGGTCGATCCGGAAGAGGTCGTGTGGGTCGCCAAGCGGCACGTGCCGGATCTGAAGATCATCATTCCGCAGTGGGGCGTGAAGTGGGTATTCCCAAGTCAGGCCGAGATCGGCAGGATGAGGTTCGACGACTGGCGGGAGCGCTATCGCCCCGAGATGTCGTGGGAGTACGGCGAGCCGGCGATCGAAGCCGCCAAGAAGCGCGGCGACTTCGTCCCCTACTAGATGGGGTTGGGCCCGGAAATCGGCGGGCCAGATCACGCCCCCTGACGGGGCGGAGCAGGAAGCAGGGGACATGGCGAAAGTGGGGTTCATCGGATTGGGGTTGATGGGCGCGCCGATGGCGGCGAATGTCGCCCGCAGCGGACACGGGCTGACGGTCTACAACCGAACCGCCGGCAAAGCCCGGGCGCTGGCGGAGCTGGGGGCGAACGTTGTCGCCACGCCGCGCGAGGTGGCGCAGGCCAGCGAAGTAGTGATCACGATGCTGACCGATGCCGATGGCGTGTTGGAGGTGCTCGACGGCCCGGAAGGGTTACTGGTCGGCGGCCGGCCGGGCAGCGTCCTGATTGACATGAGCACGATATCGCCCGAGCAGGCGAAAAGCAACGCCGGGCGAATTGCGGCCCACGGTTGGAGCATGCTCGACGCCCCAGTCTTCGGCAGCACGGGTCCGGCGAAAGAGGGCACGCTGGGGATCATGGTCGGCGGCGAACGCCAGTTGTTCGAGCGTCACAAGGACCTGCTGGGCTGCATGGGCAAGCACCTGTTCTACATGGGCCCACAGGGCGCCGGTGCCACGACCAAGCTGGCCTTCAATCTGCTGGTCGGGGCACAGCTCGCTTCTCTGGCCGAGTCGATGGCGCTGGCCGCCAAGGGCGGGATCGACCTCAAGTCTATGGGCGATGTGATTCTGGCCAGCGGCGTGGTCTCGAACCTGCTCCAGCGCAAGGTAGGCAACATCACCGCCGGCGACTTCACCGCGGCTTTCCCGCTGAAGCACATGAATAAGGACCTCGGGTTGATGATTGAAACCGGGCACGCCAGCGGCGTCCCGTTACCGGTGACAGCCGCCGTGCACCAGCTTTTCAGCGCAGCCCAGTCCAGCGGTCACGGCGATGAAGATGCCATTGCGATCTACTGTCTGTTGGCGGAGCTTTCGGGCTGGGGATCCTCGGCTCCTCGAGAGGAGGGAGTAGCGTGAAGGACGTGCAGTACTTCGCCCCCACCACGCTGAGGCAAGCGCTTCAGCTGAAGGGAAAACACGGCTCGCGCCTCAAGGTGCTGGCTGGCGGCACGGACCTGGTGCGGGATATGAATCTCGAGTTCAAGATCCCGGACAGCGTGCTGTGGGTCGGCAAGCTGGGGCTGGAGTACATCCGGCAAGAAGGGGGGATGGTCCACATCGGGGCCGCCACGCGCATGCAGGCTGCCGGTTCGTCGAAGCTGCTGCAGCAAAAAGCGACGGCACTGGCGCAAGCGGCGGCCAAGATGGCCAGCCCGCCGGTGCGCTCGCTGGCGACCCTCGGCGGGAACCTGTGCACCGCCTCCCCGGCCGGCGATACAGTCTGCGCCATGCTGGGCCTGGGCGCCTCGGTTGTGCTGGTCAGCAGCCGGGGCAAGCGGACGGTCCCGCTGGCAGAGTTCTTCACCGGGCCCGGAAAGACCGTCCTACTGCCCGGAGAGCTCCTGACGGAAATCCTGATCGCGCCAACCGGCAAGAACGAGGGATCGGCCTACGCCAAGATCGGTCGGCGCGCGGCCCTGACCCTGGCGGTGGTCAATGCTGCCTCGCGTGTCAAGCTGGATGCCAAGGGCAACTGCGTGGAGGTGATCATTGCCATGGGCGCGGTAGCCCCCAAGCCGTTGCGGGCGGTGAAGGCTGAGAAGCTGCTGCGGGGCAAGCCCTTCACGGCGGAGTCGATCGCCAGCGCCGCCGAACGGGCCGCCACCGAGACCAAGCCCATCGATGATGTGCACGGAACCGCCTGGTACCGGCGCAAGACGATCAAGGTGCTGGTCGAGCGAACCTTGCGCCAGGCCGGTGGGCTGAAGGAAGGAGGGGACTAGAGCCATGTTGAAGCACGCTATCTCCTTCCATTTGAACGGCAGAAAGGTCGAGGTGGAGGCGCCATTCGCCATCAACCTGCTGACCTTGCTGCGTGAGTACCTGGATGTCACCGGACCGAAGTTCGGTTGTGAGCAGGGCAACTGCGGCGCCTGCACCGTTCTGCTGGATGGGGAGCCCGTGAACGCATGTCTGGTGCTGGCACCGGTGGTGGACGGACGCCGGGTGGTTACCATCGAGGGAATCGGGACACCGGAGAAGCCACACCCGCTACAGAAAGCCTTCACCGAGCACTACGGGGCGCAGTGCGGCTACTGCACGCCGGGGATGATCATCTCGGCCAAGGCGCTGCTGGACCGCAACCCAAACCCGACGCGCGACGAGGTGGCCGAGGCCATCGTCGGCAACGTCTGCCGCTGCACAGGCTACAACAAGATCTTCGAGTCGATCCTGGCGGCGGCAGAGGACATGCGGTAGGAGGAGGATACGACCATGGCTGATACCAACTACGTCGGAAAACGCCTACCGCGTTATGACGGGATGCAACACGCCACCGGCCGGACGCGCTATGTGAACGACATCAAGCTGCCGGGCATGCTGTACGTCAAGGCCTGGCGATCGCCCGTAGTCTCGGCGCAGATCAAGAGCGTCGATACCCGTCGGGCGGAGAAGATGCCGGGGGTCGTGGCGGTCATCGTCGGCAAGGATGTCCCCAACAACGTCTTCGGTGGGGAACAACCCGTCCTGGCCGACAAGGAGATCCGTTACCTGGGACAGGAAGTCGTGGTGGTGGCGGCTGAGACCGTCGACATCGCCCGCGAGGCGGTCGGCAAGGTCAGGGTCGAGCTGGAAGAGCGGACGCCGATCCTCGATCCGCTCAAGGCGATGGAGCCCGGCTCGGCCAGGGTTCGCCCGGAGGGCAACGTGCTGCCCTTCGACGGTAAGGATCACTACCAGGTCCGCAAAGGCGACGTCGAGGCCGGGTTCAAGCAGGCTGACCACATCGTCGACAGCTACTACCGCACGGCGGCCCAGGAGCACTCGCCGATTGAGACCCAGGCCAGCATCGCGACCACCGACGCCATGGGCCGCACCCACATCTACACTGTGACCCAGGCAGTGTTCTTCAATCAGGGAACGATTGCCGCCATCTTGAACAAGCCGCAGGCGGACGTGCACATGATTGGCGGGATTCTCGGCGGCGGCTTCGGCGCCAAGAACGATCCCCACGCCGACCATATCTGCGCCGTGCTGTCGCAATACACCGGCGGCAAACCGGTCAAGTGGGTGTGGACTCGGGAGGAGGAATTCATCGCCTCGACGCATAGGGCGGCGACCCATATGTGGTTCAAGGATGGCGTGATGAAGGATGGGCACATCGTCGCCCGCAAGATCAAAATGGTGCGCGATGGCGGCGCCTACCCTTCAACCAATGATTACGTTGTGCGCAAAGCGTCGTCGGGTATCGCCGGTCCGTACGACATCCCCAACGTCTGGATCGACAGCTACGCCATCTTCACCAACAAGCGTCCGACCAGCTCGATGCGCGGTTTCGGCCTGTACCAGGCCTCGTTCGCCTGGGATGTGCAGATGGAGAAGATCGCCGAGGCCATCGGAGTCGACTCGTGGCGGCTGCGCTTCCTCAACGCCATTCGGGATGGCGACACCTCGGCCACGCGAGCGGTCCAGTACAACTGCGGCCTGATCGAGGTCATGCAAGCGGCCGCCAAGCGCGCAGGCATCCGGCTGGATGCGGACCTGCTCGCGATGTCTTCGGCGAAGAAGTAGGCGGAGGTGCACATGGCGAAGAAACGAGGCAAAGGAATCTCCGCCGTCTGGTATTCGACCGGCATGAGCGGAGGCGGTGACCCGAGCCAGGTGGTGGTCAAGATGCGCCCCGACGGTAGCGTGGATGTTCTGATCGGTAGCGTCGATATCGGGCAGGGAGCGCGCACGGTTATCCGCCAAATCGCGGCCCAGGAGCTGGGCGTGCCCCTGGAGAAGGTGAATGTGACGGCGGTGGATAGCGACACCAGCCCGCTCGACACGGGAACGTTTGCCAGCCGCGTCACGCACCAGACGGGGAATGCCACGATCCAGGCGGCGCGCGAAGCGCGGCAGGTGCTGTTTGAGGTGGCCGCCGGCCAGCTTGGCGTCACGGTTGAGCAGCTGGAAGCCAAAGACGATAAGATCGTCGTCCGCGATTTTCCGGAGCAGGCGATTCCGATCGCCGACGTCGCCAGCCAGGCGACCTGGAACGATCGCAGGATCATCGCTGGCCGGGGAGCATTCGGCTGGCCGGTGGCACAGGTCGATCCGGAAACTGGCGAAGGCGAGCCGCTGCACAACATGGCTTACGGCGCCACCGTGGCCGAGGTCGAAGTTGATACCGAGACCGGCTGGGTCAAGGTCCTCAAGCTGGCCAGCGCTTACGACTGCGGCAAAGCGATCAACCCGATGCTGGTCGAAGGGCAAATCGATGGCGGTGCGGCGGGTGGCCTGGGCTCGGCGTTGATGGAAGAGCTTCACCCGTACTATCCAACGCTCGATCACTACCCGACGGGGTTCTTCTCCTACATGATCCCCACCGCCAAGGATCTGCCGGAGTTGGAAGCGGTGGTGGTCGAAATGGGATCGCGCACCGGCCCGTACGGTGCTAAGGGCATCGGCGAGATGACGGCCAATACCCAGGCACCGGCCATCATCAATGCCATCCATGACGCCGTAGGCATTTGGATTACGGATCTGCCTGCGACACCCGAGAAGGTGCTGCGCGCCCTCGAGGCGAACCGGGCCGGCGCCTAGCTGGCTGCGGCCGCCCGGATGCCAACCGGGCGCGGAGGGATGGGATCCTGCGGCGGGTGGGGACGGGCGGCAGAGCGCCTCATCCGCCGCTTGGCTAGAAGTGCTTGATGGCTCGGGTGAGTCGCGAGAGACAGGCTGGGGAATGACGGCAGAGACGGAAATCCACATCGGGTCGGTGAACCTTGCGGTGAACGCCGGGAACACCAGCGCCTTCATCCCGGGCGGGCAGACCTACGTGATGCCGGCCCAGGGGTATCTGGAGAAGGTGGCCTACGGCGTTTCCCACAACCTGCCGGTGCTGCTCATCGGCGAAACCGGCGTCGGAAAAACGCTGGCGGTGCGCTATCTCGCCTGGCGCACCAACAACGGCCTGCGGCGCGTGAACCTGAATGGCGCCACCACGGTCGATGAGTTCCTGGGAAAGCTGTTGATCAACGAGCGGGGTACCTACTGGGTGAACGGCGTGCTGACCGAGGCCATGCTGGCAGGAGACTGGATCCTGCTCGACGAGATCAACGCCACGCTTCCTGAGATCGCCTTCTGCCTGCACTCCCTGCTCGACGATGATCGCATGGTTGTCCTCATGGAGTACGACGGCCGCATCGTCCGTCCGCATCCGAACTTCCGCCTGTTCGCCAGTATGAACCCGAGCGAAGAAGGACGCTATGGCGGGACCAAGACACTGAACGAGGCCTTGCTTGACCGCTTTCCGATTGTGCTGCGCATGGACTATCTGGGCGAGGACCAAGAAGTAGAAGCAGTGATCGCCCAGAGCGGCAACGGTGACCAGGCCACGGTTCGCAAGATGGTGCGCATGGCGAACGACGTCCGGGCGGCCATCCGCAACGAGAAGGTGTTCGGCGCGTTCAGCACGCGCCGGGTGATCGACTGGGCGCGCATGTCGCTGGCCTTCGACGTGCGCGAGAGCGCCAGCTATACGATCCTGAGTAAGCTGACCACCTACGAT
>CAZBJQ010000151.1:0-6134 GCA_964492235.1 uncultured Anaerolineaceae bacterium | reverse complement strand
CCTGGCGGCCATAGTCCGCGCCCGATCCGTCGGTGATCGCGCCCAGGTTCAGCTGGCCCAGATGCAGGCCGAACGGCGCGCCGACCAGGAGAAGTTGGCATGGATGCAGCAATCGGAAGCCAAGCTGCGAGAGGCATTTGACTCCCTAGCCGCACGCTCGCTGCAGCTGACGTCCGAGGAATTGCTGCGCCGGGCCAGGGATCAGAGCGAAGCTGTGATCCGGAAGATGGAAGGAGACCTGGCGACGAACAAGGCCGAGATGCACGGCCTGGTTGAGCCTTTGCGGACCAACCTGCAGGCGCTGGACACGCACTTGCGGGACCTGGAGCAGAAGCGTGAGGGTGCCTATCAGGGACTGAAGGAGCAGGTGCATCAACTGGCGACGGCGCAGACGGCGCTGCAGTCCACCACGCTCACGCTGGCCCAGGCGCTCAAGTCGCCGTCGGTGCGCGGACGGTGGGGTGAGATCACATTGCGCCGGGTGGTTGAGCTGGCCGACCTGGTTCGCCACGTCGACTTTGAAGAGCAGTTCAGCGGGGACCAGGGGAGGCCGGACATGGTCGTCCATCTGTCGAACCAGGGAGTGGTGCCTGTCGACGCCAAGGTTCCACTGAACGCATACCTGGAAGCCGTCGAGGCCGGGGACGAGGAAACCCGGCGGCTCAAGATGAACGAGCATGCCCGGGCGATGAAAGCCCGAATCCGAGATCTGGGTCAGAGGCGCTACTGGGAGCAGTTCGAGCGTACCCCGGATTTCGTCGTGATGTTTGTGCCCAACGAAGCCTGCCTGGCGGCCGCCTTCGAGAGCGAACCGGCGCTGCTGGAGGAAGCGATCCAGCAGCATGTCTTGGTCGCCTCGCCCGTCACGCTGCTGGCTCTGCTGAAATCCGTAGCCTACGGCTGGCAGCAGGCGCAGGTGGCCGACAATGCCCGCGCCATCGCCCTGCACGGTCAAGAACTCTACAAGCGCCTGGTGACGTTCATCGGGCATCTGGCGGATGTCGGCAAGAGCATCAACCGGGCGGCGGAAGACTACAACCAGGCCATCGGCTCGCTGGAGCGACGGCTGTTGCCGGCCGCCCGTCGGCTGCAGGAAGCCGGGCTATCGACCACGGCGGTGGACGCGCCGGAGGCTGTCGACTCGAGAGCTGCCTTGCCCGGACCCCCCGGTGAGGCTTGAGGCCAGCCACGGCACACCGCCTGCCTCATGTATAATGGGCTCTCCCCCTGTCAGGAGGCGATGTGGAACTGGTTTGGCACGGACTCTCTTGCTTCCGCCTGTCGGAGCGCGGTCTGGCGACCGTGGTCACCGATCCTTTCGACTCGAGCGCGGGGCTGCCGGTGCCGAAGCTCAAGGCAGATATCATCACCGTCAGCCATGACGCTCCCGGTCACAACAGCACCCAGGTTGTCAAGGGCGAACGCCAGGTGATCCGCGGGCCGGGGGAGTACGAGATCGGCGGCGTCTTTATCACGGGGATCCGCATGGAGGCCAAAGGCGATCGCAAGGGCGCCGGCCGGCCGAACACGATCTTCGTGCTGGACTACGAGACCGTGTCGGTCGCCCATCTGGGCGACCTGGCGTATGTGCCGACTCAGGCGCAGATCGAGGATCTGGGACCTGTGGACATCGCGCTGGTGCCAGTCGGAGGCGGGGGCGGGATGGAACCTAGCCAAGCGGCGGAGGTCATCAGCTTGATCGAGCCATCGATCGTGATTCCGATGCACTTCAAGACCGGGCCGGAGTCTCTGCCGCTGGCGACGCTCGACCGCTTCCTCTCCGAGATGGGATTGACCTCGGTGCAGGGCGCGCCTCTGCTAAAGATCACCAAGAGCGCATTGGGCGAAGACACGCAGGTCATCGTTCTGGAGCGATCCAGCTAGGCGTGCACGGCTGAACGGCACGGCCGGCCCCTGGGGAAGACATTGGTCAAACTGCTGATGACCTGGGACATCCTCCCCGGTCGGGAACAGGAGTACTTCGAGTTCGTCGTGCGGGACTTCGTACCGGGGATGCAGCGACTCGGGATCCAGCCGACGGAAGCCTGGTACACGACCTATGGCCAGCGTCCACAGATCCTGACCGGCGGTGTGGCTCCGGATCGGGCGACGATGGAGGGGGCTCTGGCCAGTGAGGCCTGGGAAACCCTGCACGGGAAGCTGCTGGAGTACGTGACCAACTTCGAGTTTCGCGTCGTCCAGGCGGGCGGCGGCTTTCAGATGTAACCCCGCGCCAAGACGCGGTTCTCAGATCGGGCTGGGCCCTTCCCCCTGGCGAATCCTATCCAATGCGGAGAGCTTTCCAGCGCGGCCGATCGCAGCCTCCACAGAGCGAGGCGCCGGAAATGCCCGTCGCGCCGCCAGGCTGGCAGGCGAGCCGATTATGGGCTCGGCTTGGCACGCTTTCCATCTAGTAAGATCGCGCACAGGAAGACGTGACCGCACCAGCCGGCAGGAGCGGCTGTTCTGCGGCCGCGGCTCAGGACTCGCTGGGTGTGGCTTCCTTCTTAGCAGGGGTGCTGTCGCCGCCCTCGGCCTTCTCGGCCTTGTCGGCCTTCTTGGCCGCGGCCTGTCCGGAGGGCGAGCGGTGGTCGGTAGCGTAGAAGCCTGCACCCTTGAAAACAATCCCCACGGACTGATATAGCTTGCGCAAGGCGTCCTCGCCGCATTCGGGGCAGATGCTGAGGGGCAAATCCGAGAAACGCTGTTGCTGGTCGAATTGAAGACCGCAGTTTTCACATCGGTACGAATACAAAGGCATTGCAGCTTGCCTCGGTCGAACTCGGAGTATACGGCGCCGCCGGCAATCCCGCAAGGGATCGGTCGCCCCGGCCCAGGATAGCACGCCGGACGTTAGCGGGGGGTTAACGGCACTGCGACCACCATGCGGCGGAAGTCTTGGGCGCAAGAGGCTGCGAGCCGGCAGGCATGGGGGGGGCAGACCTGGCGGAGATGCAGGGTCACGTTGACGGAGGCAGCCCCGCCCGGTATGATGGAAGCAAGGCTGGGCTGGCCGGGCGACCGCGGGCGGCGAATGCCGTCCGAGGAAAGTCCGCGCTCCATCGGGCAGAGTGCCGGGTAATACCCGGGCAGGGTGACCTGCGGACAGGGCCACAGAAAACGACCGCCCCGTCGCGCTGCGGCGAGGGTAAGGGTGAAAAGGTGGCGTAAGAGACCACCGGCGTTGGCAGCAATGCTGGCGGCCAGGCAACCCCCACTTGGAGCAAGGCCAAACAGGGGCGATGGGTGCCCAACCGTTGAGCCCCGGGTAGGCTGCACGAGCCGGGCGGTGACGCCTCGGCCCAGAGAGATGGTCGCCCAGGCGCAGGGAGCGGGAAGAAGGGGAAACCCGTAAACCGCACCCAACGCCGGACAGAACGCGGCTTACAGGCTGGCCCAACGCACCGGCCCCGGCGCTCCCAAGCGCCGGGGCCGACTTCTCTTTCAGGCCTGGGCCCTCATGCCAGCTCAGGCAGGATGGCGGCGAAGTCCTGCTGGGCGCCATCGGGGAGGAACTCCCCGGTCTGCTGGTTCTGTCGGTACCTGCCGCGCACCTTGTCCCCAGCGATCGCCGTCAGCGCAGCTACCAGGACATCCACTTCCTGGCGCGTGTTGTACAAGCCGAAGCTGGCGCGAACCATGCCTGGCATATCGCGTCGGTCGCCGTCCAGGATTCGCCTGCGTGCATCGGATGCCTGCTGCGCACTCAGCCCCAGCAGGTGGAGCACATACGGGTGTGCACAGAAACAACCGCTGCGCACGCCGATGGCATGCTCGTGCCCGAGGATCGCCGCCACCTCGAAGTGCGAGCGACCGGCCAAGGTGAAGGGGATCACGCCCAGCCGCTCCGCCGCCCGGGAAGGATTGCTGTCCCCGAAGAGGCGGAGGCCCGGCACATGCTGAAGGCCGCCCAGGGCGTGGGCGGTCAGATCGGCCTCGTGCTCGGCCACGGCCTGCATGCCAATCGCCTGCAGCTCGCCGATCGCCAGTGACAGGGCGATGGCGCCGACCACGTTGGGCGATCCGGCCTCGTCCCGATCGGGAGGGCCGGCCCAGGTTACGTCGTCCAGCGTGACCAGCTCGACGGTGCCTCCGCCGACCGAGTCCGGGACGCCGGACTCGAAGAAAGCCCGCCTGCCGATCAGCGCGCCCGTGCCGTAAGGCGCATAGAGCTTGTGGGCGCTGATGGCAACGAAGTCGAGGTGCTCCGGATCGTGATCCTCCCGCATGTCGACCTGGCGGTGTGGCGCCAGCTGGGCGCAATCCGCCAGGATCACCGCGCCGGCTTTGTGCACCACCCCCGCCAAGCGGTGGAGTGGATTCAGATAGCCGGTGACGTTGCTGGCGCCAGTGATGGCGACCAGCCGCACACGGCCGGCGTGCTCGGCCAGCAAGCGCTCAAAATCCGCTTCATCCAGGCGGCCATCCGGAAGCAACCCGACGTGCCGAACCTGACAGACTGCCCTCCAGGGAAGATCGTCGGAGTGATGCTCCATGGTGGTGGTTACGACGATGTCATCCGAACGCAGCTGCATCCGACGGGCAAGCTTGTTGATGGCCTCGGTGGTGTTCTTCACGAAGATGCAGGTGTTGGTCTTCGGATCGGCGCCGACAAAACCCAGGCAGCGTTGGCGCGCCTGCTCAAACGCCCAGGTCGATAGTTGCGACTTGAAACCTGTGCCGCGATGGACACTGGCGTAGTACTCGAGGAACCCATTGACCCCGTCACGGACGCTGCGCAAGGCTGGGGTGGAGGCGGCGTTGTCGAAGTTGATGTAGGGACGTGGGCTGCCATGCAGCCGCGGCACGGCGACATCGAGACCAACGAACCGGTCCCGGTGGGCGGTCGTGCGAGGGGAGGTCGGCATCAGGGTTGTCCTCGGGTGGGCGGGTCGGCCAGCACCATCGCCGGTGGTGCCGCCGAGCTTGGGTTTCTAGGCGGCACCTGGCGGAGGCGCCGCCATGTCAGATCCGAACGGACACTCGGCGACAAGGCACGCCTGGCTAGCGCCGACCAGCCCCAGATGTGCGGGAGGGCCTCCGGAAGGCCAGCGGTTGTAGGCCGTATGTGCCGGGATGAGGGTTGGGGAGAGCGGATGGCTACCCGCTGCCGGCGAGAATTGGGCAGGTTGGGTGGGAAACCGGTACTGGCAAGACTGGGGGGTCGAAGTGTTGCGCCCATGTGAAAACTTGTTATATACTGTGGCAGATTGTGGGGGGAAGTGGGGAGGAGTGGGGAGCTGCGGATAGCCAGTCCCCTGCACTCCGTGGCTTGAGGGTCGGACATGTTCTTGGGCCAGTTTGCGCACAGCATCGATACCAAAGGCCGTCTCACGGTGCCGGTTCGGTTCCGCGCCGGCCTAGCGGCTGGCGCCTACATCACGCAAGGTTTCGAGCGGACCCTGATGGTTTATACCACGGACAGTTTCGAGCGCCTGGCCAAGCGCGCTAACGTACTTTCCACGACCGACCCGGAGGCGCGTGCCGTCCGGCGCATGATTTTCGGTGGAGCGACCGATGTCTCTCTGGACTCGGCCGGCCGAATCCTGATCCCGCCGTTCCTGCGTGAGTTCGCGCAGTTGGGGGATGAGGTGACCGTTGTCGGTGCAGGCGAATACTTCGAGATCTGGAGCACACAAGCCTGGCTGAAGGAGCTGGCCTCGGTTACGGATGCCGAGTCCAACTCCCGCCGGTTTGCGGCCTTCGACTTATCTGCCGGGTAGGCGATGGCGTACGCAAGTCCGCCAGCGCATATCCCGGTCCTTTACAAGGATGTGCTCTCCGCGCTGCACGTGACCGCGGGGAGCCGTCATATTGACGGGACCCTTGGAGCAGGTGGGCACGCGGCGGGCATCCTGGAAGCCAGCGCCCCTGACGGCCAGCTCCTGGGCCTGGATCGAGATCCGAGCGCCCTGGCGGAGGCCTCGAGGCGGCTGATCCGTTACGCAGCGCGGGCTCAGCTGCGGCACGGCAGCTTCGCCGACATCCGGCTGCACGCGGCGGCCATCGGCTGGGATCTGGTCGACGGGGTGTTGCTCGATCTTGGAGTTTCATCGATGCAGTTGGAAGACCCGGGGCGCGGCTTCAGCTTCCGCGCCGACGGCCCGCTGGACATGCGGTTCGATCCGGGTCAG
>CAZBJQ010000150.1:0-6275 GCA_964492235.1 uncultured Anaerolineaceae bacterium | reverse complement strand
CCCCGTTGGCCCGTTCCTTGGAGATGATTCCCTTGGTCAGGGTGTATTCCTCATCTTGGAAGGAGAGGGGGTAGCCGGCTGCATACACCTCCAAGCCGACGTCGACCGAACCGTCATACCACTCCAGGAATGGGAATCCTTCGCCCTCGATGTCGATCACTGCCAGGTCGGAACACTCCGATACGCCCACGACCCGGGCAGTCCGCTCCTCGTCCTCGCCGGCAAGCTTGACCGTCATCCGGCCGGCGCCCGTGGCCACATGGTTGTTGGTGATTGCCAAACCGGAAGGGTCGATGATGAACCCAGTGCCGCGCCACTGGGCATTGGGGGTCATCCCGAGTGGATCGATCTTGGTGCCTTCCGCCATGATGAGCACGGTTGCACTTTCGACATCCTCCAGGGAGGACACCGCCCCGGCCGAGGACTTGCTGCCGAGCGACACCGAAGGCTCTGAGGTCCCGGCGGGCTCGGCCGGAGCCTTGGTCGCAGGGGCCTCCTCCCCGCCGGAACCGCCGCAGGCGGTCACGACCAGGGCAACGATCAACGAAGCGAACAGGGACGTGCGAAGATCTCGTCTCATTTCCTTCTCCATCTCCTTGGCACCCGAAATCACAGGTATCTGACTAATAAGGTACCAATTGACCGTAAATCCAGCGTGAAATCTGACCTTCTCGGTCGTGTATGGGGGGCCGGCAAGGGATCGTATGTGGCTCCGGGGGGAGCAGGAGCAGGGGCTCGCCCGTTGACAGCCTAGGTGTATAGGGCGTCAGGCCGGGTCCTCGGGCTTCGGAAGTGGGGCTCCAGGCCAGGTCAGCTGGCAGCACCAGCCGGACGAGGCGCCGCTCGAGCCCGGCGGGTGCCTTCCCCGGGCGGATCAGACAGTCTGAGGGGAGAATGCCCGCCGCATGGCGTCAGGGATCTCCGCCGGGCGCATCAACTCACGGTCGAGGATCGTCACTCGGCTGCGGGCGCGCACGATGGTTGCCCCATCCCCCAGCCGCCGGATGACGTAGTGACGCAGGGCGCTCACACGGCGCATGTCGGAAAGCCAGGTCTCGATCTCGAGCTCGTCGCCATGCAGCCCCGGCTCCAGGTACTGGATGCGGTGCGAGCGAGCGACGACCGCCAGGCGGTGCGCCGCCAGTTCGGCCATCCCCCAACCGATGGCTTCGCCGGCGCGGATGCCCGATTCTTCCAGGAAGTTCAGGTAGACGGCGTTATTGACGTGGCCGGCGTTGTCCAGGTCACCCCACTCGACATGATGCACCACCCGCACCGAGCCGGCTGGCGCCGGAGGCGCCTGCATCGGCCTGCGCTGTATGGCTTCGCCCGGGCCGCCTTCCGGCATGAATGCCAGGACCATCGCCGGCGGGATGCGGACCGGCTGCTGTGTCGTCCGGTTGACGTACACCCAGTCGGTGTAGGCATCTGCCACAGGCTGACCGGCCACCGTCATGACATATCTGCGGCGGGACTGGATGCGACGGAAATCGGCCACCCAGGTCCGCACCTCCAGGACCTCATCCGGCAGGGTCGGGTGCAGGTATTCGATGCCAGTCTCCCGAATCAACCACAGCGCCCCCAGCCTCCGGTACTCCCGGCTGGCGTAGCCAGCATCGGCCGAGGCCTCGATCGCCGCCTGCTGCATGTAGCGCAGATAGTTGGCGTTGTTGACATGGCCGTGCAGGTCGCATTCGTAGTGGCGGACGCGGAAAGCACGGCGGTATTCGCGTGGCACGACGGGTGCTCCGCCGCCAAGTGTACCGCCACCAACCTCCGTCCGCCCCGCCCGATCCCCCTGGACTGGGCGGACGCCCTTCACACGCCGGCGGGGCAGGGATACACTGCCGGCTCCGCTCGATCGCCGGGCAGCGACATGGACCCTCATTGGGTCTGCAGCTTCTCAAACCAGCACAGCATGGGTGGGCAATCCCAGCGCTCGGTCATTGAACGCCACCACCTTCTGCGCATCGGAGGTCGTGATGGATCTGCTAGCTGCTTGTACACAGCGGCCCAGTTGATCGAGCCGGTGGTGCTCGGGGCGTTGTCGGAACGGACCGGCCGGTGGCCGCTCCTGCTGCTCAGCCTCCTTTGCAGCGCTTTCTTGCAATGGCGCTGGCCGTGCCGCTCGGTACCTGGTTGGCCGGGCTGCGCCGTCGGCCGGGGCTGGCGTTGGGGGGACCATCACAACAGGATTTGGGGTGAACGACTTCGACTCCGGTGACCAGAATTTCCACAGCCACGAGCTGGAGTTCGAGCGTCTCGAGGGATGGGGGGCGCTCTCGCTCCTTCGCTGGGATCCCTCCCACGCGCCCGGGTCCGATCTGGATTCGATATGAGGCCAGGCACCGGGCCTTCGCGACCGTCCGACCCTCGATCCGCAGAAGCCCGGATCAAGGGTGCAGACCGAGACGTATTGGTGGTTCTTTTCGACGGGCACTGTGGCCTTTGCACGCGCGCGGCACGTTGGCTGCAGGCGAGAGATGCCAGGCAACGCCTTGTCCTGCTGCCGAACCAACAGCCAGGGGTGCTAGAGCGGTATGGTCTGACGCGGGAGCAGGTGGACCGCGAGCTATGGGCGCTCGAGACCTCAGGCGACAACCGCTTCGCCGGCGCAGCGGCGCTCAGCCGCGCCTTGCTCGAATTGGGGGGCGTGTGGCCGGCGGTCGGCCGGTTGTCCTGCTTGGCGCCCGTCCGCGGGGTGGAAGCAAGCGGCTATCGGTGGTTTGCTGCCCATCGGGGCTGGTTTGCCCGCTGGGGCGTAACTCCGGCCTGCGAAGAACCGGGCGCGTCGTGCAGCGACGGATGAGCGATGCCGGCGACATGCTGAAAACCCGAGATTCCAGGCGGCATCGTCATGCGCTCTGCCGCTCCTACTCGAGCAGCTGCAGCTCCCATACGTGAACAAACGCATCCGGTGGCGCGTATTCGTCCAGGATCTCGATCAAGAGCCGATCCACCCGAATCGGTTCGTCGAAGTTCAGGACGACTTCCTTGTACTCCTCCACCGGCCCCGCCTCCACGGCCTTGATCACAGGCTCAGTCCCATCCTCGGGAAAGGCCGTCACGCTGACCACGTTCTTCTCGGATCCGAGCCGCAGGACGAGGCCCGCCAGGCGGTGCGCCTGCTGGAAAGCGATGTCCAGCCGGAAGGGATTCTCGCCATCCGACCGAACGAAGGTGTCGGGGTCGCCGTCGAACAGGTTCTCGATTCCTCCCCCGCCGAGCGGGGTGTGCAGGAGAGTGATCTCCTCGCCATCCAGGCTAAGTGGAGCCGCGACCGGCTCCTTCACTTCATCATAGCCCCGGCGGATCGCCTCGAGCTTGTCATCGGTGAAGGCCAAGCGCACGAAGCGGAAACCCGGTGTTCCATCCGGGTAGGGAACGACGTGCTCGACGTCGATGGTCCGATAGTCGCCGGTCTCCACCAGTCGGTTGTATTCCTCCGGAATGACGATAAACACGGCGTCTTCCCCACCGGCGATGACATCCGGCAGTTGATCGGGCGTAGCCAGCGAGATCATCGATTGCTTCGGCAGGTAGAACTGCGACACAGCGTCCGCCGACCAGCACCAACCGCCCGTCAGGTAGATTCTCGTCGTCGGGTTCTCCTTCGAGAATTCCAGCGCTTCGGGAAAGACCTGGTTGGCGCCGTACTGCAGTCCGCCTAGCCCATAGTCCCGGAACCAGGTCGGGCCATGGCGGATGGCATCGAACATCATGAACAGTGTGATCCCGGCGAACAGGGTGGCGCTGGCCAGGCTCAAGAAGGTGCGTGAGATCGAGCGCCTTTCGAGCCATTGCAAGGCGAGCACGAACCCGATGGTCGTCATCACGACCAGAGGTAGGACAATCATCAACTCCCGGGCAATCTTGGTCGCTAGCAGGGCGCCGGCCAGCGGTGCCACCAACAGCGGGACGAATACAGCCCTGGCCTCGACCTCCCGCCACCGTCGCTGCCGCAGGAGATAGATCCCCCCCGCCACCGTGAACGGCAGGTTCCACCATCCCATGTGCCCGTAACCCTTCATCAGGAAGGGGAGCTCGTCTTGCGTGTGGGGCCAGAACAGATAGCGCGGACTGAGGCCGCGGAGATAGTTGCCCACATACGTAGATAGCTTGGCGCCCAGCGTCCGATCGTCAGCCAGATACGAACTGTAGCGTTCCATCGCGCCGGCGTAGCGCCCGGGCTGAGCCAGCTCGAAGCGAATCAAAGGCAGCGCCAGCAGGACAAGCAGGCCAGCACCGCGCAGCAACGTCCGCCGATCCTGCCAGTGGTACCGCCAGTCGAACACCAGGAAGGCTGCCCCGGTCAGGACGACCATGACCTGGCCGGGAAGATAGCTGTAGAAGGCCAGCGCGCCCAACACCAGAGATGGGTACAGATAGCGGCGATCTTTCAGCCGATACAGCAGGTAGTAGTAGAGGAAGCCGGCGAAGAACGCAGTCATCTGCGCCGTCTCGAAGGCGGTCCGCGTGAGGAGGAACCAGGCTGGCGTGGCCGTCAGCACCAACACCCCAAGCCACCAGTAAGACAACCGGTAGATCTCGCGCAGCATCAGCCCCAACCAGATCATCCCCAGCAGGCTGATGAGCACCGAGATCCCTCGAACCGCCCAAATCGATTTCCCGAAGAGCAGGTAAGGGACGACCTGCAGGTAGACGGTGGCGCCCAGGCTGTACTTGAAGTCGTTCACGAAGAAGGTGGGCAGGAATTGCCCCTCGTAGCCAACGAAGCCGTCGCGCACAAGGTCTACGGCCCGCATGACTGCGACGATCTCATCGCTGTTGAAGGCGATGGGGAAATCCGCCAGTCGATAGAACCGGCTGACGACAAACAAGGCAAGGCCGAAGATGAACAGGATCTTCGGGGTTGCAGCCGCCTCCAACCTGAGGCCGGTGCGCTGGATCGCCAGCCACAGCCGGGCGTTGCGCCCCGCATTTCGCAGCGGGTGGCGCCAGGAGGCGCCGGGTTCCGCGGATGGGGGCTCTCGGCGTCGAGCTTGCTGAACCTCGACGATGACCTCGAGTTCTTCGCCTTCTTTGACCTCAAGGATCAATTCCAGGCGGGTGCCTGGAGGGCATGTGAAGCGCCCCGGTGAAGCCGGGATCCGAGGGGAGTTGCCAGGGGAACCTCTAGCCATCAGACCCGATTATATCCAGCCCGCTGCCGGGCGCTGCACACCGCCCGCCTGGCGTCAGGACATGACCGGTGCCATCGAATCACCAACCGGCGAAATGCGCACCAGCTGCGGCGGCCGTCCCGACGGAGCCGACGGGGGAAACCGGGCCTCCCCGGAGGTCCTTCGCACCCATCCGTGGCACCCGAACATCCCTCACCCCAGGGGAGGCGATGGCCTTCAGTGGCTTGCGCGCTTGCATCGACGCCCCGTCGCCTGCAGGGCGACCGATCAGGCATTGCCCGCCAGTTCCCGGTGCGGCCGCGAGATCCGGGCCATCCACCTCCACCCGCCATCCACCTCCCCGCTCCCGGCCCGACATGGCGAGCTTGACAAGGCTCCGCCCGTGGCGTATATTATTCGGGCCATTTTAGGAATACCTAATTTCCAGCCAGCGGGCTCGGGTCCCCGGCAGAAAGCGGTCATGAAACCGATCAAGTCGAACGCCGGCTCCTTGAACCGGCGGAGCTTCCTTAAGGCCGGCACGCTGGGGGGAACCGCCACCGCCCTGGCCGCAGCCGTCGGCCTCGGGCACGCACCAGCCAACCAGGGAACTCCCCTGCTCGCTGACCCCTCCCCCACGCCGACGGCGGAAGCGGAGTCGCAGCATCAACATGGCTCGGATCCTAGCGGCTCGGTCGGGGAAATCGACCCCACCGCCTTCGACCCTTCGGCCTTCCTCGAGACCTTCGACCAAGGCATTGTCACCAGCGAGAACGGACGCATGGTGCGCACATGGAAAGTTCTGGCTCTGAACAAGGACATTCAGGTGGCCCCGGGGGTGTGGTTCCCGGCATGGACCTACAACGAACAGGTGCCTGGGCCGACCTTCCGGGCCCGTGCCGGCGACCTGGTGCGGTTCGATTTCTTCAACGCCACCCCTCATCCGCATACGATCCACTTTCACGGGTTTCACCCACCATCGATGGACGGTGTCAGCCCGATGGTCGAGCCAGGCAGCACCTTCCTGTATGAGTTCGAGGCGCAGCCGTTCGGGCTCCACCTGTATCACTGCCACGTCATGCCGCTCAAACGCCATATCCACAAGGGTCTGTACGGCGCCTTCCTGATCGATCCACCGGAGGGCAGACCTCC
>CAZBJQ010000149.1:0-6326 GCA_964492235.1 uncultured Anaerolineaceae bacterium | reverse complement strand
GATCAAGACCTCATTGAAGTCATCGATGGCAGGAAACCAACCAACGGCCTTCCCATCCACTTCGCCGAAAAGGATCAGATCGGGGTCGGCCAGGTCTTTGAGCGGCAGCAGCATGGCGGCCACCGACTCGCGTGTGTACGGCACAAATCCCAGCAGGTGCTCGAGCGCCCGGTTCTGCAGCATCCAGATTCGGTCGATTTCGCCATCTAGGTCACTCATGTTGACGGTGCGCACGGTGATGTCCTTGCGTTGGCGCACACGCTCCGCCAGTCGAAACAAGCGTTGCAGCTGAGGGCTCTTTGGGTCGACGTCGATGGCGTAGGCCAGGCCATCATCGTGCCGTTTGCCGAAGCCCCAGCGCTCGAAGAAACCAGGGTAGTAGGGTGGGTTGTGCCCGCACAGGAAGGCCGGAGGGCGGTCGCGGCCCTCGATCAGAATCCCGCGGGCGTCTTCGCGATCGAGGTTATAGGTCCCACACAGCATGTTCAGGTTGTGTTGGCGCGCCCAGCGCCCGGCATGCTCGAACAAGGCTTCGGCGACGGCGTAGTCGTCGATGCATTCGAAGAAACCCAGCGCGCACTCGCCCGGGTCGCCGCCACGCTCATGAGAGCAGCAGACGGTCCCCGCCATGTGCCCGTCTTTGTAGGCAGCGAAGAACTCGGCGTAGCCGTCCCTGAAGAAGAGCCCGCGGCCTGGGTCGGTAGCCTTCTTGCGCTGCGAAAGGATGGGCGGCACCCAGAGTGGGTCGTTCTTGTAGATCTGCCACGGGAAGGTCAGGAACGCCTGCTTGTCGCGGCGGTTCTGGACCTGGCGGACTTCAATCACGCTCACTCCCTACTTCACAGGTTCGGGCCTTACCTTGCGGCGTTCTTCCAGTCTTCGGTTGATTTCATCATAGCTCTCTCGGCCGAGCGGGAAGAGCAACGTAAACACAATTCCCATGCCCAGGGCCAGAGCAGGGATCGGTCCCGCTATCATGCGGATGCCGAAGACAGCGCTGTCGGGCTGGGCCGGGCTGTTCGGCACGTATCCACTGACCTGCAGGACCAGCAGTGCCGCAGGCACCGCGATGGACGAAGCAACCTTCTGCGCCAAGGTGATTAAGCTGTAGAACATGCCCTCGCTGCGTTTGCCGGACTGGAGCTCGCCATACTCAATCGCATCGGGGATGATGGCCCAAGGCATGACGTGCATAGCCGAAACGCCGATGCCGGCCAGCACACAGAGCACTATGATGAGGGGCATGCCGGTCTCCGGCGTCAGCGAGGCCAGAACCAGCAGAACCCCTGCCAGAAAACTGATCCCGATGATGTAGGCCCAGCGCTTGTTCAGGTGGCGCGAGATCCATGCCCAGAGCGGCAGGGCCAACATGGCAACCACAAAGATCGTCCCCATGATAACGTCGCTCTGCGGCTCCCGCCGGACGACGTACTTCACATAGTACAGCAGGTTGACCTGGATGATGCTCATCGTCACGCCGTTGAACAAGAACAGCATAAGTCCGAATACGAATGGGCGGTTTCTCCAGGAGGCCTTCATCGACTCCAGCAATCCGGATTGCTCCTGGTGCATGAACTCCTCGCGCTCCCTCGTGCCCAAAAACACCAGCCAGAGTGGCAGGGCCGAAACAATCCCAAAGATCGCGCCCATCATCAGCACCCGGCTTGCATGCTCGGGATTGAATCCTCCCACGATGGATAGTGGGATGGTGAAGGCGATCAGGCTGCCCAAGATGGAGAAGAACATGCGGGTGCTGGTCAGCGCGGTGCGCTCGTCGTAGTCGCTGGTCAGTTCGGGTGTGAGGGCGTAGAAGGGCATGTAAACGAAGGAGGCGGCGGTATCGAACAGGGCGAAGGCAAGGGCATAGTACACCGCCAATGCCGGAACCTCATCGAAGGGCGGCCTCCACCAGAGCAGGGTGAAGGCCAGGGCAAAGGGCAGCGCGCCAAAGAGCAGGAAGGGGCGGCGGCGCCCCCAGCGCGTGCGGGTGCGGTCCGAGATGTACCCCACGATGGGATCGTTGATGTAGTCCCACGTGCTCCCAACAAAGATGGCCAGCGCCGCCACCGCAGGCATTACCCCGACCACTTCGGTCAGAAACAGGGCGAAATAGACGCTCAGGATGGTATTCGTCAGGCTGAATCCGAGGTCGCCTGACCCGTAGAGCCATTTCTCGCGTCGAGGCACCTTGCCTGTCGTGGACATGATCCCCTTGCTCCTGGAGCGTGATGGTGCAGTGTAGAGAACACCAGCCGGTGCGAATCGCAGCGGACTCCTCGAGAATCTAGGTTGAATCGCCAAGTCTGGGGGCAGTTTTCCTGGGTGAGCCCACCGGCCGCAGTCGGCCGTGCGGCGGGAGAAGTCGCCCGGGCGATCATACCCGGAGAATGGCGATCCATCCTGCGGATAAGCTCGTTCATTTCGTCTTCAGCCAGGATGCCCGGGACGCAGCCTACGCCGCTGCTTTTCCAGACGACGGAAATCGAGTGATCCGATTCGGTGGCAACACAACGACATAGCTCCTGTCCAATGTAGATGGAACGATTCGCAAGGAGGGCGTGGGCCGTCGAGAACATCAGCCGAGACCTCCACCTTGCCTCCCCATCAGAAGGATGGTCGGCAAAGGGCGGCTCAGGAAGCAGAATCAATCCAGCGCTGCGTACCAGGCGACCCGCGTCCCGTTCACGACCAGCAAGCGCCCCTGCGCGTCGAACGTCAGGCCGAAGGGAAACCCGTCGACCTCGATCGTTCCCAGGTGTCGTCCATCTCGGTGGAAGACTTCCACACCGTCGACATCACCTACGTAGATCCTGCCCTGCCCATCGATGGCAATGGAGGATGGCGCCCGGAGTTGGCCAGGGTCATCCCCCGGGCTGCCAACCCGGTTGAGAAAGCGACCTTCCGGCGAGTAGATGAAGACCGCCTCGTTGAATGTCCCCAGGGCATACAGAATCCCGGCGCCGTCGGCTGCTACCCGGATGTCAAGTTCGGAGTCACCAGAAGGGCCGCTGACCGCCGAGGGGATGGTCCGCTGAGTCTCCAACGTCCGCTCGAACACGACCAGGTTGTCTTCACCGGCGGCATACCAGAAGGTCACCAATCCGCCGTCGGCCGTCATGGCGACGTCATCGAACCCGTCGCCGCCTTCATAATCCACCGGTCCCAAGATCTCCCCGGTCTCCCCTTGCAGGCGCTGGATGATTCCTCCCTGCACCACGAAGACGGCCCCGTCGCGTGCGACCGCCATCCCCCGCAGCGGCCTGTCGCGATCGACGTTCCACTGGGTGAGGAAGTTGCCCTGAGCATCGAAGACCTGCACCCGGCCGCCCTGGTACTCCCCGACGTAAATCCGGCCCTGGCTATCCACGCCGATGCTGCGCGCATCGTGAAACAAGCCGGGGCCGATCCCTTCGCCTCCAAAGGAGGGGATCTCGGTGGCCGTCATAGCGTGCGGCTCCAGGGCCGAGAAGGCGGTTGCAGCTTGTAAGGGAGCGACTGCCGCTCCGAGGCCAATGCCTCCAGCAACCAATGCCACCACGAGCCCGGCAAGGGAAATCGCGCCGACAACCCCGACGATCAGGCAGGTGGTCCCCCTCGATGCCCTTTCTCGGGAGTGCGGGGAGATCTGGACGACAAGGCTCGGTGCCTCCTGAACGACTTCGGCTGTGACCTCGGAAACATCGATGGTTTGACCACAGTACGGGCAACGTGTCGTCGGTTGGCCGCTCGCCACGTTCAAAGGCGCTCCGCAGCCCGGGCAGGCGATCACTTCAGCCATCATCCCTCCATGCGCCGTCCCAGCGCCGGCCATCCTCGACCGCAGGCTCATCCGCCGCCCGCGAGGACCTCCGAATCCCATCCTGACATACGGATGAAGGGGTCATTCTACCCGGGAGCGACGGTCGAGGGGGAAGGAGGTCCTGTCCAAGGGTGGGTCTGTAAGCCAGATGGAAGGCGGCCTCCACCCTGGCACGCCTACAATGATGACAAGGATCCCAGGGTCCGCTGAGAAGTGCCGGGACTCTCGAGGAACAAAGGGGGATTGCTGCGAATGGCGCGAGTCTTGATCGTCGATGACGAACCAGATACGATTCGAATCATCAGCCTGGCGCTGCAAGTTCTCGGGCATGAGCCGCAGGGCGTGTGCAGCGGAGAGCAGGCCCTCGAAGCGTTGGCGGAGTCGCTGCCGGATGTGATCCTGCTGGACATCATGATGCCGGAGATGGATGGATTCGAGACCCTGCATCGCATACGCGCGACCCCCGGCCCGCAGTGCCTGCCTGTGTTGTTTGTCACGGCCAGTGCTGAGGCCAATCTGGAACTACGCGCCGCCGCGGCTGGCGCGCAGGGCGTGCTGCATAAGCCGGTCGATCTCCACACCCTCGGCGCGTGGATCGACGGCCTTAGCACTCAGATCCCTGTCTCCGAGGTTTCCCTTCGGGCTGCCTCCTAAGCCAGGTCCCCTCCAAGCGAGTGGACCTCCATCCCTCGTCGAGAAGGATTCGCTTCGTGGTTTGGGGAAAACCAGGCTGACCAAGCCCAAGCCGCAAGTTCCGCCAGCGCAATCCCAGTTGATCCCACCACTCCCCTTCCAGTGCCAGCGGGTTTCGGCCGGGCGTCCGAAGTACGCAAGGCCCACCGGCGGCTCGGCCCGGGAGTCAACCACGACGCCACCAGGCGAAGTGCCTGCTCCAGGGCGGACACTGCCAGCAGCCCCGGCAGACGCTTGCGCCCCTGGCCGGCTTTCCCCCTCGACAACGGAGGGATAATAGACCCGGCAGTTGCCAAAGCCATGCGCACTCCACATCCAGGGTCCCTGCTGCGGATGTCCTTCTCGCTGCTCGCCGTCGCCGCCACGACCGGGGTCCTGGTTCTCGCCCGGCCGTGGCTGAGTACACCCACGGTGGCGCTTCTGTACCTTCTCCCCGTCGGCGTCAGCACCGCCCTGTGGGGGCTCCCATCGGGGATCGCGGCTGCGGTGGCGGCTTTCCTGACGTTCAACTTCTTCTTCCTGCCTCCCTACTTCACCCTGCGCGTCCTCCGTCCTCAAGAGACGCTTGACCTGTTCGTCTTCCTGGTGGTCGCCATCACCATCAGCCAATTGCTCGGGGCGGCCCAAGCCGGGCTGGCCCGGGCCAAGGCTCGCGAGCGCGAAGCCCGACACCTCAACGAGCTCAGCACAGCCCTTCTTGGCCAGATGGATCTGGAATCGATCAGCCGGACGATCGCCGAGCGGATCCTGATGACCTTGCCGGGAACCCAGGTCGGGATTGTGTTGCAGCCGGACGGCGGTTCTCCCGGAACGGAGTGTTACCTGCCAGCCCAGGCCCGCTCCCGAGAGTCCCGGCCGAGTCTGTCTCTGCCGATTCAAGGCATGCGCGGTCTGCTCGGCGAGATTCTGATCTGGGAACCCCACGGGGGAATCTCCGGCGCAGAGGAGCAGCTGCTCAACACGTACGGCCTGGCGGCGGCGTTGGCCATCGAGCGAGCTCAGTTGGCCGCGGCCGACAGCCGGGCCCGCCTTCTTGCGCAAAGCGACGCCTTCAAGTCCGCGTTGCTCTCCTCTGTCTCCCACGAATTGCGCAGTCCGCTGGCAACGATCAAAGCCTCTGTCACCAGCCTGCTGGGCGGGGAGGTGGAGTGGGATACCCAGGCGCGCCAGGACCTGCTGCAGGCGGTCGACGAAGAAACCGATCATCTCAACCTGCTCGTCGGCAACTTGCTGGATATGACCCGCATCGAGTCCGGCTACCTGCAGCCTGAGCGCAACTGGAATGTCCTGGCCGACATCGTGCGCTCGGTGGCCGACCGCATGCGCAACTCACTGCGTGACCACCAATTGCAGATCGAGGTCTCCGACGATCTGCCGCTCGTTCCGGTGGACTATGTTCAGATCGAGCAGGTCCTCGCCAACCTGATGAGCAACAGCGTCAAGTACTCGCCGCCGGGCTCGGCCATCACGGTGATCGCCCGGCCGCGTGATGCTGCTTGGCTTGTGGTCCAGGTTCGCAACCAGGGGCCGAGTGTCCCTGCCGACGACTTGGAACGGATCTTCGATAAGTTCCACCGTGTGACCGAATCGGACCGAGTGAAGGGCATCGGACTCGGGCTTTCTATCTGCAAGGGGATCATCGAGGCGCACGGCGGCCGGATCTGGGCCGAGAACACCGATGAAGGCATGGCCTTCAACTTCACACTCCCTCTCACCTGGGAGGGCGCTGTGCCGTCGATGGCCGAGATCCAATGAGCCAGCAGCCGCATGTCCTGGTCATCGACGACGAGCCACAAATCCTGCGCGCCATCCACACCATCCTGTCCGCCAAGCA
>CAZBJQ010000148.1:0-6338 GCA_964492235.1 uncultured Anaerolineaceae bacterium | reverse complement strand
CGCGCGTCATCACCTTCTCGCCCAGCGAGGCGTACGCCCCGGTGTCGCCATACAGCTCCGTGGCGGCGTAGCGCAGCCTGCCATCGCGATCGGCGCCCAGACGCACGTGGATCTTGGTCGCGTGCCGCTTCGGGTGCACCAGCATGCTCTCTCGCCGGTCAAACAGCACCTTCACCGGGCGTCCGGTTGCGCGGGCGAGCAGCGCAGCGTGGATTTGGCCGGCGATGTCCTCCTTGCCTCCAAACCCGCCGCCGATCGGCATCCCGATGATTCTGACTTCTTCCGGCCGCAACGCCAGGCTGGCGGCGACCTGGTCTCGATCCGCGTATGGGATCTGCGATCCAACATAAACCTCGAGCCTGCCGTCGTCTGTCATCCGGGCAATGCTGCACTCGGTCTCGAGGAAAGCATGTTCGGTGGCCGGTGTGGAATAGTGTCGGTCGATCTCTGCCTCAGCCCGGGGCGGCGCATCGCCCGAGCCCTTCCGCACCTGGATCCGTTTCAATAGATTCCCGTCCGGATGGAGCCGGGGAGCGGATTCATGCAGGGCTTCGACCGGGTCCGAAAGCACAGGCTGGGGGTCAAACGTGAAGCGAATCCGGGCGATGGCCGCCTGGCACTGCTCGCGGGTCTCGGCGGCGACCAGCGCCAGGGGGTCACCGACGGTGCGAATGCGCTCACCAACGCCAACGAGCACCGGCCAGTCACGCACAAAGAGGCCGTGCGCTCGTTCACCAGGGATGTCTGGCGCGGTCAGCACGGCATGCACACCCGGCAGGCGACCTGCCGCTGACGTGTCCAAACCGGTCAGGATGGCGTGGGGAGTTTCGGCGCGCAGCGCCATGCCGTGCAGCATACCGGGAAACGACAGATCATCGGTGAACCGAGTCAGCCCGAGCACCTTTGCCACCGCATCCGGACGGGGCACGACCGTCCCAATCACCCGGCCGGGGCTGATGGATGGGAGCGAAGGGCCGCGCACCGCCTCCCCGGTCTGCAGGCTGTGAGCGGCATCGAGCACGGCCCGCAGAAGAGAGGGGTATCCCGCACAGCGGCACAGTGTATCCTTCAGCGCCTGGCGGACATCCTCCTCTGTCGGGTTCGGTTGGTCCACGAGGCAGGCGGCGGCCGCCATGATCTGGCCGGGAATGCAGTAGCCGCACTGGACGACGCCATGGGCGATGAACGCTTGCTGGAGTGGGTGTAGCTCCTGGGGCGTCCCAAGCCCCTCGATGGTCAGGACGTGCCGGTCCTCGGCCTTCGGCGTGGGGTAGTTGCATGAGAGCACGGCCTGGCCATCGATCAACACCGTGCAGGAACCGCACTCGCCTTCCTGGCAGCCGACCTTCGTCCCGGTCAACCCAAGCCGCTGGCGCAGCGTGTCGGCCAGCATCTCGCCTGGCGCCGGCCGGATCTCGACTCGCTCTCCGTTGACGTGGAAGCAGATGGCCCGATCGAGCAGCGCCTCACTCATGGCCTTGCTCTATCGCCGGGGCGTGGGTGCGCGCCGCCTCCGCCCAGGCAGCGTAAAGGACTTGCGGCAGGAGCTGGTCCATCAGGTGGTAGCGGTATTCGGACGAGGCGCGGTGCGGGCTGGATCGCAAGTGGACGTCTTCCCGCAGTGCGAGCCGCACCTCCTCCAGGGTCGCCGGGGACAGATCCCGGCCCTGGAGCGCGGCCTCGGCGGCGCGAGCGCGGTTCGGTGTGGGGCCGGACGGCCCAATCGCCAGCCGCGCGGCTGCGATCCTACCAGTGGCTTCGAGACGCAGCCAGGCCGCCATGTTGAGGATGGCGATCGCCAATCCTTGTGGCCGCATGACGCGCCGAAAAGCGCTACCCTCACCCGGTTGGCGCCCCGGAAGGGAGAATCGAACCAGGATCTGCCGCTCCCGGTCAAAGGAAGGGTCGCCGGGGCCGCGAAACAGCGTCTCGATCGGCATCCAGTGATGGCCTTCCCGGGAAACCAGGTCGGCCTGCGCATCCAACGCCAGCAGGGCGATCACTCCATCCGCCGCCGGCAAAGCGTGGGCGACGTTGCCCCCCAAAGTAGCCACATTGCGGACCTGCGGCCCTCCGATCAGGCTGCAGGCCTGCACCAGGGCGGGGGCGTGGAACTGCACCAGCGGATGGGCCGTCAGTTCCCAGAGGCTGACCGCCGCGCCCACAACCAGCGCACCATCCAGGCCGATGGCAATCCCTTGCAGGTCGGGAATGCCGGTGACATCGATCAGGGTCCTGGGTGCAGGCAACCGCCCGAAGCGGACATCCAGCAGTAGATCCGTCCCGCCGGCGACGAGCCGCGTTGGGCGGGGCGAGTCGGCGAGGAGACTCAGGGCCTCTTCGATCTGTGCCGGGCGGTGGAAGCTCTGCCAGAGATGCATCTGCAGTTGTGTTGCGATGAGGGATCGGTTGGCACTTGTCGAAGAGCGAGGCTGCTCGACGCCGTTGCAGGTCCACCCTGCCCCGACCACCGATCCGAGGTTCGGGAGATTCTAGCACGCTGGTCCGCGGGCTACAAGTCTGTGCCCTCTCACAGTCGCCCGCTGCCGTCCCGACAGTTCTCGGCGGGTTGCGGGCCACCGGCTCTCAACCGCGGACACTGCGTTGTCCCTTCAGGCTTCCCTCTTCGCGCGCCAGATTGTGGCACCGGCCGGCTTAGGCACAGCACTCAGCTACATCTTGAAAGCCAGCCTGCGACGGGCCGCGTGGTAAGCTTGCCCCATGCTTGGGGGAATATCGCTTCGGGTGCTACTTTTCCTGGGTGGCTTCATCCTGGTCGCCGCAACGCTGCGTTCGGCCATCCGGACGTTCATTCTCCCGCGCAGCGCCGACACGATGATCGCCCGCCTCGTCTTTCGCGCCGTCGGCTCCCTCTTCCGGTGGCGTGCCCGGCGCTCGCTCACCTTCGAGGCCCGCGACCGGGCGATGGAGCTGTATGCACCGGTGGCACTTTTAGTGCTCCCGGCCGCCTGGCTGATCTTGGTCTGCTTGGGCTACATGGCGATGTACCTCGCCCTCGGCGTTCTGTCCGTGGAAGAGGCCTTCTCCCTGAGTGGCTCAGCCTTGCTGACCCTCGGGACCACATCCCCCGAAGGTGTTCTGGCCACGCTGCTGGTGTTCAGCGAGGCGGCGATCGGGCTGGCCCTGATCGCCTTGCTCATTGCCTACCTGCCGACGATGTACGCTGCCTTCTCGCGGCGGGAGGCAGCCGTGGCGATGCTCGAGGTCCGGGCTGGCTCGCCGCCCTCGGCGCTCACGATGTTCGAGCGTTACCAGCGGCTGCACCGCCTGGAGAAACTCGGCGAGGTCTGGACGAGCTGGGAGTCCTGGTTCGCCGACATCGAGGAAAGCCACACCTCACTGGCGGCACTGGTGTTCTTCCGATCGCCGCAGCCACACCGTTCCTGGGTGACCTCGGCCGGCGCCGTGCTCGACGCGGCCTCCCTGGCCGCATCTACCCTCGATATCCCGCGCGATGTCCAGGCCGATCTGTGCATCCGCGCCGGCTATCTCGCCCTTCGGCATATCGCGTCCTTCTTCCGCATTCCGTACGATGCGGACCCCGAGCCCGGAGATCCGATCTCGATCAGCCGGGCCGAGTATGAGGAAGCTTGCGAGCACCTGGCGGCACAGGGGCTTCGGCTCAAACCGGACCGCGAGCAGGCGTGGCGGGACTTCGCCGGTTGGCGCGTCAACTACGATACGGTGCTGTTGGCCCTGGCACGGTTAACCATGGCGCCCTATGCTCCCTGGTCGTCGGACCGCTCGCTGGTGGGCACTTCCAGGATGGCCCGGAGTGCAAGCGGTTGAGCTGCTCGAGTCGCCCAGACCGCGGGCGGGTCTCAGACGACGTCAGAGTTATGGAGCGCCTTGGCTGAAGGAGGATTGGCGCGGGATGGGTGTTCTGTTTCACTCGCAACCCCGCCTCGCGAACTTCGCTGGTCGCGAAGGAGCCTGGGAGGCGGATTAGTCCGCCCGATCGCAAGTCGCATCTGTGGTGGTTGGGCCTTCGGCCCGACCACCACCTCCGCGTTTCCCCTCTCTGAGAAAGGCGTATTTCATCAGTCTGCTAGATAACCGTCACGCCCGGTTTGCGTGCGACGAACGCGCCCCCGCCCGGACGCCCAAGCCATATCCCTCGATCGACCAGCAGTCTTCCCCGCAGGTAAACCTGTTCTGGAAACCCGACCAGGTCCCAGCCTTCGTACAGGTTGTAGTCGGTGCGATGCTGCGCCACCGCTACCCCATAGCGCACGCGCCGCGTCGGGTCCCAGACGACGATATCCGCGTCGGACCCGGGCAGCAGGGCGCCCTTCTTCGGGTACAAACCGAAGGCTTTGGCGGGGTTGGTCGAGGTGAGCGCCACGAACTGCTCCCTGGTCAGCTTGCCTTCCCCCACGCCCTTCGTCCACAGAACGGGCAGCCGGTCACCGACCCCGGGTACCCCATTCGGGATCTTGGTGAAGTCGTCCCGACCGAGCTCCTTGCCAGGGATGCGCACCGGGCGACCCTCGTATTCGATCGGCCGGCTTCCGTCATAAAAGAACGGGCAGTGGTCCGTGCCGACCGTCTGCAGATCGCCTGCGCCTAGACCGGTCCAGAGTGCCTGGTTGTCTTTCTGAGTCCGCATCGGTGGCGAGCACACCCACTTCGCGCCGTCCGGGCGCGCCAGATCGTCCTCGGTGAAGAAGAGGTAAGCAGGGCAGGTCTCACCCATCACCGGGAGGCCACGGTCGCGTGCATAACGGATCTGGTCGACTTCTCCGGCCGTGTTGACATGAACGATGTACAGCGGCGCCTCGGCCTGGGCAGCCAGCGCGATGCCGCGCAGGGCTGCTTCGACGGCGCCCCACGCCGGGCGCGTTCGGGCGTGCCATTCCGGCGACCGGTGTCCGGCGGCCAGCGCCTCGGCCACGAGGATTTCGACCACATCTCCGTTCTCGGCATGCAGCAATGTCAACAAGCCATGCCGGCCCGCCTCCCGCAGCACGCGGAAGATCTCCCCATCCTGAAGGCGAAGCCGCTGGTTGTAGGCGGTAAATACCTTGAGCGAAGTCACACCGCGCTCAGTCAGGCGCGGGATCTCGGAAAGGACCGCCGAGTCGAGCCGGCTTACATTCATGTGGAACGAGAAGTCGATGGCGGCTTTGCTGGTGGCTTTCTCCAGCCACATGTCCAGGCCGGCCTCCAGGGTGCCTGCCTCCTGTTGCGGGACGAAATCCATGACCGTGGTCGTGCCTCCGAAGGCGGCTGCCTTGTGACCCGTGTAGTGGTCATCGGAAGAGACCGTGTCGAACATCGGCAGGTCGAAGTGCGTGTGGGGATCGACGCCGCCGGGAAGCAGCAGCTTTCCTTCCAGGCGAATAACCTCAGCCCCGTCCGCCGGAAGCCTGGGGCCGACCGCCTCGATCTGTCCCTCTTGGATGAGAATATCCGCCGGGAAGCTGCCCGAGTCCGTCACCACCGTTCCTGCCTGCAACAGCAGCCTGGCCATCCATCTCTCCCATGTCGCCGGCGATGAGACTACATTATAGGGCCGTGCGCGTCCGGCGGCACCGACGCCTCACCCAATTTGCCGCGGGGGTTGCCATCGCACGGGGAGGCTGGGATACTTCCCCATTGGCCCGTTGACCCGCCAAGGAGACATCGTGCCGGAGCCCGACCGACCTGTGCTAGATCTGGACGGGGTGATTTCCCTCGACCCTCTGCTGCGCAAGTACGGGGGACGCCGCGGCCGGATGGAGCCTGTCTACGCAGCGATGCTCAAGGAAGCCGGAAGGCTTGTGCATCCGATCGTCGTGCGCCAGGGATTCACGGCCGCCGAAGTCCCGGAGATTGCCGGACAGGTGCCGCACGCCGAACAGATCGTCCTGGGTCTGTGCTCCCTTGGGCACCAGCTCGAACATCACGTGGCCCAGATCTTCCCGGATGAGCCCGCCCAGGCGGTGATCCTGGATGAAATCGGTAACGCCTGGGTCGCCGGTCTTGCCCGGCAGCTTCACGCCAAGATTCGCGCCGCGGCGGCCGCCGAGGGTTTAACGGCCGGGCCGGGCTTCCGGCCGGGAATCGGACGCTGGCCGGTCGAACTGCAGCCCACGGTATTCCACCTTCTCAAGGCGGGACAGCATGGGATCCAATTGACCGATGGGTTGATGATGGACCCCCGCAAGTCGGTCAGCATGATCGTCCCGGTCGGGCGCAAGACCGGCCGCTCAGCCTACGCACCCACGGCCTGGGACTCCTGACGGGTTGCAGCGGGCAGGGGCTCGAGCAACGGAGCGCAGGGGTTACCCCGCTGGCGACCACAGGATTGGCCACTGTCTCCGTCGCTAGTTCAC
>CAZBJQ010000147.1:0-6358 GCA_964492235.1 uncultured Anaerolineaceae bacterium | reverse complement strand
GATGCCTGCGCGCCGGCCAGCAACCTCAGCCGACGAGGCGTTCGAAGGCCGTGCGTCCCCCGAAGTACACCAGCAGCGCCCCCAGGACCATGAACGGCCCGTACGGGATCGGCAGGAATGCCGTGTAGCGCCGCCTGCCCAGCATCACCAGGATATAGGCCAGACTGAACAAGCCGGCGGCCAGGATGCCCAGGAACAAGGCGACCACGACACCCGCCCAGCCGACGGTCACGCCGATCAGCATGGCCAGCATCACATCCCCGAATCCAAAGGCGACTTCTTCGATGGAGCGGCCCCTGGCCCGGGCGATACCTCTGGCGAACAACCCACCGAGCAGGTACAGCAGGTAGAAGGTGACAAACCCAACCAGGCCGCCGACAAGGGTCTTGACCGGTCCCCGCTGCGGATCCAGGGACTGAACCACGGCGATGGCGACGCTCGCCGGCAGGGCGACCGCCAACAGAATCAGCCGATGCTCGACATCGATCACGACGATCAACACGAACACCGCCAGAATCAATCCGTCGCGCACGACCGACCACAGCTGCGGATTCCTGTCGAGCAGCCAGGCGCCGGCAACCACACACGCGAATTCGACGACCGGCGCTCGCCAGCCGTCGAGGTGTGCACAGTAGACACAGCGCCGCTGGCGGGTGACAAACGCCAGCACGCCCGACCGCGCCAGCCATGGCCGAGGCGCACCACAAGCTCGACAGTTCGGCCGGCGGGGGGTCTGGCGGTGGGGCAGGCTGTCCGCCAGCGCGTTGATCAGCACACCGGCAGCCCAGGCGGCACATAACACGAGGATCGCCATAGCGGGATTATACCCAGCGACATCGCACACGATGGCTACCCGCCCGTCGTTTCGGGGGACCTCTCGAGGCTTGCCTCGGCCGGCGAGCGCGTGCCCTTTCCCCGGCGATGCTAGAATGCCGGTATGGCCGAGCGCCTGCCGAGCTTGAACAGGACACGCCTGAGCACATTGGCCGCCATCGTGCTCCTGGCGTTTTCCTTGCTGCGCCTGATCGAGCTACCGACCATCCGGATCGAGATGGACCTTCTCGGTCTGCTCCTGCGTCTTGACCTCAGCACCCCCTTTGTCTTCCTGACCTTGACGGCGACGCTGGTGGTCGCCGGGACCGATTGGCTGATCCGAGGCCACCCGCATGTGGCCGGCACCAGCCTCACCCTCGAGCATTGGGTGATCCCCGGTCTGGCCGCGCTCGGGCTTGGCGTGATTCTGTCGCGCATCCCAGGCGGCGCGGCGCTGCTGATCGGCCTGCCTCTGGCGGACCTGCTGCTGGTTCTCGTTCTGGCAGCCGAATTCATCGTCGTCGACAGGGCAGATCCTCGTTTCGACTGGGCGTCGCTTCTCATCCGGGTGCTGGGCTACCTTCTGCTGACCGGCGTGCTGTTCGCCATCACCGCCACCGACTTGCGCGCCATCTTCGCCGTCCCGTTCGTGTTTCTCGCCAGCAGCGCCATGGCCTGGCGCCTGCTGGTCATGGAGGAGCCTGTCGCCACGGCCCGGCTGGACTCGGTGTTGATCGGGCTGGTGCTCGCCCAGGTGGCCTGGGGGCTGCACTACTGGCCAATTGCGCCGCTGCGCGAGTCCCTTCTGCTGGCACTGGTCGCCTACCTTGCGGAGGGCTTAGCGCGGATGCTGCGTCAGGGCGAGTTGAGTCGGCGGCGCGTCCTCGAATACGCCCTCGTCGCCGCCTTCTGTCTCGGCGCGCTGACGGTCCTGACCTAGCTGGCCGGACTGGCGCATGCCCCGCGCTGACAGGGGCGACCAGACACTCCCCCGCCTTCTCAAAGCGATCCGGGTTCGTCATTCTTGCGCAAGTCGGAGACACCCGAAGCGGAGCGGAGTGGTGGGGGAATCCATGGAAGGCTCCCGGGCCCGCGCTTCGGGCCGCGGCAAGAAGATCAAATGCCTGGGCCCCTGCCCTCGCAGGGGCGAGCATCCTCTTCTCCCTCCTCCCGCCATCACACGGGCGGTCATTGGCCCCGGCACGCAGGAACCTCCAGCCAGGCTGGACCTGTCATGAAACGAAAAACGCCGGCTTTGCAGCCAGCGTTGAAGGGCCCCGCGGGTATCAGCCTAGTTGGGCCAAGCTGAACTCAGGCGGCGGGGCCGGAGCCTATGGAGTCGCCGGGCTGGGGTTTCGGGCGCTTCAAGCTGACGGCGCGCTCGGACCCCGCCAGCAAGCGGCGGATGTTCGGCAACAGGGCAATCGCCAGCAGCACCAGCGCGCCAATCCCAAAGTAGGCGTCCGCCCAACTGCCGCCATAGGCGACGGCACGGTAGGTGAGGAGCACGGCAGCCGTCAAGCCCGCGGCCAGCGTGCCGAGCGATGCGTAGCCAGTCCCGAAGAGCACGCTCAGCCCGATTGCCAGACCGGCCAATCCGGCCAGTGGCCAAACGGCAAGCGTGGCGCCCACGGTCGGTGCCCCGCCAGCCCCACCGCGGAACCTCAGGTTGCCATTCTCACGTGCCAGCAAGAAGACCGAGTAATTGTGCCCCACGATCGTCATTAGGCCGGCGCCCGCTGCCAGCCACTCGTTGCCGCCGCTGATCGCACGTGCCAAGACCAAGGCCAACGTTCCCTTGGCCAGGTCTCCCATCCCGGTGAGGGCGCCGGCCCGCCAGCCAGCGGCGCGCATGGCATTGGTGCCGCCGGTCCGCCCGCTGTGCTCTGCCCGCAGGTCTTTCCCAGTCCGCCAGCGGACCACTAGCAGACCCACGGGAATCGATCCCAGGCCGTAGGCCAGAAGCCAGGTCGTAGCCGTCAGCCACAGCGCGGGCAGTTCGATCAAGAAATCCTACTCCAACTGAAAACTGACAACCCCGTCCGCCTCATTCGGTTGTGCTGGCGACGATCTCCAGCCGGATGCGCCGTCCGCGTCCAGACTCGACTCGGAAGGCTCTCCCACGCCATGTGTCGGCGTGCGGACTGATCACAATGTAGGCGCACTCGGGATAACGCGCTTCGAGCAAGTCCGTCGGCGATAGACTGCCGGGCCCATGTGGATGTGAATGGTAAATCCCCAGCAGTTCGTATCCTGCACGCTCCAGGCCAAGCATCGCTTCGATCTGGGCCTTCGGCTCCATGCGGTAGCGGAAGGAACTGCGTTCGATGTTCTCGACCGGAGCCACATGCCCGACGTCAGTTCCGTGCCCGCCGAGCAGCCCACAGGCTTCTTGCGGCAGGCAAGCGCGCACGTGGTCGAGGACCACCTTCCACGCGCTTTCCTCCATCCGTAAGACCGCCCCAGACACGAGGGCGCATTATACATCGCTCCGTGCCAGAAGGACTTCGGAATCCGACAAACTGAGGTAGAATGAGACCTGGATTTAGTGGTACCTAAATTCGGGCTCGTCCGGGCTGGGCCTGAGGCGCCATGGTTTACAAAGCCTGACAGGCAAGCCCCCTGCCGAGCCAATGGACCCGGTGCGGGTGGGGACCGAGGCCAACCGACCGGCAGACGCGCTAGTTGAAGTGCGTGAACGAGGCAGGACATGCGACCATTGACAGCCTGGGCCAGGTCATCTAGAGTTCCCCTAGTGTTCAGGAAGCAAACGACTATGACAGAGAAGCGGGGAATGGGGCGCGGCCTGGCGGCGTTGGGCTTGACCGAGTACGAGGCCAAGGTCTACATGGCCCTGCTTTGCGACAGTCCGGCGACCGGTTACCAGGTCAGCAAGCGGGCTGCCGTGCCCCGGTCCATGGTGTACGAAGCCCTCGGGCGACTGGAGTCGCGCGGGATGGTGTTGAAGACCGGTCACCCGCGCGGGACGGTCTACCGCCCCCTACCCCCGGACTTGCTGATTACCCGATTCCAGGACGAGCAGCAGAGCATTCTGGCCGAACTGCGGCTGACGATGGATGCCCTTTACCGGGCACCTGTCGAGGATCGTCTGTGGCTGATCTCCGAGCGGACCTCCTATCTGGCTTACGCCACGCACATGGTCGAAGAAGCCGCTAGCGAGCTGCTCCTGGTGCTCAACGACTCCGATGCCGAGTGGCTGCGCAACGCCATCGAGCGTGCCGCCCAGCGCGGGGTCAGCGTCAGTGCTGTCCTCACAGGTCAGGCAGAGCTGGAGGCGATTCGGACCGTCCGACACCCGCCGCCCGAAAGCGACGCCCAAGAGCTGACCCACACCCTGGTGGTGATCGTGGACCGCAGGGAAGCGTTGGTCGCCAGCAGCCAGGAGCCGGTGGCGGCCACCGTGACCAACAATCACAATTGGGTTTCCATCGCCCGCCAATTCGTGTGGATGGAGCTATTCGCCCAGAAGGTGTACAACCGGATCGGCCCGGAACTGCTGGATCGCCTGGACTTAGAGGACAGGCGAATGCTGGAAGGGTTCTCCGCACCCACTTCCTCCTCAGGACGCTGACCGATGGTCTGGAAGAATCTCTGGCGCCGAAAGACCCGCACCCTGCTGACGATTCTCGGCATCGCCATCGGGGTCGGCGCCGTGGTTGCCCTCAGCGCTTTCGGCGAGGGTATTGCCGGCGGCTTCGAGAAGACGCTCTCTTCCTCCGGCGCCGATCTGACGGTCACCGACAAGGATGCCATGATCACCTTCCTCAGCGTACTTGACGCTGAGGTCGGCCAGGATCTGCGCCAAGTCCCGGGCGTCGAGCAGGTGTGCGGCAACATCCTTAACATCGTGCAGATGCCCGAGTCTCCCTACTTCACGGTGTTCGGGGAGGACACTCGCTGCTTCTCCATCGAGCACTACCGGGTGATCGAGGGTCAGCCGTTGAGCGGCAAGCGGCAAATCCTGCTGGGGCGCCTCACGGCCGAGGCCTTTGACAAGGGCGTCGGCGACAGCTTCAAGCTCAACGGAACAACCTACAGAGTATCAGGGATCTACGAGACCGGGGTGAACATGGAAGACGGGGGGGCCGTTCTCCCGCTCGACGATTCGCAGCGCGCCTTCGATCGGCGCAACAAAGTCAATTACTATTCGCTGAAGGTCCGCGATGTGCGGCGGATCGACGACGTCAAAGCCGAGATCGAGACTCGGTGGCCGGAGCTCAGCGCCTCCCGCTCGGGCGACGCGACGTTGCAGACCGAGGCTCTGGACATGTACCGGTCGATGGGCTGGTTCCTGGGTATGTTCGCCGTGATCGTCGGCGGACTGGGGATGATGAACACAACCCTGATGAGTGTGTTCGAGCGCACGCGTGAGATCGGCGTTCTTCGGGCGCTTGGCTGGCGACGCCGGCGAGTGATCCGTCTGATCCTGGCAGAGGCCCTGGCGGTGGCTCTGGTCGGCGGCCTCGCCGGGCTGATCATCGGTATTGGTCTGACCTCGCTCGCCAGCTTGTCGCCGAGCGTGGCCAGCATGCTGCAAGGCGTGTACCGCCCGCAAATCTTCGTGCAGGCCTTGGTGGTGGCGCTGCTGTTGGGCGCCATCGGCGGGTTCTATCCGGCCTGGCGGGCTTCGCGGCTGGAGCCGGTGGAGGCCATGCGGAGCGAAGGCGGGGCGGCCATCTCCAGCAGCCGGGTGGTGAGTTTCCTGCTTCGCCACCTCGGCCGCGGACCGCTCCGCAACCTGTGGCGGCGGCCGACTCGCACCCTGGTCACTTCGCTGGGCGTCGCCGTGGGTGTGGGATTCGTCGTGGCCTTGCTGGCCATCACCGAAAGTTTCACCAAGGGCTTCACCGATATGGCCTCGGCCGGCCAGGCGGACCTGGTTGCCGAGCAGGCGAACACCTCCGACCTCTCACTATCCGCCATCGACGACCGTATCGCCGACCGCCTGCGGCTCCATCCTGACGTGCGAGCCGTCTCGCGTCTGCTGATCGGCGTGGCCACGGCGCCCGGGCAGGAATTCCTGATGATCATGGGCATCGACCCGCGTGAGGAGTACCTCAAGCACTACCGGGTGCGCGAGGGCCGGATGATCGAGCGGCCCAAGGAGATCATCATTGGACGCACAGTCGCCGACGGCACCGAGAAGGTCGTCGGCGACAGCCTGCACATTTCCGGCACCAACTATCGCATCGTCGGCATCTACGAGAACGGCGTCGCCTATGAGGATTCGGGGGCGGTCCTCTTGCTCAAAGAGGCCCAATCCATGTTCGACCGTCCCCACGAATCCACGCTGCTGAGCATCGGCCTGCACGATCCCTCCCGGGCGGAGGAGATTGCCGGCCGCCTGGAGGCCGCCTACCCCGATGTGATTGTCAGCCAGGCCGCCGCCCTCACCGACCGCATGCAGGACTTTGCCACCATGGATGCGCTCGTCAACACGTTGATCCTGCTGATCGTGATCGTAGGCGGCATCGTCATGATGAACGCTATGTTGATGAGCGTGTTTGAGCGCACCCAGGAAGTC
>CAZBJQ010000146.1:0-6411 GCA_964492235.1 uncultured Anaerolineaceae bacterium | reverse complement strand
AGGCAATCTCCCCTAGAAACGCGAATGGGGCCGCCCCTTTTGGGACAGCCCCAGAAAACCTCACCCCTCCCCCTGCTGTTGTCCGCTGAGCAAGGCGGTCGGCCTCACGCAGGGGGAGCCCTTCCAGGGTGCTGCGCGAGGGACGGGGGTGGGGGTTCGACGGGTTGAAGCGGGGCCGAGCACAGAATGGAAAGTGCTGCTCTCAGGATCTCATTCCTATCTGAACCTGGTCGCTGGTCTCAAGGCATGGGCGTCCAGCTTGGGATGGCCCGGGCCGGGCGGCTGCTTCCCGCAGGCTGGGTGGGAGGCGACGGTCAGGCTAGACGCCCGCCGGCTGCGGGATCTGATACAGCTCAACCAGCACACCACCCGTACTCTCCGGGTGGATGAAGGCAGCCAGCCGTCCTCCGGCGGCGGCAATTGGCCGCTCGTTGATCAGCCGGACACTGTGCTGACGCAGGCGATTCAGGCAAGCCTGCAGGTCGTCGACCTCCAGGCACAAGTGATGAAAGCCAGGGCCGCGCTTGCCCAAGTAGCGGGCGATGCCGCTGCCCTCCGTCGTCGGCAGGACCAACTCGATCTCACCATCGCCGACGGGCAGGAAGGCCACCCGGGACTCCTGCTCGGGCACGTCGTCAACAAGCTCGAGCGCCAGGCCGAGGGCGTCTCGCCAGAAGCGCAAACCGGCCTCCAGATCTTGGACGACGAGGGCGGCGTGGTGGATGCGTTTGATGTTGGTCATCGTGCCTCCCGGGAGGTCGTTCACAGGCTGACGGATGGCTGGTACTCGCCCCAGATGCTGCGCAGGCGTCCGCAGATCTCTCCCAGCGTCAGGTCGGCATTCAAGCAGTCGATGAACACCGGGATCAAGTTGTCTGTCCCCTGGGCGGCCCGGGCGAGGCGCTCGAGCATGCTCTCACCGGCAGCCGGGTCGCGGCGAGATCGCAGAGCGGATAGCTGACGGTGCTGGGCCTGTTCGATGGCGGGATCGATCTTCAACCTGGGCAGGGGCGCTGCCTGGTCCGAGGCATAGCGGTTGACCCCGACGACAACGCTCTGTCCGGCCTCCAGCTCTCGCTGTGCCAGGTAAGCCGACTCCTGGATTTCGCGCTGCATGAAGCCGTTCTCGACGGCGGCCAGGGCGCCGCCCATGTCGGCGATGCGCTGCAGGTAGTCCCTTACTTGCCGCTCGATCTCGTCCGTCAAGGCTTCAACGGCGTACGACCCGGCCAGGGGGTCGACGGTATCGGCCACGCCGGTCTCGTGGGCGAGGATCTGCTGAGTGCGCAGGGCGACTTCGACGGCCTCCTCCGTGGGAAGGCTGAGGGCTTCGTCCATGCTGTTGGTGTGCAGGGATTGGGTCCCTCCCAGGACCGCCGACAGCGCCTGCAGCGTGACGCGCACAACGTTGTTGACCGGCTGCTGGGCCGTCAGGGTGGAGCCGCCGGTCTGGGTATGGAAGCGCAGGCGCCAGGATCGCGGATCCTGGGCGCCGAAGTCGTCGCGCATGATGTGCGCCCACAACCGGCGCCCGGCGCGGAACTTGGCGACTTCTTCCAGAAAATGGTTGTGGGCCGCGAAGAAGAAGGCCAGCTGCGGCGCAAAGCCATCGACCGACAGCCCGGCATGGACGGCGGCCTGAGTGTAGGCGATGGCGTTGGCCAGGGTGAAGGCGAGCTCCTGCACCGCCGTGGCGCCGGCCTCGCGGATGTGGTAGCCGGAGATGGAGATCGTGTTCCAGTGCGGGACGTTGTCCCGGCAATAGCTGAAGACGTCGGTCACCAAGCGCATGGCCGGATGCGGCGGGAAGATGTACGTGCCACGGGCGACGTATTCCTTGAGGATGTCGTTCTGGATCGTCCCCCGCAGCCGCCGCAGCTCGATGCCGCGCTGCTGCGCCACTGCCAAGTACATCGCCAGCAGGACCGCGGCCGGGGCATTGATGGTCATGCTGGTAGATACCCGATCCAGCGGCAGGCCGTCGAGCAATCGCTGCATATCCTGCAGCGTAGAGATCGAAACTCCTACTCGTCCGACCTCCCCGGCGGCCAGCGGATCATCGGCATCGTAGCCGATTTGCGTCGGCAGGTCGAATGCGACCGAGAGGCCGGTCTGTCCCTGCTGCAGCAGGTAGTGGAAACGACGATTGGTCTCCTCTGCCGTGGCAAAACCCGCATACTGGCGCATCGTCCACAATCGGCCGCGGTACATGGTCGGCTGCACACCCCGGGTGAAGGGATACTCTCCGGGGAATCCAAGCTGCGCCAGGTAGTCCGGATCAGGGTCGGTTGGCAGGTACACCCGCTCCAGCGGGATGCCGGAGGAAGTGCGGAACGCTTCCTGCCGCTCCTTCTGCTCCTGCAACGCCGGCTGGAGGGTGTCTGCCCCCCAGTGCTGAAACGCCTTGCTCAATGCGTCACCCATGGGATTGCCTCATCGGATCCTGCGCTCGTCGAATTCGTTGGACAGGGCATCTTGCACTCCGAGTTCTTCCGCCTGCACCGGTGCCTGCCCTGAGAAGGCGGCGAACGTCGCATCCTCGAACGTGAGCCGGCGTGAGGCGTGCAGCCGCGCGAACAGCCCCAGGTAGCTGGAGCCCACCCGCCGACTCCAGTCGATACCCAGCCGGCGCGAGGCGGCTTCCACGGCCTGGAGTGATTCGGCCTCGATCTCGACGAATGTCCCGAAAGGGAGTTCATCCAACATGACCAGTGCCTGCTCGATCCGGTGGGTTTCCCGCCGTTTCTCATAGGCAAAGAAGGGATGGTAGCCGAGCGCCGCCAGCAGCGACCGAGCCGCCGATGGATCCGCAACCTCAACTTCGATCTCGCCACGGATCTCTGGCAGGTCGCCTGGATCCTTGACGGCGAGGCTGGCGTGATCGGTGATTCGCAAACGCAAGACCTTTCCCTCGGCTCGCAGGCTGCCATCTACCCGGTCGAAACGCCAGTTGCGTTCGAGATGGGCCTCCTGAACCAGCACGCCGCCGAGGAGCGCCAACCGGCGCCGCACCTCGGTCAAGTCGGCCAGGTAGAACTTGGCCTCGATTTCCATGCCGGACGCAGCTATTGGGGGAGGAGAATCAGCGCCAACGGGACGGACGGGAGACGGTCCTTCTGACACTCGCATCACTCGAGGGTCATCAGGACCTGGTTCTGGTCGACGCTGTCGCCGGCCTTGACGCGCACGCGGGTGACCGTCCCGGCCCGAGGCGCCTTGAGTTCGTTCTGCATCTTCATCGACTCGAGAATCACCAGGATCTCGCCCTTGTCAACCTGCTGTCCTGCGGCAACCGCCGTGGTCACGACCAAGCCCGGCATAGGCGCCTTGAGCTGGAGCTCGCCCTTGGTCACCGGCTGGCCCGACGACGATTCTCGCAGGCGCTTCTGCCGCTCGTCCTCCACGTTGATAAGATACAGACGACCCAGGAGCAAGACCTCCAGGCCATCCTCCACCGGATTGACATAGGCCTCGTACGAGCGGCCGTTCACGATCAGTGAGTACACCGGCTGGCCAGCGACCTGCCGGAGATCGATGGCGAGCGGGGCCCCGTTGACGACGATCTCGCCCTCAACGTTGACCTCGATCTCGAAGCTCTGCCCCTCGACGCTGGCGAGGTATTTCATCCCATCCAGCCCTGCCTAGCGCTGCATCCGCTCATAACGAGATACCCACTTCCAGTTGCTGGCGTCGCGTTCGCCGCGCTGAACGATCTGGGAGGCCTGCTGGCTCTCGCGGTGGGCAACCATCGTTGCCAGAATGGCGGCGATGTCCGGGTATCTGGCTTTCCCCTCCTCGGCTTCCTCCATCGAGAAACGCTCCTCGACGAAACGGGTGTCGTAGTGGCCTGCCAGGAACCGGGTCAGATCCAGGATGCTCTGGTGGAAGGGAATATTGGTCTTCACGCCCAGGATGCGGTATTCCTCCAGGGCGCGCCGCATGCGCAAGATGGCCTCGCCGCGCGTTTCCCCCCAACAGATCAACTTGGAGATCAGCGAGTCGTAGTAGGGCGACACCTCGAATCCTGGAAACACCCCCGTATCCACCCACACCCCCGGCCCGGTCGGCGGGAGGACGTGGGTGAGCACCCCGGTGGATGGCATGAAGTTGTTGTGGGGGTCCTCGGCGTTGATGCGGCACTCGATCGCCCAGCCGTTAAACCGGACGTCGCCCTGCGTGTAGCGCAGCTTGCGCCCGCGAGCGATGCGGATCTGCTCCTTGACGATATCGATTCCGGTCACCATCTCGGTCACTGGATGCTCGACCTGCAGGCGCGTGTTCATCTCGAGGAAGTAGAAGTTGTGATCCTTGTCGACCAGAAATTCGATCGTCCCGGCGTTCAGGTAACCGACGGAGGCGGCGGCAGTGCAGGCCACCTGGCCCATACGATAGCGCAGGTCCTCTTCCATGGAGGGGGCGGGCGACTCCTCGAGCAGCTTCTGGTGACGGCGCTGCAGCGAGCACTCGCGCTCTCCTAAGTGGATGATGTTTCCCTGGCTGTCGGCCATGATCTGGAACTCTATGTGCCGGGCGCCGGTGACCAGCTTCTCGAGATAGACGCTGCCGTCGCCGAAGGCGGCCTCTGCCTCGCGGCGGGCAGAGTGCAGCAGGCCGGGCAAATCCTCCATCGCCGTGACTTCGCGCATCCCCTTGCCGCCGCCTCCGGCGGTGGCCTTGATCAGCAAGGGGAAGCCGATCTGCGGCGCGATGGCCATGATCTCTTCGTCGCTCAGGCTGCCTTCGCCCTCGGTCCCCGGGACGACCGGCACGCCGGCGGCCGTCACCGTCGCCCGGGCCGTCGCCTTATCCCCCATGGCGGCGATTGCACTGGGGCGCGGGCCGATGAATACCAGGCCCGCCTCCTCCACGCCATGGGCGAAATCGTCGCGCTCGGCCAGGAATCCGTAGCCCGGATGGATGGCGCCGGCTCCGCACTGCCGGGCGATCTCGATGATCCGGTCGCCGCGCAAGTAGGACTCGCGGGCCGGCGCCGGGCCGAGCAGATAGGCCTCGTCGGCGTAGCGCGGATGCAGCGCGGCGCGGTCGGCCTCGGAGAACACTGCCACGGTCTCCAGGCCGAGCTCGCGGCAGGCGCGCAGAATCCGGACGGCGATCTCGCCGCGATTGGCGACAAGTACCTTGGTGAACATCTGCCGCTTCGGCATTCTGCAACCTCTGCGCTCAGCGCCCGGGTAGGCCGGTTGCCGATGATTCTACCAACCCCGTTGGGCGGCGATCGGACGGGCGACCGAGGAACGCCAACACCCTGGCGTTGAACTCATCCGGGATTTCATGCGTCGGCATGTGGCCGACGCCCGATATCAGCCACAGCTCGCTGGCAGGGATCCCGCGGGCGATGCGCCTGGCGTGTTGCGGCGTGGCATGCTCGTCCCGGTCTCCCTGGATCACCAGCGTCGGGCACTGCACCTGGGGCAGGACCGACGCTAGGCTCAGGCCCTCCATCGCCGGATCGAGCCATCGATCGACCCAGGCCTGCGCCAGTGTCTCAGCTTTCGGGCCGTGCTCGCGACGGAGGATCGCGCGCAAAGGCTGCCTGCGAATGCCTGCCGCCACCTGCCGCAGTCCATCCAGGGTTGCAGCCTCTCGATCGATGTGCGCCGCAACCAGGACCAGGCGCGCAATCCGCTCCGGGCGCGCCGCCGCCAGCAGAATGGCCAGCGAGCCGCCGTCGCTGTGCCCGACCACGTCCGCCTGATCGAGACCCAATTCGTCCATCAGTTGACAAGCCTCTTCGGCATCGGACTGGAGGAAATCGACGGCGAATGCAGGCCTGGGATCGGACCGCCCATATCCCCAGCGATCGTAGGCAACCACCTGCCAGCCGGCGGCGACGAAGGCCGGCGTCTGATTCTTCCAGGCCCGAACCGATCCCAGGCCGTGATGCAGCAGTAACATCGGCGGCGCCGTTTCAGGTCCGTCGATCTGCCAGTACAGCCCATGCCCGCCGACGCTCGTCCTGCCTGCCCGCCGGGCGGCCTCCGTGGGTGGCGGGGCGGAGCCGGCCTCAGAGGGGGATATTGCCATGCTTCTTGGCGGGATTGGCGTCCCGCTTGTTGGCGAGCATCTCAAGGGCGTTGATCAATCGCGGGCGGGTCAGCCTGGGCTCGATGACGTCGTCCAGGTAGCCACGCGAGGCGGCGATGTAGGGATTGGCGAACCGCTGGCGGTACTCCTCCACCAGCTGTGCCTTGCGCTCGTCCGGGTTCTTGGCCTCGGCCAGCTCCTTGCGGAAGATGATCCTGACCGCGCCTTCCGGACCCATCACTGCCAACTCGGCCGTCGGCCAGGCCAGATTCAGGTCGCCGCGGATGTGCTTGGAGGACATCACATCATATGCCCCGCCGTAGGCCTTGCGGGTGATGACGGTGATCTTGGGGACGGTGGCTTCGC
>CAZBJQ010000145.1:0-6417 GCA_964492235.1 uncultured Anaerolineaceae bacterium | reverse complement strand
GCCCTGGCGGGCGGTGCCAGGGGGTGCAGGTGTCGCGAGGGACGGGGGTGGGGGTTCGACGGATAGAACCCGGGCCACCCACAGAAAGGGAAATGCTGCTCTCAAAGTCTCATATCTATCTGAACCCGCTCAAGCGGCCCAGGCTCGGTGGTGGCGGCAGGAGAAGACTCAGGAAGAAGGCGGATCCGCCGCGGCCAGAGGGGGAGAAGAAGGAATCCGGAACACGACCAGGGTGCCCAGCAGGAACGCCGCTAAGGCCAAGGCGTACACCACAAGATAGCCACCGTCCGGTGTGCCCAGCCCGCGGTTGAGCGGGTCGATCAGGGCGGCGCCAAGAAAGCGAGCGGCGGCGCTACCGCCGGAGGTGGCGATGTTGGCAAGGCCGAGGTAGCGGGCAGCCTCGGCCCGGGGGATGATATCGGTGACCAGCGCCCAACTGGCGCTGAGGAAGATGCCGACACCGACCCCAAGGATGACGGCAGCCGGGAGCAGGGTGGCGGGACCGCGCACGAGCAGGATCAGGGCCGTGCCGCCCGCTGCAAGCAAGCCGGCAGCCGCCAGCAGCGGCCGGCGGCCGATGCGGTCGGCAATCCAGCCGGTGGGCAACGGCACGAGCAGCAGCATCATGCCGATCACGGTGGCCAGGTTGGCGACGTAGCGCTGGGCCTCCCCTGGAGACATCCCCACCACATCGATCACATAGAAAAGCAGGAAGGTATTGAGGGTGATGAAACCTCCCCAGATCAAGAAGCGGTTGAGGAACCAGTAGGCAAAGGCCGGGCGGCGACGAAGTTCCTCACCCAGCCTGCGCAGGTTGCCGCTGCCTGGATGAGAGGGCACCGCACGCGACTTCGGCCAAGGCCCCTCGGCAGCCAAATGGGCCGTGATCAGCAGGGCGACGACCAGGGACAAGCCGGCGAGGGCGGCCGCCAGGCCGGCCTGGCCGGCGGCCACCAGCTGACCAGCCACCTGGCGGCCAATGACGAAGCCCAGGATTTCGAAGGCGCTCTTCATCCCGGCTGCCCGGCCGCGCTGCTGTCCCGGCACGCGGTCGGGCAGTAGGGCCTGCCATGGACCCTGCACGGTGTTGACGCCCAACTGCGTGACGATCACCGCCAGCAGCAGGACGCCCAGGCTGGGAGCGACGACAACGGCCGCCAGTCCAAGGATGGCAACCGGTGTCCCGCCCACCAGGTAGGGCAGGCGGCGACCCCAGCCCCCGCGGGTGCGATCCGAGAGCGCCCCGACGACCGGCTGCCAGATCATGGCGGTAAGCAGACCACCAAGGGTAATCAGCCCGAGAGCGACGTTCTTGTGCTGCGGGGTGAGTTCCAGCAACCGGTCTCCCAGCAGCGGGGGATCAAGCGTGTTGATTGTGATGCCGATGGCAACAGCGAACGACGTCAACGCAGCGACCTTCGACCAGCGTAGCCGCCGGGAGGAACCGACTTCGGAGTTGGGTTTGGCATCCATCGGCAGGGAAAGGATGATAGCACCGGGCGACGGCAGGGTGCGGTCCGATCCGGTACGGGCATAGAGAGCTGTACCTTGGGTTGCGGGCGCATGCCCGGCGATTGGAGGGAAGGTCAATCCGCCCGGCGTCAGCTAGTGGCGGGGAGAGTGAACCAGAAAGTGCTGCCCTGACCAAGTTGGCTGCTAACGCCGATCTTGCCGCCCAACAACTCGACCAGGCTGCGGGTGACATTCAGGCCCAGGCCCCAACCGGCCTGCTCCCGCACCATAGGGCTTTCGGACCGGAAGAACTGCGTGAACAGCTTCGCCTGGTCCTCCGGGCTGAGGCCGATGCCGCTATCGCGCACAAGTACGCGCACGAGGCGACCCTGGGCGGAAGCTGCGACCTGGATCCGGCCGCCGTCCGGTGTGTACTTCACGGCGTTGCTGGCAAGGTTGGTGAGGATCTGGACCAGGCGGGAGGGGTCGGTAAGCAGGGGCGGCAGGTTGTCGGGGACCACCACCTCCACTACCTGCTGTTTGGCGTCAATCTGCGGGCGCAGAGTGGTCACGACTTCCTGGATGTAGGGGGACAGGGAGACCTCGGTCAGGTTGACCTTCAGCCGTCCGGTCTCAATCCGAGAGATGTCGGTCAGATCAGAGACCAGGGTTGCCATCCGGTCCACATTGTCCAGCACGATGTCGAGGAACTCCGCCTGCTGCTCGCTGACCGGGCCGACCATGCCGCGGCGGACCAGGTCGGCATAGCCGCGGATCGAGGTCATCGGCGTCTTCATCTCGTGAGACACAACTGTGATGAACTGCGATTTGGCTAGGTTGGCGCCTTGCACCGCCTGGTACAGTCGACTGTTCTCAACCGCCACCGCAGCATGCACCGCCAGCCGGCGGAGGAAGGATTGGCTCTCGAGATCGAAGGTGCCCTGTTTCATCTCCAGCCCGAGCATGGCGATCGGCTGGCCAGCGTGCAGCAGCGGGATCACCATCTGCTCCCCCTTCCCGTTGGTGGTCGGTTGGCGATACACCGCCGGCCCGTTGTCTAAGGCCGGGGCGACGTCCGGGGACGACAGATCGACCGGCGATCCTTTGCCCTCTCCGGCAGCCACGACCATAGGCGAGTCACGATCGGCCTGAGCGGCGACCCAACCGCCATCGGCCCGGGTGCCGCGCTGGGCCCACTCCAGTGTGAGTTCCAGCACGCGCTGGGTATCGAGGCGGGTGTTGAGCTGGCGGTCGATCTGCTGCAGGGTTTCGAGCTCCTGGACGCGTTGGGCCAGAGCGGTGTCGGTCTGTGTATACAGCCGGGCGTTCTCAATGGCGACGGCTGCCTGCCCGGCGAAGGCCTCCAGCATCTCGCGGTCCCGCTGGTCGAAGAGCGCGGTCTTGATGCGGTTGTCGACGTAGACCACCCCGATCACCTGTCCGCGCGAGCGCAAGGGGACACACAGGATCGACCGCAGCGCGTAGGCGACGACAGACGCCTGGGTGCGGAAGCGATCATCGGACAGGGCGTTGGTGGTGACCACGCCTTCGCCGGTCTGCAGGACTTCGCTGATCACGGTGCGGCTGACCTGCACGTCTTGTGGGCTCAGGTTCTTGCCTTCGAAGTTGCGGCCTACCTGCACCGCCCGCTCGTGTGAGCGCTCGTCGAAAAGCAGCAAGAAACCACGCTCTGCCCCCGTCAGCTTGATGACCGAGTCCATCACCTGCTGCAGGACCTCGTCCAGGCGCAGGGAGGACCCGATGGCCCTGGAGACTTCGAACAGTGCCAGCAGACGGGCGTGTTCACTACCTTTTTCCAATTGGCCAGCGAGGTCCTCCAGTTCGACCAGGGCGTCGCGCGCCGTCGCCGCCAGGCGGGCATCCTGCGCCGCCTGCAGGGTCTTCAGGGCGCGGCGGATCGATTCCAGCCGCTCGGCCGTCATGCCGCCCTCCGCTCGGGGCCATTGGAGGCGCGAGAACGCCCATAGTCGCACAGGGGCTGAAGGACGCACGCCGCGCAGGACGGTTTGCGGGAGCGGCAGACCTCGCGCCCGAGCCGGATCAGGTTCAGGTGGGCGGCGTAGTAGGCCTCCGGCGGGAATAGCTCTCCAAGTAGTTCGTGCGCCCTTTCGGCGCTCACCTTGGCCGGCCGCAATCCCAGGCGTCCCGTGACGCGGTAAACATGGGTATCGACCGGGAACGCCGGCATATCCAGCGAGAACAGCATCACGATCGAGGCCGTCTTGGGTCCCACACCCTCGAAGTGGGTCAGCCAGGCGTACACCTGGTCGGGAGGCGTCTGGCGCAGGAAGGACAGATCGAGCCCGCCGCATTCCTCGGTGATCTGGCGCAGCAGTCGCTGGATGCGCGGGCCTTTCTGTGGAGCCAGGCCGGCTGGGCGGATGGCTTCGACCACGGCCTCCAGCGGCGCGTCGCGCACGGCCTCCCAGACCGGGAAACGGGATCGCAGGGCGGCGTAGGCCTGATCTCGGTTCAAATCGTTCGTATTCTGGGAGAGAATCGTCGAAACCAGCTCCTCCAGGGGCGACAAGGGTGTCCGCCAATGGGGAGAGCCGTAGGCCTGCAGCAGCCGCTCGTGAACGAGCCGGGCGCGACGGCGGTCGGGGACCACAATCTGATTATAGCGGCCGCGCCATCGGCGAACGCCAGTTTGAAAGGCAGTTGTATTGCCGTTTGACCATCGGGGGAACCCTGCTATACTGAGCGGAAGGAAGGCCCAACCCAGTATCGGCACAACGGCGGTGGGTCGCGTGGCACGCCGGGCAACCCGGCGGGCGCCTCAGCCGCCCGCATGGCTTCCGGACAACCTCGTGGGCGCCGGGCGCGGCCAATAAGCCCCTGGTCTCCCCGCTCACTTCGGCCGCAAGACCGTGAGACAAAGGGCACCGCCCAGCAGGATCGGTCGGCCCTTGGGAGGTTGGCTTGGTACGGATCTTCTTTGCGACCGACGTTCATGGATCCGAGGTGTGCTGGAAGAAGTTCATCAACGCCGCCAAGTTCTATGAGGCCAATCTACTGGTCCTGGGCGGCGACATGACCGGTAAGGCCATCATCCCGATCATTGCCCAGGGAAACGGCAAGTACAAGGTGACCCTGCTCGAGCAGGAGACGATCCTGGACAGTCGGCAGGACGCCGAGCTGATGGCCGGCACGATCCGCAACCGCGGCTACTACCCCTATATCACCGATCCCGACGAAGTGGCAGCCATCTCGGCGACCCCTGGCCGCTCCGATGAGCTCTTCATCGAGCAGGCCACGAGCACCGTGCAGCAATGGATGGAGTACGCCGATGCCAGGCTGGCAGTGAGCGGCATCCGCTGCTACGTCTGCCCGGGCAACGACGACATGTTCGAAATCGACCAGGTGATTTCGGCTTCGAAGACCGTGCACTCGGTGGAGGGGGAAGTGGTGGCGCTCGACGACCATCACGAAATGGCCAGCACCGGCTGGTCGAATCCGACGCCCTGGGATACCCATCGGGAAGAGCCGGACGAGCAGCTGGGGAAGCGCATCGAGGCGGTGTTGAGCAAGGTGCAGGACAAGCCCAACGCCGTCTTCAATTTCCACGCCCCACCTTACGGCAGCGGCCTGGATGAGGCGCCAGAACTGACCAAGGACCTTCGACCCGCCTACGCCGGGCGCTCATTGGTGCCGGTGGGCAGCAAGTCGGTCTTGAAGGCCATCCAGACCTACAAGCCGTTGTTGACACTCCATGGTCACATCCACGAGGGCAAGGGCACGCGCAAGTTCGGGCGCACGCTGTGCGTGAATCCCGGATCTATGTACGAGCAGGGAATTCTGCACGGGGCGCTGGTGGATCTGAAAGAGAAGGCCGTCGGCAACTACATGCTGACGACGGGCTGATCCCCACTGGAGGCCCCGGGGGCGGAACGCCGTTCTGCCGCCGGGCGAAGGAGGATGGTATCGATCAGGAGCGGGCAAGGAACGGGCCGATCAATACTCAGACGCAGTGCACTGCAGCCGGTGGCGCCCGGGCTCGAGGGCGACACCGGAACGACAGTACCCGCAAAGGAGCTTCTCGATGAGCGAAGCAACTCTGTTCGTACGAAAAGCAAGCGGACTGGTGCGGTCGTGGTCGGTTTTTGACGCGTTCATCTACGCCACTTTCTCCATCAACCTGATTACTCTGGGTCTGTTCATCTTCTCGTACTGCTGGTACTTCGGCGGGGACCTCGGGACGGCCGTGGTTATAGGTGGGGTCTTCACCATCTTCGAGGTCATCCTGTATGCCAGCCTGATCTCGGCCATGCCGCGCGCCGGCGGCGACTACGTCTGGCAGAGCCGCATCCTCGGCCGGGGCGTGGGCTTCCTGCTGACCGTCACCGGCTGGTGGTTCATCCTGTGGCTGTGGGTGCCGCTCTACGGTCAGATGCTGGCCTACGAGTTCCTCACCCCGATCACCGCCATCCTGGGTTTTCCTCAGGCGGCGCTCTGGTTCACCACCTACCCCTGGGGTCCGCTGACCAGCATGCTCCTGGTGTGCCTGATCGTCTTCATCTATATCGCCATCGGCATGAGGTGGTACGCCCGGGTGCAGAAGTTTAGCTTCTACGTCGGCGCGGTTGGCCTGGCAGTAGTCTTCGCCCTGCTTCTCTTTGGCAGCCGGGCCTCCTTCATCGCCGGGCTTAACGCCAACCTGCCGGCGCTTTACGGCGTGCCTCCTGGCGACTACTACACGGCAACCATCCAGGCCGGGGAGGCAGCCGGCGTGACCTTCGGCCAGTTCGGTTCCATAGCCTTCGGGGCGAGCTTCGCCCTGATCCCGATGATCGTGTTCTTCAATCTGTGGCCGAACTGGGGCTCGACGCTCTACGGCGAGGTCCGCGGGGCCTCGGACTACAAGCGCAACTTCTGGGGCATGGCGGCCGCCATCATCGTCACCGCCGGGCTGGCGCTGGTGTTCTTCGCCCTGATCAGCAAGAC
>CAZBJQ010000144.1:0-6466 GCA_964492235.1 uncultured Anaerolineaceae bacterium | reverse complement strand
GAGGGAGAAGAGTAGCCAGAGAGGCGAGGACTCCAGGAGTCCCAGGGCTGCGACTAGGACGTCGAACAGACGCTTGCCCAAGGAAGGCGACCGCGCAATGTCCGGTCGCAGCTGATGCATTTGCTCTACCGCAGCCCGGATGTCCGGCGAAGGGGGGAAGTTGTCCTCGAGGAAGCCAAGCCGCCACCATGAGGCCAGGACAGCTCCCAGAAGGGCGCCCGCCATGAAGACCGCCTCCGGTTCGCCCGCGGGGCCCGAGCCCGGAGCCAGAAGAAGGACAACCAAGCCGGCGGCCGAGGCGACCACCGCCGCCCAGCAGTACGATCGAGGACGCCGGGTGGCGCCGGTCTCTGCCAGGAGGATTTCACTCAAGGCAGCGGTTCCAGCCCCGGTCGACAACACAAGGATCACGCGCCCGGGAGGCGGGGCCTGCAGACCGCGCAGGACCCAGGCTGCGGCGAGACACAGCAGCAGACCACCTGCCGGCAAGATCAACCCGGTGGACCATCGGCGATTCGGATTGCGGGCGCGATCGCGGGCAGGAGGTTCGTTGTTCACAAGGCGGTTCGGGAGGCTCGCTGCCTCCGAGCGACGTCATGATACCTTTGCTCAGGTGGCCCGTCAAACCAGCGGACGGACGCCTCCTGTCCCTCATGGTATACTCGCCCGCCGCCACGCCAAGATCGCCCCTGGCGTCCGGACGATCCCGCCCTCCTACCTGGAGTAGACTCCCGCCCGAATGCACACTTCTCGCCTGTTGATTGCGCTCCTCGCCTTTCCTTCGCTTGCTCTATCTGCCTCCGCCTGTGGTCTTTCCCAACCGCTTGGTCCCGGCCTGGAACTCCCGACCCACACGCCACAGCCGAGCGGGACCCAGGCCCTGGAAGCCCCTCCGGTGATGCCGGCAGAGGACGTCGGCCAACCGGTTTGCGGCGGCCCGGAAAGCATGCTGGTGCTCGCAGTGGGGGCCGACAACCGCGATGACACCTACCTGTACGGGCTTGCCGACGTCATCCGCGTCGTGCGCTTGGACTTTGTCGAGCTTAAAGTCACCTCCCTCTCCTTTCCGCGTGATCTCTGGGTGAGGATCCCTGAAATCGAAAGCAACTACGGGATCACGCATGGCAAGCTCAACCAGGCTTACCTGTATGGCAACCCAGGCATGGGCTACTACCAGGGTCCCGGCGGCGGCCCGGGTCTGCTGGCCCGCACGCTCGATGACAACTTCGGGTTACAGCCTGAGCACTACGGCGCAGTCAACATGCGCACTTTCGTCAAACTAGTGGACGCCGTTGGTGGGATCGATATCTACCTACCGCAGGCCGTCGACGGCCGCCCTGTCGATGACAAGACGGAGGACATGGGCTACTTCCCGGCCGGCCAACACCACTTTAACGGGGACCAGGCGCTGCGCTTCTCCCGCATCCGGAAAGTGGACAACGCATTCAAGCGAGACGATCGGCAGACTCAGGTTCTCTGCGCGCTCAAAGAGAAGTTGCAGAGCCCCGAAGTCGTGACCCGGATCCCTGCCATCATCGCGGCGTTCGCCGATTCGGTGCTTACCGATTTGAGCCTGGCGCAGATGACCCAGCTTGCATGCCTGCTGCCATACATCGACAGCGAAGATCTGCTGTTCGGAAGCATCCCTCAAGAGCTCTTGCGCGGTGGCAGGAACGACAAAGGGTCCTTCGTCCTCACGGCAGACGAGCAGGTCGTTCGCGACCTGGTTAAGGGCTTCGTGGCTGGCACCTGGCCGGCGCAGCCGGACGAGACGAGCTGTCCCTGAGGCATGGCGCGCCTGAGAGTCGAGACGGAGGGTCAACTCGCCCCGCCGGGGTGAGTCCATCCTGGGTCTCCCCAGCCACGGGGAGATCGAGGTCATGAGGGATGAAAGAACCCAACTGGCGTGACCTGCTCCGGCGGCATGCGATCCGCCCTAGCAAGCGTTTTGGTCAGCACTTCCTGCTCGATGGCAGGCGTCTGGAGAAGATCCTGCGCGTTGCCGATCTACCCTGGGGTACTCTCGTCCTCGAGGTCGGCGCCGGCATCGGCAGCTTGACCTGGCACCTGGCGCAAGCTGGCTTCGCGGTGGTCGCCGTCGAACTGGACACGCGCCTGCGCCCGGCATTGGACGAGGCCGTCGCCGGGTTCCCCAATGTCCGTCTGGTGTACGGAGACATCCTGGCCGTTCCCCTGGACAGCCTCCTCGAATCGAAGGCGCATGCCGTGGTGGCCAATATCCCCTACGGCATCACCTCGGTCTTGATCCGCCGACTGCTGGAGAGCGCGGCGCCGGCCTTCAGGCTGGTGTTGACGATACAGGAGGAGGTGGCCAGGCGGGTGGCGAGCGGCCCGGGTGAGATGAGCCTGCTGGCGCTGAGTGTCCAGGTCTACGGTTCGCCGGCAATCGTGGCCTCGATCCCGGCCGGTGCCTTCTACCCTCCGCCGGAAGTCGGCTCGGCGGTACTGCGGATCGACCGCTACGAGACCCCGAAGGTCCCGCTGCCGCGGCTACCTCTTTTCTTCGACCTTGCGCGCGCGGGCTTCTCTCAACGGCGTAAGAAGCTGCGCAATGCTCTTTCGACCTCTCTCCCCGCCGGGCACGATCAGGTCGATGGTTGGATTGCCCGGTCGGGACTCCCGGCTGGTGTCCGCGCACAGGACCTGAGCCTCGATGACTGGCTGCGCCTGTGTGATGCGGTGGAAGAGACCGCCTGATTCCCAGTGGAGTTGCCCAGGGGGCCGATGAGAGAGCCATCCCATCTGCGAGGAAATCGCAGATGCGATGGTCAGGCCTTCGTCGCAACCACGATGTATGCGGTACTCTTCTCTGAGACGGGCCCATTCATCGACCTGTCAGGCCCCAGGCAAGAGCACGACGCATGGGTCATGGGCCTTGCCCAGTTCCGACTTGTCGGCTTCCTCGGGCGTGATGGAGGCTCTCTGGCAGAGGGTCTGGCGAACGGCGTCTAGCGGGTAGCCGGCCGGAGATGGCGATGCATCCAGCCGACATGCCACACCCGCAGCGCCGCTTCCAGCTGGATCCTGAGCGACATCTTCGATTGCCCAATCCGCCGGTCCTCGAAGTAGATCGGAACCTCACAGTGGCTGAACCCCAGTCGCTGCGCCACATAGGCCATCTCGACCTGGAATACGTAGCCGTTGGAGCGGATTCGATCGAGCGGCATCCCAGCGAGCGTCTCGCGGCGCCAGACTCGGTAGCCGCCGGTGGCATCCTGCACGTGCATGCGCAGAATGGCGCGAGCATAGACATTTCCATAGCGGGAGAGAAGCTTGCGCCCGGGTCCCCAGCGCGGGTCGAGCCGCCCACCGGCGACATAGCGCGAGCCGTACACGGCATCGAAGCTCTCAAGGGCTTCGAGGAATCCCGGCAGGTAGTCCGGGGCGTGTGAGAAATCGGCGTCCATTTGGCCGATGGCCTGTGCCCCATCGTCCAAAGCGCGGCGGAAGCCGGCGATGTAGGCCGTGCCAAGTCCTAGCTTCCCGGAACGCTGAAGGACGGTGATCTTCCCCGAGTGCGCTGCTGCAGCCTGCCTAGCGGCTTCTGCGGTTCCATCCGGTGAGTTGTCATCCACGATGACCAGGCGCAGATTCGCCAGGCCGAGTCCGAACAGCGCAGACATCAAGGGCTCGATGTTCTCGGCCTCGTTGTAGGTCGGGACGACGATCGTCAGCTGTCGCATCGGCGGGAGGTTGGCAGCGGAACCGGCGGCCGCCGGGGGCTGAGGCTTTGCAGATGGGCGCTCGGGCGCGAGCAAAGGTCGGATAGAACTGGCGCCGCTGCCGCCCTCACGTGCGAATGGATCGGCGTGTGGCGCAGCGCAAGGTCCCGCATCTCGAGGCTAGCTGGGTGCCGTCCAGCGGATGAGGAATCGACAGTCGTCGCTTCCGCAGGCGGTGCAGGCGATCTCCTGCACCGTGCAGGCCGCCCCGCCTGCCACCCGGCCGCAGAGCTCCTCGATCACGCCCACGATCGTGTGGCATACAGGCTCGCTCGCTTTTCTCCCCCAGCAATGAGGACATGGCTGGGAGGAGAACAACTGGCCCGACTCCGTTGGCCGGACCTGACTTGCTTGGTCGGAGAGCCGAGAGAGCGCAGCCGCCAGGGATGTCAGGGCGATGGCGATCTTCTCCCCCGGGGCCCGGGCCGAAGTTGCCACCTCCGACAGCGGATCGAGGGCGCCGATCTGTCGAAGTGCGCCTTCCATTCCCGGCCACGCCGAACGGCGAGCGATGTTCCGTCCGGCGCGGACGCCGTAGACCTCCTCGAGCGCAAGCTGAATCGAGGCGACGTCAGCGAAGTCGATCTGCTTCTCGAGATCGTCCGGCGGATAGTGGTCGATCCAGCCTTTCAGACCCGACAGGTTGAGAACCGCGCTCAGTCCGTTCTTGCCCATCAGGTCTTCCAGGGCACACAACTGATCGAGCACCGCCTTATTCGGGAAGAAATACCCGCTCCTTGCGATCGGGGTCACGTCAAGGCCTCGGGTTACAGCAAGTTGGCCAGCTCTTCAGTGGTCCGACGCATTTCCAGGAACAGCAATCCCAGTTGGGTTTCAGGACGGGCCATCACTGTGAGCACGGCCTCGCGGCCGATCGCCATCAGGATAACGTAGCCGCCTTCGCCCTTGATGTAAACCTGGTCGAGCGTCCCGCGACCTAACTCAGTGGCAATCCGTTCGCCCAGCGAGAGCATTGCGGCCGACATGGCCGCAACCCGGTCTTCTTCAACACTCTGAGGCAGAGCGGAGGCCATGGTCAGTCCGTCCACGCTGACGATTGCCGAGGCCTCAGCGTCCGGGGAAGATGCTCTGAGGATGCGGAGCCGCTCTACCATCGATTCAGTGCGGGACTTGGACACGCTCGATCCACCTGAGGCTGGGAGGATGCCGTTCCGGCGCAGATCGGCGCAACTCTAGCACTGCGGGAGAACGATGTCAAGCAAGGAGGGCTTCTAGCTGTCTGACTCCTCGATCGTGACTCGCTCGATGATCAGGGGCGGCTCTTCGAGCAAATCCTCGAGCGGATCGCGGGCGGGCAGCGATTGGATCAGATCTAAGCCCGAGTCGATGCGACCGAAGATTGTATGCGTCCCATCGAGATCGGGAAGCGGCCGCAGGTTGACGAAGAACAAGCTGCCGTTCGACCCAGGGCCGTCATTGCGCAGTCCCACCATCCCGATTTCGGCGAATGACCGGTCCGAATCGATTTCGTTCTCAAAGCGATAGGCCGGTCCCCCCAATCCGGTGTGGGATGGATCGCCGGTTTCCGCCAGCGCGCCAGGGAGAACTCGATGGAAGCTGGTGCCGTCGAACCAGCCCAGTGCTGCAAGGTACAGGAAGCTGCCAACGGCCTGCGGCGCAGAGTCGGGGAACAGCCTGATCCCGATCTCGCCGGCCGTTGTATGCAGCACCGCCCGATATGCCTTCTCCGGATCGGCTGTGACCGGCGGCCCCGTCGGGAGGCCCTTGTACTCCAGCAGGTCCAGGCGGATCAGCGCTTCCAGGTTGTTGATGGTCGGCGGTAGTGGAACGTATGCCCCGTTGAGGAAAAGGAATGGCGTGCCAGCGATCCCGGAGGCCAAGCCAGTGTTAAAGTCCTGCTCGGCCTGTGTCAGGAAGGCTCGCTCGCGCATCGCGGTCTCGAACCGCGGCTGGTCGAGCGGGAGAGACCTGGCGGCATGTTCGACCCAACGTAGGAAGTCCTCCGGGCTGAGACTGACCCATTCATCGGCGCCAGCGAAGAGCAGATCGTGCATTTCCCAGAAGTACCCCTGGACGCCGGCAGCCTCCGCCGCCTCGGCAGCGAGCAGCGCCTTGTCGTGTATCGGCCACAACGGGTAGGGACGGAAGATGATCTGGAGGTCCGCCGGGTGCTTTGCGAGCAAGCTGGCGAGCACCGGGGCCAAGCGCGCGCACGACGGGCACTGGAAGTCCGAGTAAACCAGCAAGGTGATAGGCGCCTCGGCCGGCCCTCGGCGCCAATCAAGCGGCGAGGGCGATGCGATCGGGGCCAGCGTCGGCGCAGGCGGGGGCTGCGTAGGAGTGGGGGTTGCCCAGGTGGTTGTAGAGGTGGGCCCCAGGACGGCGGGACTCGGAGGCGCCGAAGGGCTGGGAGGCGGAGCTCCAGCGCAGCCGCCGGCAAATACCGAGAGAAGGACGAGCCCACTCAACCACTGGCGGGCGTGCAGCCTGGGCGATCCATGACTACGTCCGGGACGTCTTGGCACGACCCACCCTCGGGACCGGCCCAGCGCGCGCAGCCGGCGAGCGATGGAATTGTAGCCGCTTCGCGGCGCCGATTGCCGACCCTTGTCACGCCCAAACGGGCGCGGTATCCTTCCCCCATCCGCGGGGCTGGTTGGGTCCCGGTGGGCTCCCCGGTCTTCAAAACCGGCGACGGGCCGCTCAGCGGGCCGCGGTGGGTTCGACTCCCATCCATCCCC
>CAZBJQ010000143.1:0-6569 GCA_964492235.1 uncultured Anaerolineaceae bacterium | reverse complement strand
CGGCCGTTGTTCTGTATACCGACGGCGTGACCGAGGCCATCAACCCGCGCGGCGAGGCATTCGGCGCCAACCGGCTGTGCGCGACCATCCACGAGCAGAACGACTGCACGGCGCAGTCTCTGTCTGACCTCATTCGCCAGCGCGTCACCGAGTTTTGCGAGAACGTCGATCTCGATGATGACCTGACGACGGTCATCTTGCGCCGGCTTCCGTCTTCCGCTTGGAAACCGCACCTTCAGAACGGGAGGTCCGCATGACCAACCAGAGCATCCATGTGTCATCTCACCCGCTCGTCGCCCACAAACTGGCCAAGCTGCGACACCGCGATACCGACCCGAAGCGTTTTCGGGAGCTGATTCGCGAGATTGCGGCTTTGCTGAGCTATGAAGCGACGCAGGACCTGGCGTTGGAGCCCATCACCGTCCCCACCCCTCTGGCCGATGCCAGCGCTGCCCTGCTGGTCGAGAAGATCGGCCTGGTGCCGATACTGAGAGCGGGCCTGGGAATGGTCGAAGGCGTGTGGGACCTGATGCCGACAGCCGAGGTCTGGCACATCGGCCTGTATCGGGACGAGCAGACCCTCAAGCCTGTTGAGTACTACAACAAGCTGCCTGTCGAGCCGACGGTGTCAGTCTGCCTGCTGCTCGACCCCATGCTGGCAACCGGGGGTTCAGCCGTGGCGGCCGTCGGTATTCTCAAGCGTTGGGGAGTGTCCCGCATTAAGTTCGTGGGCGTAATAGGCGCCCCGGAAGGCATCGCCCACCTGCACGCCCAGCATCCCGATGTGCCGATCTATCTGGCCGCGGTCGATGACCATCTCAATGACCGCGGCTACATCGTCCCTGGGCTCGGCGACGCCGGAGACAGGCAATTCGGCACAGGCTGAGGCAGAGCCCTCCAGCCCAGCCTCGATTGCACGATCGGCAAGAACTCAGCGGCCTTCAGCCTCGCGCCGCCGACCAGCGCTCCGTCGCTTCCGCCCAGCTGGAGGAATTCCCCCGCATTGGCCGCCGCCGGACTGCCGCCGTAGAGCACGCGCCTTGCCTGCTCCACCGGACCTCCCGGCAGCGCGGCAATCCCAGCCCGGGTCCCCTCGGCCACAAAACGGACGGCTGACTCCGACCAGGCCTGCCTCTCACGGTGCCCGTGGCCCACACCGGCTCGTCGGCGGCGAGGAGTGAGGCCGCCTGCGCCGAGGAGATGCCGCCCAACGCCGCCGTCAGTTGCCGGCCGATACCCTCCGCTGTCCGGCCCGACTCATCTTCGACCAGCGTTTCCTCCACACAGGATCGGCTCTAGTCGCGCATCGAGCGCCACGCCCGCTCAGCCTTGCCGCGCCATCACAATCTCACCGGAGAAACCGCGCCACGGGGGCGACCCCAGATGCCGAACCGGCGCGATCTTGGCAGGCTGCTGAAAGCGCCATCCCGCCGGAGAGGAATTCGCATTGGTGGTGGTCGGGACTTCTCCCAAACACCACCTATGCGGTTCCCTCCTAGGAGAAAGGCATGATTCATCAACCTGGTAGGAAGGTCGCGGCCAAGACTCACAGGGTGTGTCCCGCGGATTTCGCCCAGTGCATGTATTGGGCGTGGACCTCCACGCCGCTTGCCAGGGTCAGCTCGACGGCGGAGGCCTACATCGGGAAAGATGGACACAACACCTGCCCCACGCCACTGACCTGCCGCAGCCGGAGCAGCAAGGGATGCCGAAGCGCCAGGCTCTCCGGCACGGTCAAGTTCCTCTGCCCGTTCCAGACTACCGGCGGCATTCCACTCAGGGGTGGTCCTCGGCGCTAGGGGGCTTCGATGCTGGCCAGCAGATTACGCAGATGCTCGCTCAGCCAGAGTGGCATCTCTTCTTGGCGCAGCGTCTCCTTCACCATGACCAGCGCCTCATCCGTGGCACTCGACTGGATCAGCAACTCGATTTGTACTGCGCGCGCCATGGTGTCGTCTGGGTGTTGCTGAAGAGCCTGGGCGGCGAGCACGGTCGCCACCTCCGGTTGGCCAGCGTATATCTGTGCTCTGGCCTCCAGGAGCGGCAAACTGGGCCAATCCGGCGCCAGGGCGCGCACCTCCTGGATGATGTCCAGGGCAGCCGGGTCCGGCGCGGCCAGGAACAGCGCCTGCTCGGCCCGCTCGATGACTGCAGGGTCGGCTTTGGTCCCCCCCTCCCCGGGAATGCTGAGCGCCGACAGGTAGGCCTTGGCCGCCTCTGCATGCTGGCCACGCGAAAGGTAGAGGTTGCCCGACTTGACAAACTCGGCATAGGCCAAGCGGGGTTGGCCGTTCTGCAGCAGCGCTGTTCCCAACTCCGCCCTCAGAACCGGGTTCTCTGGTTCCGAGGCCACTGCCCGCCTTGCCGTCTCCACGGCGCCCTCCTCGACCGGCGGCCGCGCTGGCTGTGTTACCTCCGCAGGTGCCGTCGGCCCTGGGGTTTGGCCATCTTGGCTGCGCGAGGCGATCGCCAGGAACGTCAGGCATGCGCAGACGAAGGCCACGACCCCACCGAGGAGTATCCACGTCCGCCGTGACATGCGGCGCTTCCTAGGCACCTGCGCCCCGGCTAAAGCTCCGTCCCGCCGCTCCGCTGCGGCTTCCGTGGCGGCCGCCACGGATGGCACCACAGGCGGCCACGTAGCCTGTGGCGTTGGCACCGCGCTTCCCCCGGTCGGGCGAGACACCGACCCTCGAAACGCACTCACCAGATCGTCCACCGACGGATAGCGGTCACTGCGATCTTTGGCAAGGGCCTTAAGCAAGACCTGCTCGACCGATTCCGGTACAAGCGGGTTGACCTTGGTTGGCAAAGGCAGAGGGCTGTAGATGTGGTCGTGAATGATCGAGAACGGCGTATCGGCGTTGAACGGAACTTGTCCGACCACCATTTCATACAGAACCACCCCGAGCGAGTAGATGTCCGTCCTGGCGTCGAGGTCGCGATCGCCCCGCGCCTGCTCGGGGGAAATGTATTGCGGCGTGCCCAGCAGCATATCGGACGATAGAGTCGACTCCCCGGCGGCTGCGATCCGCGCCAGCCCAAAATCCGCAAGGTAGATGGGCCCTTCGGCGCTCAACAGGACGTTCGACGGCTTGATGTCCCGATGCAACACCCCTTGTCGGTGAGCATACGCCAGGGCGCTTCCCACCGCGTCGACGATCCGAAGGCCAGCTTGAACGCCCACCGGGCCGCGCGCCATGCGGGCCTTGAGCGTTTCCCCCTGGATGAACTTCATCACCAGATAGGGTTTTCCCTCGTGCTCCGCATAGTCGTAGACGGGGACGATGTTGGGATGCTCCAGCCGCGCAACGACCTTTGCTTCACGCTGAAAGCGCGCTTGGAAGGTGGGATCCTGCGTGAAGGCCGGATGAAGAACTTTGATGGCCACATACCGGTCGAGCGAGGCGTGGTAGGCTCGGAAGACGGTTGCCATGCCGCCCTGGCCGAGCTGCTGGACGATGCGGTAAGGTCCGACGTTCTCGCCGATGGCAAAGGGCATGCCGAGCCTCCATGCTTGACGCCTGGATTATAGAATCGCGCCCTTCCGGTGGCAACGATCCCCGGCCAAGAGAAAGGAAGCTGTAGGTTCGGCGGGACAAGACAGACCCCCGTGGGTCCGGGGGTCTGTCATCGCGCCCATGGCTCCATGCCTAGCGGTCCATCAGGGCGGCCACGCCTGGAAGCTCTTTGCCTTCCAGGAACTCCAGCGAGGCACCGCCGCCGGTGGAGACATGTGTCATCTGCTTGGCAACGCCGGCCTTCTTGACGGCGCTGGCACTGTCGCCGCCGCCGATCACGGTGGTGGCTCCGCTCTCCGCCAACATGCGAGCTAGGGCGAACGTGCCTTCGGCGAACTTCGGGAATTCGAACACCCCCATCGGGCCGTTCCAGACTACCAGCTTGGCTCCGGTGATCGCCTGCTTGAAGAGCTCCAGGCTGGCGGGTCCAATATCCATCACGCGCCAGCCGGCCGGCACCTGATCCGCTTTGACCGTCTTGATCTCCGCCGAGTCCTCGAACCTGTCTCCGATAACCACGTCCACCGGCAGGACGAGCCGGCCGGCGGCCTTGTCCAGGATGGCTTCGGCCGTCTTCAGCGAGTCCTTCTCGACCAGGCTGTCACCCAGCTCATAGCCCTTGGCGGCCAGGAAGGTGTTCGCCATACCGCCCCCGACGATCAGCTTGTCGCATTTCTCCAGCAGGTTGTCGATGACCGCGATCTTGTCGCTGATCTTGGCACCACCCAAGATGGCGACATACGGATGCGGAGGATCGCTTGTGGCCTTCCCCAAGTATTCGAGCTCCTGCTCCATCAGGAAACCCGAAACGGCCGGCAGGTGCCTGGCCACGCCTTCCGTGCTGGCGTGAGCCCGGTGGGCCGAGCCGAAGGCATCATTCACATAGACGTCGCCCAGCGCGGCCAACTGCTTGGCGAAGGCCGGGTCATTCTTCTCTTCCTCTTTGTGGAATCGAACGTTTTCCAGCATCAGCACGTCGCCGGGCTTCAGCCGCGCAGCAATCGCGACGACCGCCGGGCCGACGCAGTCGGGGGCCATCTGTACCGCGTGCCCGAGCAGCACCGACAACGCCTCGGCCGCGGCCTTCAGGCTGAACTCAGGATCCGGTCCACCTTTCGGCCGGCCGAGATGACTCATCAGGATCAGGCTCGCTCCCTGCTCCAGCACGTACTGGATTGTCTTCAGCGAGGCGCGAATGCGTTTGTCGTCGCTGACAGCACCGTCCTTCATCGGGACGTTGAAGTCCACGCGCATCAGGACGCGCTTCCCCTTGAGGTCGATATCGCGTACGCTCTTCTTGTTCATGGCCAACGTCCGTTATAGCTTGGAGGCGACCAGGTTCGCCAGGTCGGCCGTGCGGACGGCGTAGCCCCACTCGTTGTCATACCAGGCCACGACCTTGATGAAGTCGCCGGCATCTTTCCCCAGAACCATTGTGAACGGCAGATCCACCGACGAGCTGTGCGGGTCGCCCTTATAGTCGATGCTGACCAGGGGCTCATCGATGGCCGCCAGGATGCCTTTCAGCGCGCCGGACGCAGCCAAGCGGAACGCCTGACGGAGGTCCTCGGTGGTTGTGGGCTTCTCAATCTGGGCGGTGATGTCCACCACGGATACGGTTGAGGTCGGCACGCGCAGGGCATAGCCGTCGAACTTGCCAGCGAGGTCCGGGATCACAAGCTTGAGAGCCTTGGCGGCGCCGGTCGTGGTGGGGATGATGCTCATGGCCGCGGCACGCGCCCGCCGCAGGTCGCTGTGCGGCAGGTCGAGGATCTTCTGGTCATTGGTGTAGGCGTGGATGGTAGTCATCATGCCGCGCACGATCCTGTAATTGTCGTGGACCACCTTGACGGCAGGCGCCAGGCAGTTCGTCGTGCACGAGGCGTTCGAGATCACATGGTGCGAGGCGGGATCGTACTTTGAGTCATTGACCCCCAGCACGATGGTGATGTCTTCGCCTTCCGCCGGCGCGGTGATGATCACCTTCTTGGCGCCGCCCTTGGTGATATGGTTCTCGGCGCCCTTGACCTCCTTGCCCTTCTTGCTAACCCCGTCCTTCTTGATCGTGAACAGGCCTGTCCCTTCAATCACGACCTCCACGCCCAGGTCCCCCCAGGCGATCTTGGAAGGATCGCTCTCCTTGAAAGCCGCTATCTTCTTGCCGTCGACGACGAGCGCCTCGCCCACGACCTCAACCGTTCCGTCAAAGCGGCCGTAGTTCGAGTCGTATTTCAGCAGATGCGCCATCGTCTTCAGATCGCCGATGTCGTTGAAGGCCACGACTTCCAGGCGGTCCGAATGGTAGTCGTTGATCGCCTTCAAGACCTGCCGGCCGATCCGGCCGAAACCGTTGATGCCTACCTTCGTTGCCATTGCAGTGCTCCTGTGTGTCCAGTATCAGTTCAGGCCCGGGAGATCCGCCTCGCCTAGGGGCGGCGCGCTCACCAGCGGGCCTGTGCGTTCTTCCAGCATTTGGATCAGGGCGGCTGCCAGCTTGCCGGGGTCGTGACGCCATGGGCGCTGCGGGTCCACCAGGTCAGCCGAGTAGACCGACGTCGAGGTCAGGGCCTTGGTCGGAGGCGGGACGTACTTCACCGGCTCCGGCGCCGGGATGTCCAGCCGATCGTTCACCAGCAGCGTATCCACCAGCCCCCGCCCGACATGGTCTTCCAGCGCCGCCAGATGTGCCGCGGCATCATAGCCGTCGGTCTCACCTGGCTGGTTGGCGATGTTGCAAACATGCACCTTGAAGCCCCGGCTGGCGCGTACCGCCTTGCCCAAGTCCGGGACGAGCAGGTTCGGCAGCACGCTGGTATACAGGCTTCCGGGGCCGAGCACGATCATATCCGCAGCCAGGATCGCTTTGATCGCTCCCGGATAGGCCGGCGGGTCATTGGGCTCGAGGTGCACGGTTCGAACGCGCCCGGGCATTCCCGGGATGCGGCTTTCACCCTGGATTCGGACCGACTGTGCGTCCATCACCGGCGTCTTGTCTGCCACCAGGGCCACGTCGGCCAGCGTCGCCGGCAGTACCTGTCCCGGGATCCC
>CAZBJQ010000142.1:0-6604 GCA_964492235.1 uncultured Anaerolineaceae bacterium | reverse complement strand
TGCTCAACGGCAGGCCATCCCTATCTGTGGGCGGCCTCGCTTCGATCCCTCGAACTCCCAACCCCTCCAAGACTCCATCGCCTCGCGACACCTGAACCCCGTTCGGGCCGCGAGCCACGGCCCGCTGGGGCGAGACGGCCCGCGGCGCACCGCAGGTGCGGTGCAGGTGAGCATCCCTGTAAGGGCTCTGCGCATAGCCCGCTTGGTGGGAAGCCTCTCTGCACCGCGGAGAGGCCCACAGGGCTGCTTCGCGAGGGGCAAGGCGGTGTGGCCGGAAGCGAGTCTGTCCTGCTGCCCGTTGGAGAGCTTGCCTCCCGCCACGGCAGGTGGCGATTGCAGCGTGGCTCACCTGTCCTTAACCCGTACATTACCTTGACGGATGTTGTCCCTAAGGGATAGAATCAGGCCAATTCAGTCCGATTCGTTTGGGCGCTTGCCCGGCGATACTACCGGAAGTCCCCGCGCTGGTCAATTCGACTGTACGAGGACCACAACAAGGAGGAACCAGATCATGCCGTATCAACTCGCGCCACTGCCGTATGCCTACGACGCACTCGAGCCGCACATCGACGCAAGAACCATGGAAATCCACTACACCAAGCACCACCAGGCTTACGTCAACAATGTCAATGCTGCCCTGGAGCCGCACCCGGACCTGCTGAAGAAGCCGGTCGAGGCGCTGGTCGCGGACTTGAACAGCGTCCCGGAAGCCGTTCGCACCGCCGTCCGCAACAACGGCGGTGGGCACGCCAACCACACGCTATTCTGGACGCTCATGGGTCCAGGCAAGGGTGGGGAGCCCGGAGGTGCGCTGGGCAAGGCCATGGCGGCGACCTTCGGCGAATTCGCCGCCTTCAAGGACACATTCGCCAAGGCGGCCATGGGCCGGTTCGGCAGCGGATGGGCCTGGCTCGTCACCGACAAGAGCGGCAAGCTGCAGGTGGTCTCGACCGCCAATCAGGACAGCCCGCTGTCCGATGGCGCCAAGCCGCTGCTGGCCCTCGATGTTTGGGAGCATGCGTACTACCTCAACTACCAGAACCGCCGCGCGGATTACGTCGCCGCCTGGTGGAACGTGGTAAACTGGCAACAAGTTGCGGCGCTGTTCGGCTCCTAATCGAAGGCTGACTTCCGTCGGGCACGACCCGAGCACATGAGAGTCAATCGGGAGGTTCGAGCAAATGACGCACATCATCACCAGCCTGTGCCTGCGTGACTCGGGATGCGTCGATGTGTGTCCGGTCGAGTGCATCGTGCCAGGGAAACCGGCAGATCAATGGCCCTGGTTCTACATCGATCCGGATACTTGCATCGACTGCGGTGCCTGCATCCCCGAGTGCCCGTTCGAGGCGATCTTCACGGAGGATGAGGTCCCATCGGCGCTTGTGGCCAAGGCCGGTCAGGTGGTTTCCATGCCGGCTGGCGTGGCGGGCTACGACGCGGTGTTTGATGGGAACGATCACCATGGCGAGGCAGTGCACCTGGATCACACCAAGAAGCTCAATGCCGGCGACGTTGTTGACTTGACGCCCGACATCAAGCCGAACTACGATTACTTCAAGACCGGGCCAGGCTACAAGGCTCTGGAGAGTTAGTTCCGCCGTCCAGACTCGTAGGAGAGGGAGCCGCAGAGCTCCCTCTTTGCTTCCGGGACCAGGGCCCGGGGAGGGAGAAGATGGCTGGGGATTCCTTTCGTATCGAGAGCGATTCGCTGGGCGAGGTCCACCTGCCTGCAACAGCGCTGTTCGGTGCCCAGACTCAGCGGGCAGTGGAGAACTTCCGCGTGTCGGGCCTCAAGCCGCGCCGGGCGTTCATCTGGTCGATGGCCACGATCAAGCGCGCCGCGGCTGAGGTCAACTTCGAGCTGGCTCTGCTCGACTCGGACCGCGCCGCTGCCATCCGCGACGCCGCCGAAGAGGTGCGGCAGGGCCAATGGGAGGAGGCCTTCGTGGTCGACCCCTTCCAGGCGGGCGCGGGCACCAGCCACAACATGAATGTCAACGAAGTGATCGCCAACCGGGCGACGCTGCTCCTGGGAGGCACGCTGGGGGAGTATCGAGTGCATCCCAACGATCACGTCAACATGGCCCAGTCCACCAACGACACGATTCCCACGGCCATCCGTCTCGGATGCCTGTGGCGGCTCGAGGAATTGGCCGGTCAGATCCATCGGCTGGCAGAGGCGCTGCAAGAGCGGGCGGTTGCCTTCGAGGATGTGGTCAAGTCCGGCCGGACCCACTTGCAGGACGCCGTGCCTGTGCGGATGGGACAGGAGTTCAAGGCCTATGCCCGCGCCGTGGGGCGCGATGGTGAACGGATTGACCGCGCCGCCGACGGCTTGCGCCGGCTGGGTATCGGCGGCACGGCTGTGGGCAGCGGATTGAACGCTCACCCTGAATTTGCGTCGCGAATGGTCAGCCGCCTGTCCGAGCTGTGTGGGTTCAATCTCCGTCTGTCGGACGACTTGTTCGAGAGCATGCAGTCGACGGCAGACATGGCCGACTTCTCGGCCGCCATGCGCACGCTGGCGCTAACCCTGATCCGAATAGCCAACGATTTCAGGCTGTTGGCCTCCGGGCCGACGACCGGTCTGGATGAGCTGCGGCTGCCGTCGGTTCAGCCGGGGTCGAGCATCATGCCAGGCAAAGTGAATCCGGTGATGGCCGAGATGCTGGACATGGCGATGTTCCAGGTTGTCGGCTGCGACACGACGATCGCCCTGGCGACGCAAGCCGGCCAGCTGGAATTAAACGCGATGATCCCGGTCATTGCCCACAACTTGTTCGAGATGATGCAGATTTTGATCGGATCGATGGCCTGTTTCACGGATCGATGCGTGCGCGGCGTCGAGGCCAACCGGGCCAAGGCCGAACACTGGCTCTCACGGAACCCGATTGTCGCCACCGCCTTGAATCCCTTGATCGGTTACCGGGCCGCGGCGGAACTCGTCAAGGAGGCCCTGCGGCGGGATCTCCCGATCCGGGCCGTCGCCATGGAGAGGGCCGCCGATGGATCGCTCCTCCACCAGGCCGACCCCAACCGCACAGTCACCCCGGCGGAGGTCGAGGCGGCGCTGGGCGACCTCGCCCGAATGACAGAGGGAGGCATTCAGGGGACTGGGTCGGCCGGCTAGCTCGAGGCCGGGCGTCGGCTCGCCGGTCGAGGATCGAGGCGCCAGACCACCGTCGAGATCAAGCCGGCGCCCTCGTGAGGCAGCTGGGAGGCGGCTGAAAAGGCCATGCCTCCCGCGAGTTCCCCTTCCTGTGAAGAGGGTCATCTTGTTGCCCTGATAGACAAGGGTGCATCCTGGAAGTTCGCTGCGTAAGAGAAAGGCCCAGGCTCGCGCCTGCTGGATCAGGGGGTGACCGGGGTCTTGAAGAGCAGGCCGACGGCGTAGCCCACCAGGGCGCTGACGATTCCGATGACCGCCATCTCCGCTCCGCTGCGGGCGGGCCTGCCGATGGTCACACGAGCCTTGTAGGCGCCGACTGCAAACAGGGAGACGCCGGCCAGCGCCAGGGCCGCGACCATGCCGGGTCGGACGGGAAGGAGCAGGAAGGGTACGATCGGGATCAAGGATCCAAGGATGGCCGATACCCCGACCACGAAGGCCGCCCGGCGCGCATCGCCGCGATCGGACGGTGACAAGCGGTGCTCCTCGGCCATCATCTGCTGGACCCAGACGTCCCGATCATCGGTGATGGTCTCAACAATCCGGTCCAGCAGCTCTCCCTGAAAGCCCTTGGCCGCGAAGATCTTCCGGATTTCGGCCCGCTCAACACGGGGCACTGCGGCGATGTGCCGATATTCCCGCTCGACCTCGCTATGGTACAGGTCGCTCTCGGCGATTGTGGCAGTGTAGGCCACAGCCCCCATCGAGACCGACTCGGCGAAGGTGGCCGCCATCCCGGCGGCAAGGATGATCCGAGTGTCACCCGTCGCCGCCGCCACACCCAGCAGCACCCCCAACACATTCACCAAGCCATCCTGCCCTCCCAGGATGATGCTGGAGAGGGCGGAGTGCCCGTGATGCGGATCCAGGCGGGAGTGATGATCCAGGTCTTGTAGCCGCGTACGATCGAGGGCGTCAGTTCGGTTGCTCATCATTGTCGGCAGCGGCATCCCCATTGGCCCCGGAGGTGGGTCCGTGCGACGCGGGACGCCCCGGGCAGGTTTCCCCCGCCCAGGGCGTCACGGTCCGAGGGACTCAGGGCGATGCGGTCAGCTCGGGCAAGATCGTGACATAGGCGGTCATGTTCCAAAGCAGGTCAGGATAGGGCGGCTCAAGGCGGATGACGGCCTTGTAGGTGATATCGCCCTGCCGGGTCTGTCCGTAGCCGCTGAGCGTGTCGACGGTCCCATTGAGCTCGACCTCGGGGAGCGCATCCAGCGTGACGGAGGCCGTGTCGCCGATCCGCACATTGACGGCGTCGATTTCGCCCAGATCGGTCGTCTCGATACGCCAGTCCGAGAAATCGGCCAGCCAGGCGACCGGGACGCCGGGTGCGACGAACTCACCGCGCCGCAGGTCGAGGGCCGTCACCACGCCGGCAAACGGCGCCCGCAGCTCGGCCTGTGCCAAGGCCGATTCGGCGGCCCGCAGCTGAGCCTGTGCCTGCGCCAGTCCAGCCTCGGCCAGCTCGAGGTCGTCGGGGTCGATGCCGTCCTTGACGTCCACATACGCCTTCTCCGCCGTCTGGACATTGGCCTGCGCCTCGGCCAGTTCGGCATCGAGGATAGCCTGGTCGATTTCCGAGGGACGCCCGGTATACCAGTTTAGATTGCGCCGGGTCTCGTTGCGGCGGTTCAGAGCGCCCACCAGGCTCGACAGCGCCTCGGCCCGACCGGGGTCATCCTTATCACGATCGGCCACAGACGCGTAGTCTCCCTGGGCTGTGTCGAGCGCCTTCTCGGCGAGCAGGTAGTTGGCTTCCGCCAGCCGGATGACTTCTTTAGTGGCGCGGTTGCCTTCCTGTAGGACGCGCCATCGATACTCCGCGTCCTTGAGCGCATCCCGGGCATTGGCGAGCCTGAGCTGTGCCAGGGCGGTGGCCACGGGCGAGTTGGTCTGCAGCGCCTCGAGCTCCTGGCGGGCGATGATCTCCTGCAGCCGGGCCGAGGCCACAGCCGCAGCCAGTTGGTCGGCAGTGCTCAGGCGCACCAACGGCTGCCCCTTCTCGACCTGGTCCCCTTCGGCGACAAGGATCTCGCTGACGACACCGCCCGCTTCCAGACTGAGGGAGGCGTTCTGGATCGGCACCACGCGTCCGTCGGCGACGACGGCGTTGGAGGGCGGGAGGTCCGGGGACGGCGTGAGGGCTGCTGCGTCTTCCACTGCGCTGCCCGAGCCTGAACAAGCCGCCAGGAGCACGGCCGTCGCCGTCAGGAACAGGGCAACAGCCAGGTTGGAACGGTTGGGTGTTCTCATGGTTAGTCCTTCCTTGTCATGCCGCGCTGGCCGGTGAAACCTCGGCAGCCGGGAACGCTGGTCTACGTGCAATCACATGTCATACCCGCTCCAGCAGCCGCCGGAGCCTGGGTGCAATGTCCTTCAGTTCGTCCGGGATAAGATCCCCGTTCAGAAGGGCTTGTCCCAGAGCGGAGGCCTTCAGGTCCATCAGGTCGCTATCGAAGGCGCTTCGGACCGCAATGTCCGATTGTATCCTCCCATCGCGAAGCGTGATGACCCGCCTTGTTTCGCGGGCGACCTCATGATTGTGGGTGACCACAATTAGAGTCGTGCCCTGCGTCCGGTTCAGTTCGGACATCAACGCCATGATCTCCTGCGTGTTCTTCGAGTCGAGGTTTCCCGTGGGCTCATCTGCCAGGACGATCGCCGGCCGGTTGGCAAGCGACCGGGCGAATGCCACGCGCTGACGCTCACCACCGGAGAGCTGGTTCGGCAGAAAGTTCATCCGCTTCTCCAGCCCCACCAGCTGGAGGAGCTCCGAACTCCTGGCGTGGCGTTCCTCCCGGCCGGGCTGCGTTTCGTGCATGGGGACTTCCACGTTCTCGACGGCGGTCAACGTCGGGATCAAATTGTGAGTCTGGAAGACGAAACCGACCGTCCGGCTGCGAAAGCCGTCCAGGTCCTTGACCTCATCCAGCGATACCCCATTGATGAGGACCTTGCCGCTGGTGGGGCGGTCGAGTGCCCCCAGCATGTTGAGCAGGGTCGATTTGCCCGAGCCGGAGGGGCCGACGATGGCAACGAACTCACCCGCCTGGATGCGGAGGTCCACGCCATCCAGGGCGCGCACTTCGTCGCCGTCTCCGTACAGTTTGACCAGGCTCAGGGTCTGGACGACACATGTCGATTCATCAGTGCTCATTCGTATCGCAATGCCTCAACAGGTTGCAGATTAGCTGCGCGCCAGGCGGGGTATAGCCCGCCGACCGAGCCGAGGACCAGCGCCAGGATCACTACCTGCAAGAACACGCCCGGGGTGTAGACCGGCACCAGGTAGTCGCCCATCATCGGCGTCAGGGTGAAGAGCCAGTTGAGCGCCACGCCGAACACGATGCCGAAGAAGGTGCTCAGCCCGGCCAACGCCAGCGATTCGATCAGGACCATCCACAGCACGCCCCGACGGCGCCAGCCTAG
>CAZBJQ010000141.1:0-6656 GCA_964492235.1 uncultured Anaerolineaceae bacterium | reverse complement strand
TGCGGCCCACGGCACAGATCGGTGAAGGTGTCGTGGCGGTAGATCGAAATCTCCGGCCTCTCGGCGACCTGGTTGCCATACTCGTCGGTGCCGCCCTTCTCCAGTCCTTCGATCAACTCGATCTTGTAGGGCTGGTCGGCGTACATCTTTTTGGCTTCGGCGGCGCTCAATGCGCGGCGCTCGAAGGGGTAATCACCTTCGATGATCTGGCGCATGCGTTGCTCGATTCGTTCAAGGTCGTCCGGCGTCAGGCTGCGGGGCAACTCGAAGTCGTAGTAGAACCCCTCGGCGATCGGTGGGCCGATGGCAATCTTGGCGTGGCCGGGGAACATCTCCATGACGGCCTGAGCCATGATGTGAGCGGTCGAGTGGCGGATGCGGTACAGCTCGGAGTCTTCGTACCTCTCGCTCCCCTGTCCGGACATGATCTTCTCCCTCTCTCCACAAACGCAAAGCCCCCGCCGTCTGGGGCGGGGGCCAATAGCCTCGCGGTTCCACCCAGATTGGTCTTTGCAGACCATCTCGGACGGCCGGTAACGGGGCCAACCGTTCGCCCTACTCAGCCCGCAGGCCTTTCGGGGTCAAGCTCGCGGGGGGTGTTCGCCGCTTCGGCGCCCGAGGGGACTTGCAGTCCTCGATCCCCTCTCCCTGGTGGCCCGGTAGCCGGCTACTCGTCCCGGTCATCGCCGCAAGGAGCTAAGTTGTTGCAGCGATTATACCCCAGGCCCTGGGCCAGTCAATCCATGCGGTCGCTTCCGGGCGCGGCCCACACCGTAGGCTCGCCTTCGAATGACGGACCTTGCCGGGGCCAGAGAGGCGGCATCCTACTCGTACGACAGCGCCTCGCGCACGCTGACCCGGGCGGCGTTCCGGGCCGGCCACAAGCTGGCCAGGGCGCCAATCACCGTCACCAGCACCAGCCAGCCCAGCACACCGCCGGCCGAGTAGCTGAACTCAAGCGGCGCTTCCATGAGGGCCATCCCCACGGCGTGCGTGAACAGCTTCGAGGCCAGGTAGCTCAGCGGCGCACAAAGCAGCCAGCTCAGCCCGCCGACGATGATCCCTTCGGCAATGTAGATCCCGGCCACCGATCGCGTCGTGGCGCCGATGGCGCGCATCACGCCGATCTCTCGGCGGCGCTCATAGACATTGATCGAGAAGGTGCTCAGCAGCCCGACCGCCCCGACGCTGGCCGCCAGGATGGCCATCGCCAGCAGCAGGTAGACGATGATGTCGAATTGCGCTTCGGACTGAGCGCGCGTCTCGTCGGCGCTCTGCACCATGGACGGCTCCATGTGCCGCGCGGTGAAGGTCGACTTGAGATCCTCCGCCAATCGCTCCCGGGCCCGAGTGCTGTCTTCGGCCGAGCGCACCATCAGCATCCATCCACGTCCGGCGTTCTGCGTCGCCCGCGCCAGGGAGTCGTAGGGAACGAAGTTGTCGGTCAGCTCGTTGCCGATCTTCAGCATCAGCCCGACGACCTCCCAGTCGACCTCCTTCTCTCCAACGGTAAGCTGGATGCGATCGCCGACTTCGATCCCTTCGTCCGTCGCCAGGTCGAGGTTGAGCACGATGGCATTCCGGTCATCCGGCCGCAGGTTGCGTCCGGCGACGATGCGCGGCGCAAACAGCTGCGAGTCCCCGGGAACTCCCCAGACGAACATCTGCTTGGGCTCGCCCACCGAGCTATCCAGCTCCGCCGGCATCTGGGACCAGGCCTCGGCGCGCGCCGTGCCCGGGGTTTCCTGGGCAACCTCCTTGAGGCGCCGGATGCTGATCGGCCGATCGAACGTCATCAGCACATCGAACCCCAGGCCTTGCAGCAGCACGTCGATCGTGCGATCCGCCGAAGCGTTCAGGCTCATCACCATCATGAAGGTCAGTCCGGCCAGCACCAGCGTGATCATCGTCAGCGCCAGCCGGGTCTTGCGGCGGAAGGTGTTGCGAAGGCTGAGGGCCAGCGGACGCGGCAGGCCCTTGACCCGCCCCACCAGCCGGTCGAGCCAGTTCGAACCGAAGTGCCCGCCGATGCCGTAGGTGCTCAGGGCCCGAGCCACACGGATGCGCGAGCCGCTATAGGCGGGGATCAGCGCCGCCGTCACCGGGACGACCAGTGCCATCACCACCTGCAGGATTGCCGCTTGCGGGATGATCCGCATCGCCCCGACCGGGATGTTGAGCAGGTCGAGCAGCATGCCCGCCAACTCCTTGGCGGCCAACGCTGCCAGCGGGATGGCGAAGATCAGGGCGAACACACCGTAGAACACCGCCGTCACCAGGTACACACGCAGCACCCTTCCACGCGTCGCCCCGACAGCCTTCATCACCCCGATCTGCCAGATTTGCTGGGTGACCGTCGCATTCATGATGTTGGCGATCAAGAATCCACTCAGCCCCAACGAGAGCAGCCCAAGCACGCTCAGGATCAACAGCACCCCGTCGATCGATGACTGGAACCAGTGAACGTCGGACTTGAAGGTCTCGGCGTACCACACGGTGAAGCCGAGCCGTTCGACCCGCTGGGTGTAGTAGGTTCCGGCTTGCTTCTCATCCTGCCAGTCTAGGCCGGCGCTCTCCGGCGATTCGAGCAGCAGATTGAGGGCGGTGAAGCCTGAGTCGCGTCCCTCGAGCCAGGCAGCCGTCTCGAGGGTGGTGTAGAAGACCGGGTCACCGCCGAACTGGGGCGGGAAGACGCGGGTGTTGCGCGCCACGCCCACGATCGGCAGCGAGCGCACGCGTCCCGGCGTGTCCACCTCGATCGTGGCGCCCATGGGGATGTCAAAGTAAGTGGATGAGAGCCGCTCCACGGCAACCACATGGCTGGCGGTTGAAGCTTGCGTGTGGTTTCCGGGCCACACCCCGTCGATAAGGTCAAACAGATTGACGTGTTGATCTTCGTAGTCCAGCCGCGCTTGCAGTGTTCCGTCGCGCCAGTCGGATTCGCCCTGCAAGCGCCAGCGGATCGTGGTGTAGTCCTCACCTTCGGCGGCGGCCACCCCCCGCTCCTGGCGCATCGATTCGACAAAGTCCTGCTCGAAGCGATCGGTGTACAGGATGACGTTGGGGAACCGGCTGGCCTGGTGCGACTCGGACATGCGTGCCCGCATCAGGCCCGACAGCCCGAAGACCAGCCCCAGGGCGAACACGCCAACGGTCGTCGCCAGCACCACCAGCAGCGTGCGCAGGCGGTTCATCCACAGGTCGCGCAGCACCTTGCGCCAGATGACGCTCATCGGGTGTAGCCCCCGTTGGCGTCCTCGTCGCGCTGGATGCGGCCGTCGAGCAGATGCAGGATGCGCTCGGCGCGTTCGCTCAGCGCCTTGTCGTGGGTGACGACGACCATGGTCTTGCCTTCGCTGTCGAGGGCGTCGAACAGGTCGAACACTTCACGCGCCGTCTTCGAGTCCAGGTTGCCCGTCGGCTCGTCGGCCACGACCAGCGGCGGGTCGTTGGCCAGCGCCCGAGCGATGGCGGCCCGCTGTTGCTGGCCGCCGCTCAGCGTGCTCGGGAGTTTGTGCGCCTGCTCCGGGATACCCACCCGTTCCAACCAGTGCATGGCCCGCCCTTCGCGTTCGGACCGGGCATACACACTGCAGAAGTCCACCGGCAGGATCACGTTCTCGAGCAGGGTCAGCGTCGGCAGCAGCTGGAAGAACTGGAAGACCACGCCCACCTGCCGGCCGCGCCAGCGGGCCAGGTCGTTCTCGTTCAGGCCGTGAATCTCGTGGCCGGCGACGTGGATCTCCCCGTCGGTCGGCGCGTCGATACCGGTGATCATGTTGAGCAGCGTCGACTTGCCCGAGCCTGACGGCCCGACGATGCTAAGAAACTCTCCCGCCTTCACCTGCAGATTGATGTCTTTGAGAACCATCACGCTGCCGGCATCGGTGTCGTAGGCCTTGTAGACCTGACGCAGATCGATGATCTTGCCGTTCGCTGCTTCCATGCCCTGCCCCTGATCGCGTGGAACTGCCCTGGCCGGCCTGCGCCGGGCGCATATACCTACTATACGCAACCCTGCAAGCCCTGGTTGCTGGCCAGGCATCCGGACCTGAGGCGCGATTCTGACCCGGTTCGGCGGGAGGGCTTGCGACCGAGTCGCCGCCGTCGACGCCCTGTTCTGCCTGCTCGATAGATCCCGACCAGGCTCTGCTACACTCGGGCTACAAGAGCCGAGACAACTCGGCCGGTCTCCCGCAGGCCCAGCGCGGACGAACGACGGAGGTGAATTCAGATGCCAGACCCAACATCGGCGGTGGGGCGATTGCCCGCCGCGGGCGGAATCGAGGTCATCTCCTTGCCGCGCTCGGCCCAGGCGCGCGCAATTGAGGTCCTCACCCGCGCTTTCCTGCAGGATCCGATCTACCTGGCCGTGATCCCGAACATCGACGAGCGCCGCCGCTCTCTGCAGGCGTTATGGGGCGGGTTGATCGCAACCTGCCGCCGCTACGGCCTGGTGCACACCACGCCGGACGTGGCCGGCGTCGCCTGCTGGCTGGCCCCGGGCAGGGCCGATCTCAACCCGTGGCAGATCGTGCGCACCGGGCTGGCCCTGCCGCGGGCGATGATGCACATTCCTGCACATGGCCGGAAGCTATTCATAAAGCTGGTCGCCGAGTCCGATCGGATCCGCCATGCCCACATGCCGCGGCCGCACTGGTATCTGTGGTCGATCGGCGTCGATCCCTCGTGCCAGGGACGGGGAATCGGCGGGGCGCTGCTGGACGCCGTGTTGACGCGCGCCGACGCCGAGAAGCTGCCATGCTACCTCGAGACCGAATCCGAGGCCAACGTGAGGTTCTACACCCGACGCGGGTTCAACGTCGTCTACGATGGCGAGATGGCGGGGCTGCGGATGTGGAGCCTGGCGCGACCGCCGCGCCCGGGAAGCGGGACCGGCGGCGGCGTCGTCTGAGAAGAACGAGATCTGCGTCACGGCCGGCATTGGGGGCAGTGCCCTCGCTCGCCGCCCGCAAGCCCTGTCGGGAGCAGCCGCTTTCGCGCTGGCGGACTGCACGTCGGCGGCAGGTCGAAAACCAAGGCCGCCGAGGCTGCCCTCGGCGGTGATGGTGGGCGGTATAGGACTTGAACCTACGACCTTTGCGATGTCAACGCAACGCTCTAACCAACTGAGCTAACCGCCCTCGAGTCCGGATTATACCCCGCCCCACACCCCGGGCCATCCCGCTCTCCCTTCGGCAGCTTGCCGAAGAACTCGTCCTCATGGGGAGGGCAAGCGCGTGGCCTCGGGTCAAGGCCCAGTCGTAGCCGTGGAGCGGGCTTCCCAGTCGACGAACCTCGTGAGGCACTCTTGCGAGATCTACCTGGACTTCCGCAGATCACCGGGGGTCACTGCCAGCGTGACCGCCTGCTCTCTGGTGAGGCGGCTTCCCTTCGACCACGCCTGGGCAAAGGCCTCGTCGCCCAGTTGGCGCCGGGTCTCGGCCACGGCTTGGTCATAGTCGCCCTGGTTGACGGGCGCGTGGGGCGCCCCGACGCTCTCACGCATCACGGTCGCCGCCCCAAAGAGCTGCGCGGCGCTCCCCGCCCTCCCCTCACCGGCGGCGAGCGTAGCGAGTCCTTCCAGGCTTTCCGCCACGCCTCCGATCTCGCCAATCGCCTGGCGCAGAGCCAGGCTCTCTTCCAGGTTCCGCCTCGCCGGCTCCGTCTCGCCTTGTTTCAGGCTCATGTCCCCGATGTTGTACAGCACGCCAGCGATCGTGCGCCGGTCGCCGAGCGCGCGGAAGAGTGGCAGGCTCTCCTCGAACCACTTCCGGGCGCCCTGGTAGTCCCCCAGCAGCAGCGCCACGGCGCCCAGGTTGTTCAGGGTCGAAGCCAGGCCGTTCTTGCTGTCGAGCTGTCTCCAGGACGGGAGACATGCCTCAAGGTAGCGGCGAGCGCTGTCGTAGTCCCCACTCTCGATCGACATGGCGCCCAGGCTGTTCATCGAGGTCGCCTCGCCCACAGTGTCTCCCAGGGCTCGGCTTTGGGCAACGCTTGTCTGGAGATGGGCTTCCGCAAGATCATGACGCATCTGCATCGCCGCCAGAATTCCGGCCCGATTGTGAAGCCTGGCCTGTAGCGAGAGAGTCGGACCGTCTGGGATGGCAAGCGCCGCTTCTATCCACTCCTGCCCCTCGCGCAGGAAGCCACGGATCATCCAGAAACGCGCCAGCGCCAGACACAGGCTGGCAACCAGTTCGGCCTCCCCTCTCCCGACCCCCCACGAAAGGGCCTCGCGAAAGTTGGAGATCTCCTGATCGAGCCTCTCCAGCCACTCGACCTGCGACGGCTCCGCCAGATGAGATCCCGCGGTTTCCGCCAGGTTCCTGTAGTACTGGAGATGAGCGCGATGTACGTCTCCGGACTTCTCGTCGGCAACGAGCATCTCGCTCGCATGCTGTCGCATGAGAGTGTGCAGGCTGAAGCGACCCGAGCGGTCACGGCGAACAAGCGATTTGTCGCTCAGTGCCTGCAGGTCCGCCAGCGAGGCGCCAACGACCCCGGTTGCGGCCTCGGGATCCCAACCGCCGCGGAAGACGGCCAGCCTGCGCATAACACGCTGCTGATCCTGCCCAAGCAGGTTCCACGAGTGAGCCAGAGCCGCAGCCAGGCTGCGGTGGCGCGCCGGCAGGTCGTGGTGCTGGGTCGCCAGG
>CAZBJQ010000140.1:0-6673 GCA_964492235.1 uncultured Anaerolineaceae bacterium | reverse complement strand
GGCGATTCGGCGGCAGCCATGGGCGGGCAGGCGATTGCAGAAAGAGGCGATGGCCACGTCTTACCATCGCTCTCCCTTTGTGGGACCTTGCCGACAACCAGGGCGTGCCGGCTGGACCCGTGGCGACGAGACGACGTCGCAACCGCCGGAGGGTTTGCAGTCTGCGGGTATCGGACCTCGCCTCTTCCAGCGAGGTGCGATGCAGGATGTCGGGGCTCGGGCCTGGGGCGAAGCCTCCTATCTCACGGCAGCTTCTCTTGGGGGAGAGCTAGCCGGGTCGATCCGGCCCGAGAAGGACGATCAGACCCAGAGCGCCCATATTGCAGAAGAGCAGCGGCGCCAGGACAGGCGCACCGCGCAGGAAGCGCTCAACGACAAGCACGTTCATGTCGGTCATGTCGGTGGAAACGTGAAGTCCGGCGCCCACCAGGCCAACCGCAATCATCAGCAGCATGGCCACGGCATAGCTCCGGACGTCGGCCGCCGCCGGATGATCGAGCGCCCCCAGGGTCAGAGCCGCGACGGTGGCGAAAACCCCGACCACGGTTGGGATCCACAACCACGGGTTGGTGAAACCAGTTCGGGCGTGATCGAGCACGCTGCTGATGACCGTCGCCAGCGACCCCATTGACACCAGGAACAAGTAAGCACTCGTCTTGCTGTAGGGGAGGCGCAGCCGACGCCGGGAGGAAAGCGCCAGCACTCCGCTGTCCGCCGGGGACTCCATCCAGGCGGCGCTGATGCCGAGCAGGCCGACCAGCGCAAACGTCAGCGGCCCGAGGATCGGCGGCGCCCAGACGAGCAGCTCGACCGAGAGACGCTGGCCGACCTCGGCATTCGGCAGAATCGCCCGGACGATGTGGAAGTAGGCTCCCAACAGCCCGACTACGATGCTGGCCACCAGCACAAGGGTGGCCAGACGCGTCGCCAGCGGGCGATTGCGCAAGGCAATCCATCCGGCGATCAGAAGCACGATCCCTGCCGCAAGACCAAAGACAACCGGGATCCACTCGTTAGGCCGGATCGTGCCGCTGATCAGGTGAGCCAGGTAGGTATCGATCCCCAGGAAGATCTCGTTGATGGCCGCCATCAACAACATGCACTGGTCGCGGCTGACGGGCAGCCGCCGCAGTGCAGCCAGGCGGGGGTGCACGGCTTCGAGCATGGCGGCTGGCCTAGGGCTCCGGGCCTCCGGCCAGCTTCTCGGCCGCCATCTCCTTCAGTTCTGCCAGGTCGCTGAGCACTTCGTACACGCCGTGCCACTGGGTGTAGTCCGGTCCCTGCATCCATACGCCGAATTTGGCGGTCCGACCCCAGTGATGCCACAACTCGAAGTAGGTGAAGTCGATCGGCTCATCAAACGGCTCGGCCGTGAGCAATCCCCGTTCCTTCAGCGGCTTCATGATCTGATCGCTTTCGACCACGTAGTCGTTCACCGCCAATGTCGCCTTGTCTGCCGCTTCGTAGAACTCGACGATGAAGTTCTCGTTGTGGCAGGCGCGGCAGACGTTGTGCATCCGGACCATGTTGTCCTGCCAACCCGGCCGGCGCTCGCTGATGGGGGCAAACAGATACCAGCTCAGCCGATCGCCCACGTCATGCGTCGTCCCGCTGGCGCCGAAGCCGCTGAAGTGACACAGGGCGCAGGTGGCCGCCGGGAAATCCTCCACGGTCAGCGTGCCCGGTTCGGCTTCCCAGTTCCAGGTCTGGCCGCCGGTCATGTAGGCGATCCCGTGCGGCGACTCCTGGTAGATCTCCCACTGCGGGTGATCGGGGCCGATGTGACAGGCGTTGCATGTCTCCGGCTTGCGCGCCTGCTCCAGGCTGAAGGTGTGCCGCAGATGGCACTTCTGGCATTGACCGACCGAACCGTCGGCGGCGGGATCGCCGACGCTGTGGCAGGTTTCACAGGCGAACTCCGTCAGCTCCGGGCCCTCGATCGCAAACAGGGCGTTGCGGCTCTTGTCCGGAGCGAACGATCCCTCGGGGATGGCGGCGTACATCGCCAACTGCTCCGGTGTCAGCCTCTCGGTCCCGGCATAGGCCACGTAGGCCGGCAGGGAATGGCGGCTTTGATAGAACTGCGCCACTTCGGCATTGTGACAGCGTTGGCACATGGCGGTCGTGGGTGACCCCAGGAGGAAGGTGCCCTCATGCTCAACCGCGCCGGGGTAATCCGCCGGCACCTGATGGCAGTCGGTACAGCGAACTTCGGCGGCCGCCATCGTGCTGATGCCGTACTGCTCAACAATTCCCGGCGTCGTGCGCCTGTGGCACACGACACACTCATCCGAGCTCTCGGCCAGTGCATCCGCCGGCCGGCCTTCGTCCGGGGTCCCGGCCGTGGACTCCGCCAGGGCGCGGGCAAGCAACGCCAGGCCTACCACGAGTGCAACCACCAGCAGGCCAAGGATCAGCACGCGCCAGGTCTTCCACACCCCAGCCGCCTTCTTCGGACTCATCGATCCCTCCTGCAGGGCACCGCCGATGCCGCCGTCTGCGGACCCGGCGAAACGGGCGGGGTTTCCTCGCCCACCGCATTCATGATGGGGGGAGCCAGCCGGCGCTCAGCGGGCGGCCTGGTCCGGTTCCTCTCGCTGGACGTCATGGCCGCCGAACTGGTTGCGCAGCGCGGCCAGCATCTTTGCGGCGTAGCTTTCGTCCTGACGGCTGACGAAGCGCATCAACAGCGAGAGCGTGATGACCGGCGCCGGCACGTCCAGCTCCATGGCCTCGGCCACGGTCCAGCGCCCTTCGCCGCTGTCTGCAACCCAGCCCTTGATCTCCGCCAGCGACGGGTCATCCGCCAGGGCGTTGGCGGCCAAGTCGAGGAGCCAAGACCGGACCACGCTACCATGCTGCCAGATCTCCGCGATCTGATGCACATCGAGCGCGAAGGCTTGCTTGCTGTGCATCACCTCGAAGCCCTCGGCCAGGGACTGCATCATCCCGTACTCGATCCCGTTATGCACCATCTTCACAAAGTGGCCGGCGCCGTGGGGACCGACGCGTCCCCAGCCGTATGCGGGGTCGGGGGCCAGCGTCTCAAACACCGGCCGCAGGCGTTCGGTGATCTCCGGCTTGCCACCCACCATCAGGCTGTAACCTTCGGTCAGTCCCCAAACGCCGCCGCTGGTTCCGACATCCACGAAGTCCACACCCTTGGATTCGAGGAACTCGGCCCGGGTTAGCGTGTCCTTGTAGTTGCTGTTGCCGCCGTCGATCAGCACGTCCCGCTTCGCCACCAGACCGGACAGACTGCGCAGCGTCTTCTCCGTCGGGTCGCCCGCCGGCACCATTACCCAGATGGCACGTGGCGGCAGCAACTTGGCAACCACGTCCTCCAGAGAGAAGGCACCGACTGCACCCTGGGCCTCGGCCGCTTTGACCGAGTCGGCCGAACGGGCATAGGCGACCACCCGGTGCCCGCGGCGCAGCAGGCGCAGCGCCATGTTGCCCCCCATCTTTCCCAAACCGATCATGGCAATGTCCATCAACCACCCTCCACGCCGACCTGCCGTTTTCGGGCCTTCTGGCGGAGCAGGCGAGATGAGTTTGCCAGAATCCCGAGATCGGGAATGCTTTGGGCGGCCGCCGCCAGAACCGGCGGAAGGATTCCCAGGGCGGCGAGCGTCAACCCGATGGCATTGTAGACGATAGTGAAGCCGAGGTTGAGCCGCACCACCGACATCGTCCGGCGGGCCATGCGCAGTGCTTCCGGCACCTGCAGCCAGTTGTCGCGCATCAGGGCAACCGAGGCCGCTTCGAGCGCCACATCGCTCCCGATGGCGCCCATCGCGATCCCGACATCCGCCTGGGCCAGAGCCGGGGCGTCATTGACGCCGTCGCCGATCATGACCACGATCTTGCCTTCCGCCTGCCTACGGCGCACGAAGGCGATCTTGTCCTCCGGCAGCAGCTCGGCGGAAAACGGCACGCCGATCTGCCCGGCCAGCGCCGCCGCCGTCCGCGTATTGTCCCCGGTCAGCAGGTGGAACTCCCGCAGGCCCAGGGCCCGAAGCTCGTCCAACGCCTCCGGCACTTCCGGCCGCAGGCTGTCGGAGAAGGCGACCGTCCCCATCAACTCGCCATCTCGCTCGACGTGCAGCAGAGTCTTCCCTTCCAGCTCCAGCCGGCTGATCTCCGGATGGCCCGCCGCTGATGTCACCCATCGGCTGGAACCGATGGCGATCTGGCTGCCGGCGATGCGGGCGCGCAGGCCCAGCCCGGGGACGGCCTCAAAAGCTTCGGCTGCCTGCAACGACAGACCGCGCCTCCCCGCCTCCTGGCGCACGGCCTCAGCCAGGGGGTGTTCGGAATAGCGCTCGGCGCTGGCCGCCAGTGTCAGCAGCGAGTCCGGCGTGGCGCCGTTGATGGCGACCACGTCGGTGACTTGCGGGCGGCCGAGCGTCAGAGTGCCGGTCTTGTCAATCAACAGCACGTCGGCTCGGGCGAACGCTTCTACGACACGCCCGCCCTTGAACAGCAGGCCTCGCCGGGCGGCGGCCCCAATGGTGGCCATCATGGCAATCGGGGTGGCCAGAGCGAAAGAGCAGGAGCATGCGACCAGCAACACGGCGGCGACCGCGCTCGGGTCACGCCGCGTCAGGAATGTGAGACCCGCCACGGCCAACACCAGGGGGAGGTAGTAGCCCGAGAAACGATCCGCCATCCGCTGCACGTCGCCCCGATTGGCCTCGGCTTCCTCGACCAGGCGGACCACGCGGCCAAAAGTGGTATCCGGGCCGATGTGCGTCGTCTGCACCTGCAGGCTCCCCAGCTGGGCCAGGCTGGCCGCCAACACCGCCGACCCCGGGGCGACCTCGGCCGGCATCGATTCGCCGGTCAGGGCCGAGGCGTCCACCGTGGCATGACCCTCGACGACCATGCCGTCCACCGGGATTTTCTCGCCCGGTCGTACCACGACCGTGTCCCCGACCCTGACCTGACGGATCGGCACCTCGACCTCGATGCCTTCCTGCAGCAAACGCGCCGATTGCGGCATCATCTCCGTCAGGGACTGCACCGCCCGGCGGGCGGTGCCGGCAGTGTAGCGCTCGATGGCATCGCCTACCCACATCAGGAAGACAATCAGCGCCGCCGCCAGCCACTGCCCGAGCAGCAATGCCGCCATGACCCCCAGCGTCATCAGGGTGTGCGCGATCACCCGCCCCTTGCTCGCCGCCCGAACAACATTGCGGAAAACCGGAAAGCCCACCGCGAGAATGAAGGCGATCGGAATCCATGGGGGGACACGTGCGCTGGCGGAGTCGAGGACACCGCTCGCCTCGGCCAGGACGATCAGAAGGAGCAGCATCCCCAGGCCGAACGTCAGCCAGGGGAGCAACGGCTTGGACAGGCGCGCCAAGCGCGAGGCACGCTCAGGCGCGATCGCCTCGTCGGGCACCGAGTAACCGGCAGACTCGACGGCCTTGCGAATGGCCTGCATCGATGTGCGGCCGGGGTCCATGCGGATGATCGCCTTCTCGGCTGCCAGCATCACATCAACCGACTCGACGCCGCGCACGCCGGCAATCGCCTGCTGCACATGGCGCGTACAGTCGGCGCAGTCCATCCCGCGCACCGGGACTTCCACCCGTTCCAGGCTGGTCACCGGTCTGCCTCCGGCGGCATGTCCAGCCGCGTGCACTCATATACCCCTCGGGCGACGTCGGAGAGCAGCGTGTCTGCCAGCTGCAGCAGGTCATGGACTCGCGGGTCACTGATGGCATATGTCACGTAGCGGCCCGTTGGCTGCGCCACGACCAGACCACAGTCGCGCATGCAAGCCAGGTGGTTGGAGACATTGGATTGACTCAAGCCGGTCTGCGTCACCAATTCGCCGACCGTGCAGGGGGATGGTCCCAGCGCCTCGAGGATCTTCAAGCGCGACGGGTCCGAGAAGCCACGAAACAACTTTGCCCGCAGGGCGAACCGGGAGGGTGTGGACTCCAGGAGCATATCTCACCTCCATACATCATTATATCAGCAGTCCATGATATTTCACCTCCTCCAGCCTGAGCCCACGTGGGCTTCTCCTATCGGCACGAGCGCCCCCGCGGCCCGCACCCCACGGCAGGATAGCCAGAAATCCATTCCTCGAGGACCTGCGCTCCCCAGAGATTCGCGAGACGTGGGCCTCCGGGCTAGGCCCGAATGCCCACGTCTCGCATCGCCTTCGCCGCAAAGGGAGCGCGCCAAGCCATCCCCTCGCAGGGCCCTCTCCACCGGCAGTCTTGTGGGACCCTGGTGGCGCTGCCGAGCTACATCCCTGGATACAAGTAGAGCAGCATGGGGCGGCCGCCGTTCAGCAGCTGCCGAAGCAATACCTCTCCCGGCGCCTGGCTTCCTCGCACCCCAAGAAAACCCTCCAGGAAACCCGGAGGCGGTCGGTACTCGACGATGCGCGGTTCGCCGGCAATCCCGCCCAACTCTGCCGCCCGAGCGATCGCATCCGGCAGGTTTCCCAACGTGTCGACCAGGCCGAGGGCCAGGGCTTGCTCACCGGTGTACACGCGCCCATCGGCGATCTGACGCACCTCATCCACCGACATCCCCCGGCCGTCGGCAACCACGCCCACAAAGTCCTCAAAGGCATCGTCGATGATCCCCTGCCAGATGGCCTTGTCCTTGTCGTTCATTTCGCGGAACAGGCTCCCGGTGTCCTTGAACT
>CAZBJQ010000139.1:0-6767 GCA_964492235.1 uncultured Anaerolineaceae bacterium | reverse complement strand
TCGTGCTGGCGGTCAGCTTCTGGTGGTTCGGCTGGTCGGGCACGGTCTTCCTGTCCTCGACCCGGGTGATCTTCGCTGCCGCCCTCGACCGCATGCTGCCGGAATGGGTGTCGAAGATCGAATCCCGCACTCGCACACCCGTCAACGCCTTGCTGCTGATGGTGATCCCGTCGGTGATCATCTCGATCATGTATGCCTTCAACATCGTGAGCATGCAGTCGATCGTGCTGGACGCGACGTTGGTCATCGCCATCACCTTCTTCGGCACGGCGATTGCCGGCATTGTCCTGCCTTGGCGGCAGAAGAACATCTTCGACGGCTCGCCGATCGCCAAGTACAAGGTGCAAACCTGGCTGAGCTGGGTGGTGACCCTGGCCTATGTGATCGGGGCAGGCTACCTGATCTACCGCACCTACCAGCACGCCCTGGCGGTTTTCGGCCAATGGGCTGACCAGACGGCGCTGACTCAGCTGATGATCGTGGTTGTCGCCGTGCTGGGCGTGGCCAATGTTGTCTTGCTGATCTGGGTCGCCCTGTACGTAATCCGGAAGCTGCTGGCGGGCGAGAAGTTCCCGGTGGTGACCGTGGCCGGGCTCATCTTCTTCGTCTTCCTCGACTGGCTGCTCGTCGAGTGGTTCTGGGATCCGGGCTACCTGTACGGCATCGGCTGGCAGAACAGCACTTCGATGCTGTTCATGATCGGCATGTACGTCCTGGCGGCCGTGATCTTCTTCGGCTTCTCATCGTACCGCAAGCGCCAGGGGATCGACGTCGGCAAGGTGTACAAGGAAATCCCGGTCGAGTAGGGACCGGGAGGCGCCAGGGCCCCTCGGTATCCCGATGCACACCGGGGGGCCCGCAGACGGCTGCTGCCAGCATGGCAGGCATAGCAGTCGCCTGATCCCGGACTGGGTACAGGTGGTGCAGGGAGGAGTCTGCAGGTCTAGATTCCTTCCTGTACGAGATTCCTGACGGATGGCGTGGGGCGGGGAAGCACCCGCCGTCCCCACGCCGCCGGAGCAGCCCGGTGCTGTGGGAAACCTGGAGGTTCAAGCAGGGGACATCAGGGCTTAACAAGAGTGGTGTCCATGGTTCGGGCACGGTTCCTCCTGGAGGATTTACCGAGGGAGGCCGTGGGTCGACAAGGGCCCGTTGAAGGGAATCCGCCGTCTGGCAGGTGGATTGACGAAAGCGGGGAGGGTGTCATATTGGGGGCCATTGCCCCGCTTCCCAAGAAGGAATTGTGACGAAGCACTGCTCAACAAGGCCTGAGAGGTGTGGCTGCGGGCTAGTCTCGGCCTGTGGCTGAGCCTGGCGATCTTCCCCTGATTGGTTCTGGCCTATGGTGCCTATTGGGTGGGAGCCTGGCTGTATGGTCCTCGCTACTACGTGGAAGCGCTGCCGGCCCTGCCGGTGGCCAGCGCGGCCGGAATCGTATGGCTCGGTAGCTTGGTCACCCCAGGCACCTCGCGCTGGGCTCCCGGCCGCCGGCTGGGGATATCGACGGCCCTGAATCGTGTTTGTGGCTCTGAACAGCAGCCACTCCCTCCCGGCCCGGCTTGGCGGGCTGCACGGCCTGTATGGGGTCTCGGCGTCCCTTCCGGACGGACTCCTTCAGACACCGGATCTGCGGGGGAAGCTCATTCTCGTGAACCCGATCCACCATTGGACAGAAGGCGTGACGATGATGCTGCTGGCGCCACCCTTCGAGGACGGCGGCTTCCTGGTGACCTGGGACCGGGATGCGCAGGCGGAGGCCCGTCTGCGCCAGGCCTACCCTGGCTGGCCTCTGGCACACTACTACCCGGATCAACCGGGTGTCCTGAGCCCCTCGCGGCGCTGAAGTCCGCCAACCGACACGCGTCGGGGTGGCGTGGACGACATCATCCGCCCTTCCCGTCGTGTATCCGGTCTGCACAAGCGCTCGGACCGGGCTACTTCGTCAAGGCAATCCCGTCGATGGTGGGGTGCTCTGCCAACTGCTTGTGAACCTCGGTGCGTCTCAGCCTGACCTCATCGGAGATGCGCACGACCCATTCGAAGTCACGCGGAGCCCTCGGGAGGCCTTCGAGCACGACGACCCGGGCGCGGCCGCCTCATTGTACTTGGTACTTGGTGGCTCGACCCGACATAGCTGAGGGATTCCCTTGGCGCAGAACGTGCCCTCCTGAAGAAGGACCAAGGGAAGTTCCCGGGTTGTGGCGGCGAGGTCGGTCCGGGGGCGATGGTGCCGTCGACGCACCTTCCGGTCGGACAGTCCTGCCCGGGTGGATCAGGATTTGTGTGCCGACAGGTCCATTGCGGGTTTCGCTTGGCCCGCTAACGGCAAGGGCTGGACCTTGTCTTGGTTCCCTGCTTTTAGAACGGCTGACTACCGCCGGAGGTCCGGTGTTACCCGAACCGCCCCAAGACGTAGCCCTCGGTGCGGTGGTCGGCTGGATTGACGAAAAGCTGATTTCCCGGCCCGTACTCGATGAGTTCCCCCGCGAGGAAGAATGCAGCGTAGTCGGCCATGCGCGCCGCCTGTTGGATGGAATGGGGGACGAGGATGATTGTGTAGCGCGTCTTCAACGCCCGAAGCGAAGCTTCGACTTGCTCGGTCGAGATCGGGTCGAGGCCGGAGGTCGGCTCGTCAAGGAGGATCACCTCGGGCTCGAGCGCCAGGACGCGCGCCAGGCACAAGCGCTGCTGCTGGCCGCCGGAGAGCGAACTGGCGGGATCGGTCAGGCGGTCTTGGACCTCATCCCACAGCGCGGCGGCGCGCAGGCTCTGTTCCACAGCCTGATCCAACCGAGCGCGCTGGCGTTCCCCGGCCAGCTCCAGGCCGTAGACCAAGTTCTGCCGAACCGTCATCGGCAGTGCCACCGGGCGGGCAAAGACCATGCCTACCCGCCGCCGGAGGGCGATGACATCCAGCCCAGGATCGAGGATATCGACTCCGTCAAGCCAGACATGCCCGCTTTGATGGACGACGTCGGTCAGATCGTTGAGCCGGTTGAATGTGCGCAGCAGGCTGGACTTGCCGCCACCCGCCGGACCGAAGAAGACGCTGACGGCATTGGCCGGCACGGACAGGCTGACATCCCGCAACGACTCTTTCCCATCTGAATAGACGAGACTCAAATGCTCGACGACAATCTTCTTGTCAGGAAGCTGGACTGCCGCTCCGTGGCCCCCGAGAGAAGTTGTCGTGCTCACCACTGCCTCCGGGCGCGTGCTCGAGAGCGGATGACTGTGGCGACCAGGTTCATGAGCAAGACGAAAATGAGGAGCACAGCAGCCGTGCCGTACTGGATCCCGATTGGCATACCCGGCACCTGCGTCGAGATGACGAACAGGTGGTAAGGCAACGCCATCGTTGGATCGAGCGGCGAGGTGGGAAGCGTCGGAAGGTAGAAGGCTGCCGCGGTGAATAGGATCGGCGCAGTCTCGCCGACGGCTCGTTCCAGTCCAAGGATGACCCCTGTCATGATTCCCGGAAGGGCCTGGGGAAGAACGATGCGCCGCACCGTCTGCCAGTGGGTCCCCCCGAGCGAGAAGCTGACGACACGAAAGCTGTTAGGGACCGCCCGCAGCGCCTCTTCCGTTGTGGAAATAACCACTGGCAGGGTCATGATCGCCAGCGTTAGCGATCCGGCGAGGATGCTCGTGCCGAATTGGAGGATGAGCACGAACAAGCCAAGACCGAACAGGCCGTAGACGACGGATGGAATCCCGGCCAGGTTGATGATGGCGACCCGGATCGAGCGCGTCCAGCGGTTGTCCGGGGCATACTCTGCCAGGTAGATGGCGGCGGCGACCCCGATCGGCACCGCCGCCACGGCCGTGCCGATGGTTAGCCAGAACGTCCCGACGATGGCCGGCAGAATGCCCCCGGCGCGCATGCCGTCAGTTGGAAAAGAGAGCAGGAAGCTGGGAGTGATCGCCGCCAAGCCACGCATCAGGATCAAGGCAACAATGACGATGATCGGGAGAACAGTGAGGGCTGTGGCGGCGGTCACCAGGCCGAAGCCGAGCGTCTGGATCCAGCGCCGGCGACCCGTGCGGATGACAGGATGGGGGCGAGCGACGCCGGCCGAGGCCACTACGACAAGATCCTCTCAGCGCGCGAGCGGATCCGGAAGACGACGCTGGCTGCAGCCAGGTTGACGACCAGGGAGATCAAGAAGAGCACGATCCCGACGAGGAACAACGTGTGGTAATGCACGCTGCCGTTGGCCACCTCGCCCATCTCGGCGGCGATCGTTGCCGTCATGGTGCGCACTGGGCGGAAGAGCGACCCCAGCCCGGTCGGCAAGACGGCAGCGTTGCCCGTGACCATCATCACCGCCATCGTCTCGCCCAACGCGCGTCCGACCCCGAGCATCATCGCGATCAGAACGCCCGAGCGCGCCGCCGGCAGGGTGACCCGCCAGATGGTCTGCCAGCGAGTCGCACCCAACGCCAGGGCTGCCTCGCGGTACGTGCGCGGGACAGCGTCGAGGGCGTCCTCGGCGACGCTGACGATTGTCGGGATAGCGATCCATCCCAGCAGCAGGGCCCCGGTGAACGCCGTCAGCCCGGTCGACAGGCCGAGGCGGGAGTAGAGTTGCGGAGCCAACAGGGAGATCCCCAGAAAGCCGAGCAGAACCGAAGGCAGCCCCGCCAGGACCTCGACCAGCGGCTTAAGCGACTCGCGCGCCCAGCGCGGGGCCACCTCGGCGATGTAGACCGCCGTGGCCAGGCCGAGAGGCACAGCGAAGACTGCTGCCCCGAAGGTCACCAGCAAGGTTCCGAAGAAGAGCGGGGCGAGGCCGTAGAAGTCCTCGATCGGGTACCAACGCGATCCGAGCAGGTCAACGATAGGAACCTCGCCCAGGGCGGGGACGCCCTCGCCGAAGAGGAAGATGAAAATAGCGACAACAAAGACGATCGCCGAGTATCCGGCGGCGCGTATCAGCTGCGTGACAGCGAATTCCAGGTAGGGCGAGCGGGTCCAGCCTCGCATGCGCGCCTAGCCTCCAACCGGCACAAAGCCGAGGTTGGCGACGATTGCCTGCCCCTCAGCGCTCAGGATCCACTCGAGATATGCGAGGATCTCGCCTTGAGGCTCACCGATGGTGTACATGTACAGCTCGCGGGAGATGGGATAGTCGCCATTGTTGACGGTCTCCTCCGAGGGCAGGGCATACGGTCCCTGTGAGGTGGCGGCGACCGCGATGACCTTCACAGAATCGGTGACGTAGCCGAGGCCGTCGTAGCCGATGGCGTTCTCATTGTATGTGAGTTCAGCCGTGATGCCCTCCGACGAAGGCAGGAGCAAAGTATCCGTGGCGAACAGCGTCCGATTCTCGGGGTCACCGAGTCGCAGCGCTTCCTCCAGGAAGTAGACATGGGTTCCGGAGTTGGTTTCTCGGGACAGGCGCACGATTGGCCGGTCGAAGCCGCCCACTTCCGACCAGTTGTTGATCCTCCCGGAGTAGACGTCGGAAATCTGCTGCAGCGTCAGGCGGGCAACCGGATTGTCTCGATGCACGATCACGGCGATGGCATCGCGGGCCACGGTCCGCTCAACCGGCTCGACGCCCTGGGCCAGGGCTTCCGCCTGTTCTTCCGGCTTGATGGCGCGCGAGGCGTTGGCGATATCGACCGTCCGGTTGATCAGGGCAGCGATACCGGTGCCGGACCCGCCGCCGGTGACGGACAAGTTCACATCCGGCCTGGCCACGTGGTAAGCCTCCGCCCACTCCAGGGCCAGGTTGACCATTGTGTCTGAGCCCTTATTGACGATGGTCAGATTGGGAGCCGGGCTGGCAGGGAGGGCGGGAGGTGCACACGCGCAGGCAGCAAAGAGCAGGCCCAAAACGATCAGGCGTGCCCAATGTGCGGAATGGCGTGGTCGCATCGGCGCGATTATACTTCATCGGTTCTCCGCCGGTGCCGTCAATCGGATGGCTTCCGCGCTGGCGGCCACGCGAGTCAGCCGTGGGTGTCAAGTAGAATCATCGGGATGAATGGCACGCCGAGGTACAAGGTCGCGGTCGAAGGGCTCGACTTCTTCTACGGCCCGGTGCAAGCCCTCCGGTCCGTGTCGATCGGGATCGAGGATCGGCGGATCACCGCCTTGATTGGGCCATCTGGCTGCGGCAAGTCGACCTTCCTCCGTTGCATGAACCGTATGAATGACGCCATTGCTGAGACGCGCATGGCGGGTCGCATCCTGCTCGATGGCGTGGACATCTCCCTCCCCCAGCAGGACTTGGCCGAGCTGCGGCGGCGGGTCGGGATGGTCTTTCAGAAGCCGAACCCGTTCCCACAGAGCATCTTTGACAACGTTGCCTTCGGGCCCAGGGTGCTTGGGTTGGCGGATGGGAAAGGAGAGTTGCGGGCCCTGGTCGAGCGTTCCTTGACGCGGGCGGCGCTGTGGCAGGAGGTCAAGGACCACCTGGACGCCAATGCTCTCAGCCTGTCGCTGGGGGAACAGCAACGGCTGTGTATTGCCCGCGTCCTGGCTGTCGAGCCCGAGGTCATCTTGATGGACGAGCCGTGCTCGGCCCTGGACCCGATTGCCACGCTGCGGATCGAGGAACTGATGCGCGAGCTGTCGCAAACCTACTGCATCGTGATCGTGACTCACAACATGCAACAGGCGGCGCGCGTTTCGGATGTGACCGCCATGATGATGCTCGTCGGCGAGGATCGATCCGGATCGGTGATCGAGATCGGAGATACCAACACTGTGTTCACGCGCCCGAAGGACAAGCGGACCGAGGACTACGTCACCGGGC
>CAZBJQ010000138.1:0-6796 GCA_964492235.1 uncultured Anaerolineaceae bacterium | reverse complement strand
TCTCCACGGCCGGTCGACAGGACGGTGTAGCCCGCCGCCGTCAGTACCTCCCGCACGAGCCGGACCAGTTTCGGCTCATCATCGACCACTAGGACTCTTCCCTGTTCCATTGGCAACCCGCCAGTCCGTTCCGCCTCAGGCGCCCGCTTCGCCGACCAGCCCTTGCTTGGGCAGGGAGAAATACAGGCTGGTTCCCTCGCCGACCTTGCTCTCCGCCCAGATGCGCCCCGTATGTGCCTCGACGATCGCCTTGGCTACAGGCAGGCCCAGCCCCGTTCCGGCAACGTGGTAGCCGGTGGGCGCATGCACTCGAAAGTATTTTTCGAACAACGGGATCAGGTTTTCGGGCGAGATCCCCACGCCCTGATCGGAAATACAGATCACGACGTCGTGGGCCCGGATCTCACCGCGGATCAGCACCTGGCCCCCGTCCGGCGAGTACTTGATGGCGTTGTCGAGAATGACGCGGAAGACCTGCTTGATCCGCAGATGATCGGCATCGACGATTGGGAACCCCTGTGGGAAGTCGACGATCAGGTGGTGGATCTCAGTGCGCCGCTGCATCTGCTCCGTCACTTCACGCGCCAGGATCGGGATGCGCAGCGGCTGCTTCTCCAACGTGAACTGGCCGGTCTCGATCAGCGAAGCGCTCTGGACCTCCTGGATCATGGCATCCATGTTGTCGCACTCTTCATCGATCAGGGTCAGGAAGTCCGTGCGCTTCTCCTCCGGCCAGCTGACATCCTGGAGGAGCAGCGCCGTGGTGTAGCCCTTGATGGCCCCCAGGGACGTCCGCAGCTCGTGCGACAGGTTGGCCATGACTTCCGACCGCAACCGCTCCGCCTGCTGGGCATCGCGGATGATGATGGCCTGCTGCACCAGGCGATCCCGGTCGATCGCCAGGGCGATCAGGTCGGCCAGGGTTTGCACGAAAGGCAGATCATTCTCGGTGAACTCGGCCGGGCCGTGCAGCGTATGCAGCTCCAGCACACCCAGCTTGCGTTCACCGACGCGCAAGGGGACACCGATGGCGCTGATCGGCATTTGTCGGGAGCCGAGTGCCCGGGCGATCGTGGCGGCGTTCGCCGGCCGCAGATCGGCCATGGCCTCCGCCACTTCTTGCGGCGTCTTGAACAGGTGTGCCACGCCCGCGTCGTACACCTTGCCGGTCATCGCCTCCCCGGCCCGGTATCCGACGCTGCGCAGCAGGTCGAGGTCGAACCCGAAGGCCGCCGCCGGGCGGAACAGCCCGGCTTCGTTGTCCCACTGGGTGATCACCCCGACCTCGGCCGGATCCAACACGTTGACCAGCTTGCCCATGACGGCGCCCAGGAGAGCGGGCAGCTCCTGGGCGGCGTTGAGTGTCTTGGCCACCTCGTTCAACGCGTGCAGCTCGCGCTGGGCGCGCGTATAGCCTGTCCTCGCCGGTCCTGCCATCACGGCCTCTGCAGCCAGTGTACAGTCAGTGAACAGGCAGGTCAACGCACGGTATGGATTCAGGACATATGAGACAGGCTGCAATCGCCACCTGCCATCCCGGCAGGACATGTGGCGGGAGGCGAACTCACCCAATGGGTAACAGCATAGACTTGCTTCCGGCCTCACCTCTCCCCCGGCTGTTGTTCGCTGGGCAATGCAGTCGTCCTCGCGCAGGGGGAGCCCTTCCAGGATGCCCACCTGCACCCCGTTCGGGCCGCGAGCTCCGGCCCGAACGGGGTGCAGGTGTCGCAAGCGACGGGGGTGGGGGTTCGACGGATGGAAGCAGGGCCGCCCACAGAAAGGGGAGTGCTGCTCTCATGGTCTCATATCTGTCTGAACCTGCTCACACACGGTCTCACCCCAGAGAAGCCGGGGAGAATGGCATGTGGGGTCTGGGCTGCGCCCAAACCCCACATGCCGCAAGTCTCTCTCCTCGCAGGAGAGGAGGCGGTGGTTGAACCTAAGCCTTGACTCCGGCGGCCTCGAGCCGTCCCTTGCAGAAGGCCTCGACGCCCTCGACCGCCTTGGAGAACTCGCCCACGGTGAAGATCGTCGACGGATGCGTGTTGAACTGATCCAGCGACAGGCCCGTCGGCTCGAAGGCCTGCATGGTGAACGGCATCTGGTAGATCTTCTCCAGCGTCGATTCGGGGATGTCTTCCTCGATTGCCGTGTCGCGGAACTGAAGCGAGTCGCCCAGCTGGAACAACGGCTCCAGGGCGCTCGGCGGCAGGGTGTAGATGATATCGCCGCCGGCGATCTCCTCGACGTCCCAGTAACGCATTTTGCCGTTGACCAGCGGTCCCGACCGCACCGAGCACATCAGCAGCTTGCTTGGGTACCCGCCTTCCTTAAGCATCCGGTAGGCGCGCCGGAAGACGCCGAGCCCGAACCACTTGCGGTCGGCTTCCGTCCAGTGGACCCCGTAGTAGGCCGCCTGTTCCGGGAGGATCGGCCGCTCGGTCAGCCGGCCGAGCATGTGCGTGATCACCGCTCTCCAGCCGGAAGTGTCAACCTTGTTCTTGCTGGCCTCGGCCAGGCCCTCGGCGGCGGCCCGCGCCACGGCCATGATCTGGGGCAGCGTGAAGCAGGTGGTGGTGTTGGTGGCGATGCCCTTGGAGGTCAGGTGGCGGACGACGTCGACCCCCTGCTGGCTGGCCGGCACCTTGATCATGACGTTCTTCGACAGGGCGCAGAGCTCATCCGCCTGGGCGTACATGATCTCCTTCTCGGTGAAGAGCCGCGGGTCGAGTTGCCCAGACACCCAGCCGTAGCGCCCGCCGGAAGCTTCGTAGAGCGGGAGCAGCTTTTCGGCGCCGCGCTTGACGATTTCCTTGTAGGTCATCCACCACAGGTCCTTGAGCTGGATCCCCGGGTTGGCCTTGATCTGCCCATCCACCCATTTCTCCCACAGGGGCGGGTCGGTTTTGATGGCCGTCAGCGAGAGGGGTGGATTCGTCGTGCAGCCGCGGAAAACGCTCTTGCCCATGTCATCCCAGACGAACAGCCGTTTAAGCTGCGTCTCCAGCTCTTTCTTCTGGGCGGCGGGAGCGGCATCCACGTTCTTCTTCACCCACCCATCGAAAATCAAGGGGGAAGAATCCCACCAGATCTCTGCGTCGGGATTGGTTTTCTGAAGTCGTTCAAGCACGCTCTCGGCCATGGATCTTCCTCCTGCCCCGTCGTGCCCCGGTGCGGCTTCGCGAAGCCGACGCCGGGGAGTGTCTGATGAATGGAATTCGACTCCGCCGGGCGAGCGGCGCCGGCCGCGGCGGATGCCTCATGGTAGCACACAAGCCCGCCCCGCCTGCCCCCTCCAAAGGCACTTCCTCCCACTGATTCTTGTCAAGCCTCCGGCCGTAGCCTGCCGCTGCCAGGTCGCTCAGGCGCGGATGCGCTCACCCTTGGGGTCGAAGAGCGGGTCATGTTCGACGGTGAGCTGGATGCGCTCACCGAACAGCTCGACCTCCAAAGCCGCACCCGGCTTAGCCAGCCCGACGGGGAGCAAACCATAGGCGATGCTCTTCTGGACGGCATACCCATAGCCGCCGGAGGTGATCCATCCCACGACCTTGCCCTGGCTGAAGATCGGCTCGTTGCCCAAGGCGACGGCCGTCGGATCGGCCAGCGACATGCAGCACAGCTTCTGTTGGATGCCGTCTTTCTTCTGTTGGACCAACGCCTGGCGGCCGATGAAATCACCCTTGTCCAGCTTGACGGCGAAACCCAACCCGGCTTCATAGGGGGTGTAGTCCGGGTTCATGTCGGAGGCCCAGTAGCGGTAGCCCTTCTCCAGCCGGAGCGAGTCGATGGCCTTGTAGCCGGCGGCCACCATGCCGTCCTCCTCTCCGGCCTTCCACAGCGTATCCCACAGCCGCTCGCCGTACTCGATCGGGCAGTAGAACTCCCAGCCCAATTCGCCGACGTAGGTCACCCGCATCGCCAGCACCGGCACAGCTCCCACGGCCATGCGCTTGCCGGTCATATACGGGAAGCTACGGTTGGAGATGTCGTCCCGCGTCACCCGGCCGAGGATCGTGCGCGCCTTAGGACCCCACAGACCCAGGCAGGCATAGGACGAGGTGACGTCGTCGATGGTGACCGACCCATCCTCCGGGGCGCGCAGGCGCATCCAGGAGATGTCGTGCTGTCCGAAGGCGGTCCCGGTAATGATCAGGAAGCGATCCGGGGCGGTGCGGGTGATGGTGAAGTCGCATTCGATCCCGCCGCGGTCGTTCAACATCGAAGTGTAGACCACCGCGCCGACGGGTTTGTCAATCTGATTGTCACACAGGTAGTTGAGGAACTTGAGCGCGCCAGACCCGCGCACTTCGATCTTGCTGAAGGATGATTCGTCGAACAGGCCGGCGTTCTGGCGCGTTCCCAGGCACTCGACACCGATCGCCGGTGACCAGTTCTCGCGGTACCAACCGCGCGGCTCGTAGCCGTGCTTGGCTTCCTTTTCATACGGCGTGTACCAATTCGGGCGCTCCCAGCCGAACTTCTCGCCGAAGAACGCCCCGAGCTCCTTCTCGCGGTGATAGGCCGGTCCCAGGCGCAGCGGCCGGCCGGACTTACGCTCCTCGCCCGGGTAGTGGATGTCATAGTACCGGCCATAGGTCTCCTTGGTCCGAGCGAGGGTATAGTCGACGCTGGCGTAGTTCGGGCCGAAGCGCCGCACGTCCAGCCGCCAGGCGTCCCACTCCGGCGTGCCGTGAATGATCCACTCGGCCATGGTCTTGCCGATACCCCCGGCGCCGGCCAAGCCGTGGGCGCAGAAGGCGCAGGCCACCCAGAAGCCCTTGACATGCGTCGGCCCGAGCAGGAATTCGGCGTCCGGCGTGAAGCCTTCCGGTCCGTTGAGCAGTTGGACAATCTCCGCCTTCTCAACCGCCGGCACTCGCCGGATCGAATTCTCCATCAATGGGGTGAAACGCTCCCAGTCCGGCGGGAGCAGCTTGTAGTTGAAGTCGTCGGGGATCCCCTCCAGCCCGAAGGGCGCCGGTTCGTGTTCGTAGCCGCCGGTGATAAGTCCGCCAACTTCCTCGCGCCAGTAGACCAGCAGGTCGGGGTCGCGCAGTGTGGGAAAGTCGTGGCGCACGCCCTCGATGGGCTTGGTGATCAAGTACAGGTGGGCCATCGGCACCACCGGCAGGTAGATGCCGACCATGCGGCCGACGTCACCACCCCACTGGCCAGCGGCGTTGACCACGATCTCCGTCTTGATCGTGCCGCGCGACGTGATGACCTCATCAATCCGGCCGTCCTTGAGGTGGATCCCGGTGACCAGTGTCTCGGTGAAGAACTTGGCACCGCGGGTCTTAGCGCCGGCGGCCAGCGCCATCGTCAGTCCGGTGGGATCGATGATGCCGTCGGTCGGGGTGTAGACCGCGCCCAGCACGCCGTCAATGTCCATCAACGGAAACATCTTCTGCGCTTCCTGGGCCGAGATCATCTCCAGCGGCATCCCGAAGGAGCGGGCATAGCCCACCTGGCGCTTGAGCTCCACCAACCGCTCCGGCGAAGAGGCGAGGCGGATGCCCCCGACTTCCCGCCAGCCAGTGTCCTGCCCGGTCTCTTCCTTGAGCTTGCGATACAGCTCCGTGCTGTAGGTCATCATGCGCGTCAGGTTGAAATCGGAGCGCAACTGACCGACCAGCCCGGCCGAGTGCCAGGTGGAGCCGCTGTTCAGTTCGTGGCGCTCCAGCACCACAACATCCGTCCATCCCATCTTGGTCAGATGGTAGGCAATGCTGCAGCCTCCAACGCCGCCGCCGATGATGACGACCTGGGCTTGCGTGGGGAATGCGGACGCCATAGGCAACCTCCTTGCGAAGTGTTCGATCTACTCAAACCCGGTGCGGCCTGGTCAGGCCTGCCGGATCAGCGTCTCCAGACGGAACCGGGCTGGGCCATCATGCCGACGATGTCGTAAGATGAGATCACGCCCAGCGGGATGCTCTCCGGTTGTTTCTCGTCCACAACCACCAATCGGTGGTGATGGTTATCGATCATCTTGTCGGCGGCTTCGCGCAACGAGGCGGTCGGGCCGATGGTGAGCATTTCATGCATCACCTGGGCTGCCGTCGCCTGGTGGGCATCCTCATCGCCGCAGAAGGGAAGCAGGTCGGCGCCGCTCAGCACGCCCACCGGTCGCCCGTTGGGCGTGACGACGAGTACGGACCGGTAGCCGGCATCGGTCATGGCCCGGGCCACATACGCCACCGGCGTGTTCTCGCGGCAGACCAGCATGGCTCGAGACATCACGTCGGCCACCGTCTGGCGCTGGATCGGTTGCGCTTCCACCAGGCTGGCGACGAAATCGGACACCGAGATGATCCCCACCGGCTTGCCTTCGTCGACGACCAGCAGCCGGCTGATGCCTTCCTGGTGCATATGCCTGGCAGCGTCGCAGACCTCCGCACCGGCCTCGATGGTATCGATCGGGAAGGTCATCAACTCGCCGGCGGTCATGCTGCGCATGGTCTCCAGGCTCTCCTTGTCGGTCGACAGCCACTCGGCCGCCAGCAGGTCGAAGTCGGTGATCACGCCCAGCGGCCGTCCGTCACGATCGGCCACAACCAGGGCATGCACATGGTGATGGTCCAGCAGAACCGCCACTTGTCCCAGGGTGGAGTCGGGCCTGCATGTAATCAGGCCCGGGTGCATCAGGTCGCGTACCAGTTTGGCCATGTTGATCTCCTACTATCCGGCGATGAGGTCGCCGACAAGGCAGGCCCCCGTCGCTGGGTCGTGGGGACGGGGGCTATGAGACTTCTTCGACGTCCTTGTACCACTTGACCCGGTCGCCCACGCG
>CAZBJQ010000137.1:4058-6818 GCA_964492235.1 uncultured Anaerolineaceae bacterium | reverse complement strand
GACCACTGCGAAGTACTCATTGCCCAGCGGGCTGGCATGTGCACCGGCGACCTCTGCCAGGTAGGCCACACCCGAGCCGCCGTGTGCGATCGGCACCATCGGCACGAATTCCTTGACGGAGTTGTTGGCCTCCACGTACACCGGTTCGGCCTCCGCCGCGCTGGCGATCTTGGAGCCCTCTTCCAGCTTCTGGTAGACCTCAGGATACGGCGCCCCGAACTGCTCGCCGCTGCCCCCGAAGTGGAAGTCCAGGAAGTTGGTCACGTGCGGGTAGTCCGCGTTCCAGCCAAGCAGGTGCAGGCCGTTCAGGCCGCCAACGCTCGAGGCCTCGATGAACGCGCCCGACTCCATCACCTCGATCGTGGCGTTTATGCCCAGGTTGTCTTTGAGCTGCGCCTGCAGTTCCTCCGCCACCCGGCCGGGCTCCGGCAGGTAGGAGCGGAACACATCGCGGTAGTAGATTGTGGTGTCAAAGCCGTTCGGGAAGCCGGCCTCCGCCAGTAGGGCCTTGCCGGCTACCGGATCGAAGTCATACCACGCCTCGCCGACGCAGCCGTTCGGGATCACGCACGGCGTGAAGTGCGATGCCACTTCGGATCCCGGCGGGTAGAAGTTGTCAACGACGCGCTGCCGGTCGATGCCCATGGCAACCGCCTGGCGCACCTTGACGTTGTCAAATGGCGCATAGGTGTTGGTCATGCCGACGTAGAAGATGTTCAGCGCCGGTCGCTCGATCAGCTGCAGGTTCGGATCGGCAGCGATGACCTCGAAGTCATCTGGGCTGGGGTTGTCGATGCCGTCCACCGTGCCGGCCTGCAGCTCGAGCAGGCGGGCCGCGCCTTCCGAGTTCCAGCGGAAGACGATGGTCTCGGGGATGCCAGCCTCACCCCAGAAGTCCGGGTTGCGCTCGAAGGTGATGCTCTCGCCGCGCACCCATTCCTTGACCTTGTACGGGCCGGTACCGACGGGGGCATCCAGCGCTTCGGGGGTACGGGTCTCGGCGCCGGCAGTGGACTCGATCCACTCGCTCGGGTAGATCGAGAACACGCTGAAAGCCAGCGTCTCGAGGAAGGCGGGGAATGGAGCACATAGGTCAAACTCGACGGTGTAGCGGTCGACGGCAGTGATCTTCTCGAACTTGCCACCGTAGTCGCAGTTCGGCGCCGCCAACGAGGTGGCCTCGAACGGCTCCATCGGCTCTTCGGTTGGGGGCGGCGAGGGCGCTTCGGTCGCCGCCGGCTCGGCCGGTGGGGCTTCCGTCGCCGCCGGCTGGCAGGCTGTCAGGATCAGGCTCGACAGCACCAGCAGGCTTAGTAGGATGTAGATCGCTCGGCGTGTCACTTGAATCTCCTCCATTGCATTGGGATTCGGTTTCGAGGTCGCCTTCCGGATATCTTCCTCACCGCACCTCCTCTCCGGATGTGAAACGAGGCCTTCGTCCGCCGACCGCAACCACGCGCCGCCGAACTGGCCCCTGGCTCCAGGCGAGATGTACCGCTGGGGAAACCTCTGCGTACCCGTCCTATCATTGTACTACAGAAGGTCCAGGGCCCCGTCAACTGCCTGCCTGGGTTCAGTCCATCACTGGCTGTACGGGGCCAGGCTAGGCGAGACAGGTCGCCTTCACTTCACCCCCCGCCCCTCCTCCACACCGTGAAGCCTCCTCGCCAGCAACACCGCATGCGGCAAGCGGGTCGAAGACTCTAAGCGGGTTGGGGGCCTTGGGGCCTCAACGCTTCAAGTCATCTTGCTGCCCGTGGCCGGGCCTGCCTCGACCGTGCGCTACGCACCATGGACTGGAAGCTCCCCCAAGGGGCAACCAGATCACCCAGGACAGGAGCGCAGCCAAGCGGTGGGCGACCGGGACGGCCCGTGGGAAGGGAGGCGGCGGTGACACATCGCCGTGTCACATGCGGCTGAACACGGGGACTGCCCCTCCGGGCACACCGGCGGGCGCAGGGCGCCACCCTCCGAACCAGCCTCAGCCGGGCGCAATCACCGTGCTGTCCGGGAGCACCGCCTGCTTCGGGACGACCACAATCCCGTCGCGCACCGACCAGCGTTCCTCGTCCAGCTCCGTTCCGCGCGGAAACGGTTCAATGCGCACGTCCTTCCCGATGCAGGCGTTCTTGTCGATGATGGCGCCTTCGATCCGGCAGCCGTTCCCCACGCCGATCGGAGGACGGCCGCTGTACCGGCCGGATTCCTCGTAAAAATCAGCGCCCATCAGGATGCTGTCTGCCACGACCACGTCGTCGCCAATCACACTGCGCAGACCGATGACGGTGTTGCGAATCTCGGCGCCCTGCACGATGCACCCATCCGCCAGCAGCACCTGGTCCAGCCGGACGTCGTAGATCCTTGAGCCCGGCAGGAAGCGCGGGTGGGTATAGATCGGCCGGACTGGATCGTCGAAGCTGAAGGGCGGATTTGGACGGGTGAGCATCAGATTGGCCTCGAAGAACGCCCGGATCGTCCCGATGTCCTCCCAGTATCCCCGGAAGGTGTAGCCGAAGACGCGGTAGCCCTCGATCGAAGCCGGCAGCACATCGCTGCCGAAGTCCGCATGATGCGATTCGAGCAGCTCACTCAGGATCTCGCTGCGGAAGAGATAGATGCCCATCGAGCCCAAATACGGCTGCACGCTATCGCTGCCGCTGACAAAGCGCTTCAGCACCGCCGGGTCGCGCGGCTTCTCCACAAAATCGGTGATGCGCGAGTCGGCTCCCATGCGCAGGATGCCAAAGCGGCCGGCGTCCT
>CAZBJQ010000137.1:0-3958 GCA_964492235.1 uncultured Anaerolineaceae bacterium | reverse complement strand
TCGGTGATGCGCGAGTCGGCTCCCATGCGCAGGATGCCAAAGCGGCCGGCGTCCTCGGCCGAGGCCGGCTTGACGGCTACCGTGACATCGGCGCCCGTTTCCCGATGCTGCTCGATCAGCGGGGCATAGTCCATCCGGTACAGGTGGTCGCCGGCCAGGATCAGGATGTCCTTGGCGCCCGTGACCCGGATCTCGAACATCTGCTTGCGAACTGCATCGGCTGTGCCCTGATACCAGTCGGCGCTGGTCAGCGTTTGCTCGGCCGCCAGGATCTCCACCCAGCCTTGATGGAAGACGTCGAAGTTGTACGTCTGGGCAATGTGCCGATGGAGCGAGACCGAGTTGTATTGCGTAAGGATGGCGATGCGGTCGATGCCGGAGTTCAGGCAGTTGCTGATCGGCACATCCACCAGCCGGTACTTGCCGCCGATCGGGACCGCCGGCTTGGCGCGCATCTTGGTCAATGGCCACAGGCGCGCCCCGCGCCCACCCCCGAGGACCACCCCCACGACGTCCTGGTACGGCATCCACGGCCTCCCGAATCGCTGGCCCCCACCGCCTGCCGCCAGTGTAAACGACGCGCCGCTGGGCTGCAACCACCGGGCCTGTCGCCGCACAGATGAAGCGCCTCCTTCGGACATCGGGAGGTCTTCCAGCGCCAGCCGGGTATCTCCCAGCAACTCGCGCTGCCTGACGATTGAGTGCGGGTACCGCCCCAGACGGCGTCTCCACCCTGCGTCTGCCGAACCGGTTGAGCGCGCCTCGATAGCGAAGTCGGTTCTCCAGCACGATGCGGGGCCGTACGGAAGCGGCCCTGTGGGCCGAACCCGAATGCCGTGGGGGTAGGCAGGTATGGTCCCTTCGACGAAATCGGTCACGCTGCGGCCTGTGCGATCGTGTCCAGGTTCCGCCCCGGCTCAAACATGGTCTTGGGGCGGACCGCCATTAGGATCTCCTCCGTCCTGGGTAGGATGTCGGATACTCCTTGGCCCATACCCCGGAGCTCCGAGCGACCCGCCGCAGTGCCCGGCCTGATTGCGCCGAGGCCGATGACCATGAAGCTTGTGCTTACGCGGCGGTGAGCGCCGGATCGGGGAATCCGGCCTGTCAAGCCAACCACACCTAGTCGGGTCCACAATCCGGCGGAGTTTGAGAGGTACGCGACCACAGGAGCCCACAGCCCTGGCCAAGGTAAGTCTGCCCGTCACAATCGTTTCGCCAACGCTCTCGGCCGCCGATTCCGGCGCCGGCTTGCGGGCGATCTCCAACCCGCCCTATTGGGGCACTGGCCTCACGCCTTGTCTGCCGAGTCCGCGCCGTCGATCGTCCAGTACACCTGGCTTTCGCCACCCCATTCCCCCTTTCGCGCCGTCAAGCGTGCTGTCTCAACTGGAAAACTGTCTGTTGACAGGGAAGGAAGTTGTTCTAATATATAGAATAGCGTTCCACATAGTAGGACGGCGAGGCATCAGCCCAGCGCTGTCTGCCCCCGACGGATGAATCTGCCCGGATCAGCTGACAGGAAGATGGCAGCTTCCCCCGAACGCGAGGCGAATCGACCCTTGAACCAGCCTGAAGAAGGCTCGCTGACGGTCGGCGACCGCAGGCTGGTGTCGTCGTCGGTGACGAAGGCCTTCCAGCTCGTGGAACTCCTGGCAGACGGCCCGGACGGTGGTGCCACTCTGGGGGATCTCTCCGCCCAACTGCGCATGCCAAAGAGCACGACACACCGTTACCTGACGACGCTCGTATCGCTCGGTCTGGCAGAGCGCGCCGGGACAGACCATTTCCGACTCGGGACGCGCATCATCGAACTCGCCGGCTCCTATCTGGCCAAGAGCGACCTGCGAGCCGAGAGCCGCGCCATTCTCGAAGAACTGGCGGCCCAGACGGCAGAAACCATCCACCTGGCGGTTCCTTCTGGCGGTGAAGTGGTGTACATCGCCAAGGTCGAGAGCATCCACGCGATCCGCATGTACTCCCATATCGGCGCCCGCCTGCCGATGGTCTGCACCGCCCTGGGCAAGGCGATCCTGGCTTTCCTTCCGGAGGAACGACGGGCAGGGATCCTGTCACAGCCGCTCAAAGCCAGGACGCCGAAAACCATCACCCACCCAGCGGCAATGGCCAAGGAATTGGAGTCGATTCGATCCAAAGGCTTCGCAATCGACGACGAGGAGAATGAGGTTGGTGTGTGTTGCGTCGGCGCCCCGGTGTTCGACTACACCTCCGTGGTCATCGCCGCGCTGAGTGTCTCGGGACCGATCAGCCGAATGAACCCGGAGCGCTCCGTCGAACTCGGTCCGCCCGTGCGCGAGGCGGCACTGCGCATCTCCCGGCGAATGGGCTTCCCGGCGTGAGCCGTCCACCGGTGTCCGCCGCCCATGCACACCGCCAGCCGCAAGGAGCCCCTTGAGGAGGAAGAACACAATGAAGATGTTGATCGACAGTCAATGGGTAGAAGCCTCCGACGCGGCGTGGATGGACATCCGCAATCCGGGGACCGGTGAGGTCTTGGACCGTGTGCCCCGGGCCACCCTGCAGGATGCTGAGCGAGCGATCGCCGCCGCCCAGCAGGGCAAGCTGGCCATGCGCAAGCTGACTGCCCTCGCCCGCTACGACATTCTGATCCGGATAGCAGACGCGATCGCGGCGGGCGTTCCCGAACTCGGGAAGCTGCTGGCCCAGGAGAACGGGAAGCCGATTCTGCAGACCAGGGCCGAGGTGGGCGTGACCGCAAGCATCTTCCGGGGATTCGCCGAGGAGAGCAAGCGCATCTTCGGACGGGTGATGCCGGTGGATGCCGTACGCGGCAACGAACGACATTTCGCTGTCACCATCCGACAGCCTCTGGGTGTGGTTGCCGCCATCGTGCCCTTCAACTACCCGGTCGAACTCTGGGGACACAAAGCCGCCTCGGCTCTGGCCGCCGGCAACGCGGTCATATCCAAACCGCCCAGCGCCTGCCCGCTCAGCCTCCTCAAGATCGCAGCACTCATGGAAGATGCGGGACTGCCTCGGGCAGCGCATCAGATGATCACCGGCCCGGGCGCCATGATCGGCGATCTGCTGGCCCGCTCTCCCGGGGTTCAATTGGTCACCGTCACCGGCAGCACGGCCGTTGGGGTACGCATCTCCCAGCTTGCCGCCGAGAATCTCAAGAAGGTCCACATGGAGTTGGGGGGCAACGATGCCCTGATCATCCTTGCCGACGCAGACCTGGAGAAGGCGGCCGAGGCCATCGTCCTGGGCAGGCTGGCTCGGGGAAACGGCCAAATCTGCTGCGCCGTCAAGCGCATCTTCGTCGAGGCATCCGTGCACGACGCCCTCGCCGACCTTCTGACCGCCAAGGCAAAGGCGCTCAAGGTAGGCGATCAGCTCAAGGAGGACACCGACGTCGGTCCGCTGATTAATGAAGACGCAGCCAAGGAAGTCGAAGCCGTCGTGACCTCCGCCATCCAAGCCGGCGCCACTCTGCGAGCTGGAGGCCACCGCCGCGGCGCCTTCATGGAGCCGACCGTCCTGACGAACGTCCCGGTGGAGGTCGAGCTGTTCAGAGAGGAGACCTTTGGTCCGGTGGCACCCCTGGTCCGGTTCACATCCTTGGATGATGCCGTGCGAATGGCCAACGAGTCGCCGTACGGGCTGCAATCGGCTGTCTTCACGCAGGATATCAACAAGGCGCTTGACATTGCCTACCGCCTGGAAGCCGGCGGCGTGATTGTCAACTGGTCTTCGGCGCTGCGCATCGAGACCCTCCCCTTTGGCGGGGTCAAGATGAGCGGCCACGGCCGGGAGGGAGTGCACGACACGCTGGACGAGATGACCGATCAGAAGACGATCGTCGTCCACAACGCCTTTCCGCCCGCATGACCGGAGGCGTCGCCGGGGACCTGCCATGCTGACCATGCGCGCCATTCGCAAGAGTTTCGACGGCACCCAGGCCCTGCGTGGCGTC
>CAZBJQ010000136.1:0-6903 GCA_964492235.1 uncultured Anaerolineaceae bacterium | reverse complement strand
AGGGCCACCGGCTCGGGCCCGAGCGCACGCACCCGCAGATAGACATCGCCGGTCTCATTGACCAGGCCGCCGGGATCGTCGAGTTGGTTCTCGCCCCACTCCACCTCAAGGAGCTGCCAGCGGTTCTTGCGCGAGAGATACATCTTCGCCTCAAGCGGCGGAACGCCGCCCTGGTCGGAGAGCAGGTGCAGCTCCAGGGATGTGATGTCGTAGAAGGAGAAACCTGCCGGCGCCACAAAGTACAGATCGAGGACCGACCCCGGCATCAGCTCCAAGGGCCCACTGCCATCGGTCAGTAGGATCGTCCTCACCGGCGGTGGCGTCGGGTGTCCATCCGGCAAGGCCGCCATGGGCGTGACTGCGGGGTACGGCTCAGGCGTGGGCAGGTACGGCCCCTCGCCCAAGGCCGCCAACTCTCGTTGGAAGCGCTCGATGAACGGACCTATGTTGTACTCCATCGTCATCTCTGCTTGCTTGAGCAGCTCCACCGCCTTTGCCCGATCCCCTCGCTCAAGGGCGATCAGCGATTGAACGTACAGGTAGAGCCCGCCGCGCCCCCAGGTGTTCATGGCGCCGGTCTGCAGATCCTTCAATGCCCGCTCGGTGTCGCCTCGCTCTTGATAGATCAGTGCTTCGAGGTAGTAGCGATAGCCCGCATAGCTCGGGCACTCACGGAGGATCTTGCTCAAGTCATTCGTGGCCCCGTTGATGTCCCCCTTGTGGTAGTAGGCGGCTGATCTGGAGAAGATGTAGCCGCAATCGGGGTAGCGCTCGATCGAGCGATCATAGCGGTAGATTGCCTCATCGAAGTTCCCCAGACACAGGTTCAGGGAACCCAGCATGGCTTCGAGGCCGATGCTGGGGGCGGCGGTGTCTCCGCCGCGCTCCTCGAGGAAACGCCGTGCCTCTTCCTCCGCTTCCTCACAGCGGCCCAGGTTGATCATCTCCAGGGCGACGGAGCGCCGCAGGTAGGGAAATCCACTGGGAAGGGCAGCGGCACGGCGGAAGTTCTCCAGGGCGATCTCCAGCAAACGATCCCGATCGACACGCAGCTCGGTGATGCTGGCGAGTTTCTCATACGCCCAGCCGCGAGCGCGTAAGTAGTCGCCGTTCAGCCCGTCGGAGAGCGCGATCGCCTGGTCCGCGTCGGCCATGGCTTCCAGGACGCGCACTTGGAAGATCTGGAGAATGGTCTCTCCGGTCGAGGCCTCCAGGTTGCTCAGCGCCCGCTGATAGTAGGCGGCATGGTTGGCCGGATCCTGCAACAGGACCTCGTCCCATAGCGGGATGGCCTCCTCGTACTTCTCCTCTACCATTAAGGCCAGGGCCTGCGCCGCAAGCTCGTTCCCCGAAAGGGGATCGGGCGTCGGCGGCGGCTGCGTGGGGAGGGCGGTCGGTGAGGGAACCGGCGTCGGTGCAGGGGTGTCCGTCCAAACCGGCGGCAGGGTGGCAAGGGCCCCGCTAGAGGCGCTCCGGCCCCTGGGTAGCATGGCCAGGGCCACAATCACAATGGTGATGCCGATCAGGAGCACGCCCCCCAGAGCAGCCGCAGCGGTGAGGCTCCCAGGCCTGAGAGCAGGCCTCCTCTTCTTCGGTGCGGCCGACGTGGGAAGCGTCGAGGCGGGCCGTTCGCTTGCCGACCTGACACTCGGCGTTGAGGGCGGCCATTCGCTTTCCAACCTGGCACTTGGAGTCGAGGGTGGCCATTCGCTTTCCAACCTGGCACTTGGAGTAGAGGCTGGCCGTTCGGTTTCCGGCCCATGTCTTGGAGTCGGGGGTCGTGCCGCCGGCGTCGCCGGCTGGGAAGGCTTGCCGGGCCCGGTTCCGCCGATGGGATGGCTGGGATCGAGCACCTGAACGCGCTGAAGGCAGTACCGTCGCTGCGCCTCATCCTCCAGCACCTGCGCCAGCCACCACCAGCCTTCGGCCAGCTCCGGGTCGGCCTGCACCGCCTGCGCCAGCCACTGCCTAGCAGCGGCTCTGTCCCCCGCTCGCGCTGCCGCCACCCCTTTGCTCAGGAACGCCTCAGCACTCATGTCATCCCCCCTGCCGATCCATACGCCTCGGCAGGCCGTGGCCGGTCTCAACCCTGTGCCTCGGAGCAGATTCTCTGTCTACCAAGTATGGGGGGCAATCGTTCCCGGGTCGATTCCGGCGGTCATGATCCGGCCGATCCATCCCGCAGTCTCGCTCAGCCGCATGCGCTTGTGATGGCCATCGACCGGGTGTAGCCTCCGCTACGGTCAGGAGAGGCGAGCATGCACTACGATTTTGATCGGGAGATCGACCGGCGCGGGACGAATTCGGCCAAGTGGGAGTCCATTCAGTCCGAAGACGACGCGCGGCAGTGGGAACACACCGACCGCTTCTTCGGCCAGGGACGAACGTTGCCGATGTGGGTCGCCGACATGGACTTTGCCTGCCCTAAGCCGGTGGTGGAGGCGCTCGTCGCCCGTGCCACCCACGGCATCTATGGCTACACCGCCCCGACGGACTCCTACCATCAAGCGCTGATCGGATGGATGAGGCGGCGGCAGGGGTGGGAGGTGTCCCCGGAGTGGATCTGCTTCTCGCCGGGAGTCGTCCCGGCGTTGTGTATGCTCGTCCAGGCCGTCACGCTTCCGGGCCAGGCTGTCCTCATCCAGCCTCCGGTCTACTATCCGTTCTTCAGCGCCATTGCCAAGAATAGCGCCATCACCGTCACCAGCCCCTTGATCCTCGAGGCCGGGCGATATCGCATGGATTACGACGATCTGGCGCGCAAGGCGGCTGATCCGCGCGTCAAGATGGCCATTCTGTGCAGCCCACACAATCCGGTCGGGCGCGTTTGGAGTCGCGCGGAGCTGCAACAGTTCGCCGACATTTGCCTCGAACACGACATATTGATCGTCTCGGACGAAATCCACGGCGACCTGATCCTCCCCGGCCACTCCTTCACCCCCTTCGCCGCCCTGGGAAGCGACCTGGCTCGCCAGGCAGTGATCTGCACCGCGCCCAGCAAGACCTTCAACCTGGCTGGCCTGCACACCTCGAACATCATCGTCCCCGATGCCGACCTGCGCGCCCGCTTCCAACGCACGCTGGACAGAAACGGAATCTTCGATATTGGGACCTTTGGCATGGTCGCCCTCGAGGCCGCCTACAACCACGGCGAAGACTGGCTGAGTCAGGTCCTGGAGTACCTCCAGAGCAATGTCGCCTTTCTCCGCCAGTATGTGACGACGCACATTCCGCAGATCTCGGTCATTGAACCGGAAGGAACCTACCTGGTCTGGCTCGACTGCCGGAAGCTCGGCCTCGGCAGGCTGGAGCTCAAGGACCTGATGCTCAAGCGTGCCAAGGTCTATCTGGACGAGGGCTACATCTTCGGCGCCGAGGGGGAGGGTTTCGAGCGCATCAACATCGCCTGCCCGCGGTCAGTTCTGGCCGAGGCGCTCGAGCGCATCCGGGACGCCGTCGCCAGCCTGTGAGGACCTCGAGTAGACTGGCGCTAGCCCAGAAGCCCTGGCAACGAGAAGAGATCGCGATCCACCCCTGCGTCGGGCCGCCTACGAGACACCCGGATTCACATCCTCACGGGGAGGCGATCGCCGTCTAGCAGGCGGATGAACACGTGCCCTCCCCGGAGGAAGCAGCCGTAGTAGTGGTGGTGGTCGGGGCTTGGCCCCGGACCCCACCTAGGCGCAGACTCATTCGGACGGGGGGCTTCGTGTCAGCTTGTTAGGATCGTACCTCGGCCAGCACGGCTTCGTCCTGGCGCAGATTGCGAGCGCGCAGGTACAGGCTGAGCACATACAGCCCGATCGACCCGAAGATCACGACGAAGCCCATCAGCATGTAGCTGAAGGTATCCGCCGGGCCGCTCTGCAGCAACATCTCGTCCTCCTCTCTCGGCGGGCGGTCACCCGGCCAGGATCTCGGCCTTCATGGCTTCGACCTTGTCGGCCTGGCGCTGCAGCCGGATGCGATACCACAGCAACGTGACGTAGATAAAGGTGAAGGTGACCAAGCTGAACATGAAGGTCTGGAACATACCCGGTGTCATGTCGAAGGCGCCTTGCGCGCCCGCGTCGTTGCTCCCGATAACCACCGGGTGGATCGTGCGGAAGATGCGGATCGACAAGAACGTCAGCGGGACGCTCAAGAAGCCGATGATGGCGTACACGGCGCCGAAGCGCGCCCGCCGGTCGGGATCGTCGATCCCCTGGCGCAGCATCAAGTAGGCGATGTAGACCAACTCCATGACCGTGGCCGTCACCAGGCGCGGGTCCCACGTCCACCAGGTGTTCCAGATCGGGCGGGCCCAGATCGAGCCGGTGACGATGTTGATAAAGGTGAAGACGATTCCGATCTCGATGGATGATAGGCCGATGGTGTCCCAGCGCCGGTTCTTGCTGATCAGATAGGCTGCCCCGGCCACCACCGCTACCAGGAAGGCCAGCGCTCCCACCCAGCCGGCCGAGACGTGGAAGTAGAAGACGCGCTGCACGTCGCCCATCACCGCTTCCCGCGGCGCATAGATCAACACCGCATAGCTCGCCAGCGCGAAGAACCCCAGCGTGATCCAGGTCAGGATCTTCAATCCCTTGGGTCTCGCTTCCATCCGTCCTCCTCCTTGTGCGATCGAGGTGAGAGCGTGCGCCGCCGATTATTCCTCGACGACGAAATCAAACAGCATGAAGGCCGCGGCAATGAAGACGACATCGTACACCACCAGCAGGTTGAGCCACGGCCGGATGTCGGCCATCTCCAATCCTTGCAGGAAGCCGTTGGTTGCCTTGATCGCCGCCACCAGCACCGGCAGCGCCACCGGGAACAGCAGGATCGGCAGCAAGATATCGCGCGTCCGCGCCTGGACCGCCATCGAGGCCAGCAACGTTCCCACCCCAATGTATCCCAGGCATCCCAACAGGATCACGCCGATCAGCCCCGGAACCAGCAAGTTGACGTTGTACAGCACGCTGTACAGCGGCAGGACGACCGCGACCACAATCAGCAGGAAAACCAGGTTGGCGGCCGTCTTGCCGAAGTAGATGGCACTGCGGTCGACGGGCGCCAGCAGCAAGCCGTCCAGGCAGCCGCGGTCCTTCTCGACCGCCATCGAGCGGTTGAGGCCGAGCGTGCCGGCGAAGGCGAAGGTAACCCACAGCACGCCCGAGGTGATCGTCGCCCGTGTGCGCACATCCAGCTCCAGAGCGAAGTTGAAGATCAGAATCACCAGCAGGGCGAAGACAAGCATCGCCCCCAGCAGCTCCCGGCTGCGTAGTTCCGCCGCCAGGTCTTTCCACACGATGGCGCCGATGGCGCGCAGGTAGCCGCCAAACCGGCGCGGTTGTCGCCAGGCCGCTGCCACTGGCGTCACGCCCGTCTGCTCAGCCATGCGTCACTTCGGCGTACATCTCGGCCAATCCACGGGCATCCATCGAGGACGGATCGACCGAACGGGCGATCGTACCGCGCGACAGGATGTCCAGCCGCGTCGCCATCGACGCCGAGCGCAGCAGGTCGTGGGAGGTCATGAGGACCGTCCGGCCGCGCCGAGCGACCTCGCCCAACAGCCCGTCCAGCATCTGGGAAGCGTCCTGGTCCAGGCCGGTGTACGGCTCGTCAAACAGCAGCACCTCAGGGTCATGCAGGATCGCCCGGCCGATGGTCAGTCGTTGCTGCATTCCGCGCGAGAACTCGCGCACCAAGTCCCGCCGCCTTGGCTTGAGCCCGACCAGCTCGAGCACCTCCGACGACCGGCGCTCGATGTCCGGCAGGTCATACATGCGGCCGTAAAAGCGCAGGTTCTCCTCGGCGCTCAGGTCGCCATACAGCAGGGGGAGATGTGAGACGACGCCCAGTCGGCGGCGGACGGATGCCGCCTGCCCGGGAAGCGTATGACCGGCAACGCGCACCAGGCCGGCGGACGGCCGCGCCAAAGACGCCAGGATCCGCAGTAAGGTCGTCTTCCCTGCGCCGTTGGGCCCGAGCAGGGCCACGAACTCGCCGGGCTCGACCGTCAGGTCGAGGCCCCGCAGCACCGGCTTCAGCCCGAAGCTCTTCACCAGCTTGCGGACCTCGATCATCCTTGTTCTCTGCCCTCGTCTAGTGAGATCGCCAGCAACGACTGCTTGAGCGCTTCCCGCCGCTGCCGGTATTCGGCCTCTGGGAGACCCCCAGCCTCGAACTCATCATCCAGCCTGGCGATGGCACGCAGCAGGCCCTCGCGTTCGGACCCCGAAGCGCCGTTGTCCTGTCCAACAGGCTCGGGCTTGCGCTTTGGGCGGAACCACAACAGCCCGGCCGCGATCAGCGCCACCCCGACGGCCGCCAGGCCGAGGGCAATCCCCAGGTTCGGCGGCAGCGACCCGGTGGCACTGCTGGCAGGCGGCCGCCCGCGCAACGCGACCTGCACGGCGCCCCCGGCCGCGACGGGACCGAGGGCGTAGCTCCGGATCACCCCGGTGCTGATTTCCCTTTCTCCCATATCCTGCAGACCCTCGGCCTGCAGGCTGGGGCCCGGCTCGGGCGAGAGCAGCACGACGGCCTGCACCGGATAGTTCACCGGTTGCTCGAAGTCCAGCCGCCGCTCGTAGGGCAAACTGAAGCTGAAGACCAACTCGCCCGCTCCCTGCCCCGGACTGACCGGCTCCGTGTCGATGAAGCCGCCCTCGGTCAGGACAAAGCGGTCGCCGATCTGACCGCCTTCGAACTGCACATCCGAGGCGTCGGCCGGGAGCGAGACTTGGATGCCCGCGGCCGGAGCGATCGTCTGGTCGCTCTGGTTGGACAGAATCCACAGCTCGATCACCCGCACCGAGCCATCGATGGAGAAATCGAACAGCGTGTGCAGGCGCTCGATGCTCAGAGACTCGGTGCTCTCGGTGGAGTCGTAGATCACGATCGGCAATTCGAGCG
>CAZBJQ010000135.1:0-6919 GCA_964492235.1 uncultured Anaerolineaceae bacterium | reverse complement strand
CGGCGACATACGTTTCGTCGCCGTTGAACGGGAGCATGCCGCGCACCAGGTGTTTCTTCTGACTCTCCCAGGCCCACTCGAGCATCGGCAGATAAGGCTGGATTACGGACGCATCGCCGATACGGCGTGCCAACGTCTCGATTCCGGCGACACTCGCCTGGGGACGGGCGTAGCGGATGTTGTCCAGGATGGTGCCCGAGAACAGGAAGGGGACCTGCGATACGATTCCCAGCTGCTGGCGGTAAAGGCGCAGGTCGAAGGAACGGATGTCGTTGCCGTCGATCAGGAGCCGCCCGCCCTGGAACTCGTAGAAGCGTGCGATCAGCCGGGCGATGGATGACTTTCCGGCCCCGGTGTGCCCCACCAGGGCAACGGTTTCCCCGGGAGCGACGTGCAGGCTGAACTGCGAGAGAACCGTCAGCCCCTTGCCGTAGGAAAAATCCGGCCGGTCGAATGTGACCTCGCCGCGGAGCGAGGGGACGGGAAGCTGCTGCGTCTGGAGGACGGCGGACTCGGCGTCGATCAAGGCGAAGATGCGCTCGGCAGCCGACAGCCCACCCTGCACCTGGCTCCAGAAGGCAGTCAGGTTGAGCACGGGAAACCAGAACCGATCCAGGCTGCTGATGAACAGGTACCAAGCGCCCACGGTGATGGCGCCGGCCGCGGCATACAGGCCTCCGACGTAAAGCAGAATGGCGACGGCGATCCCGGCCAGGGCGCTCAACACCGGAAAGACGATGGACAGAACGAAACCACGCCGCAGGTTGATCCGGTAGCTCTGCCGATTGACCCGATCGAACTCGCCATAGATCGCCGCTTCCTGGCGAAAGTTCTTGGCGACCTGGATGCCGCTCACAGCCTCCTTGATCAGGGCGTTGACACTGGCCATGGCGCGGAACCCCTGGCGGGTAACCGAGCGCGCCGCCCGTCGAAAAACCAGCGACACCACGAACACCACCGGCATCATGATCAGCAGCCACGGAATCAGGCTGGGTTCGATGCGGGCCAGGACAACGAACAACACCAGGGCCTCGATGATCTCGCTGAACAGATCGGTGACCAGCACGACGACTTGGGCGAACTCGGAGGTGTCGGAGGTGATCCGGCTGACGACCTTGCCCGAGGCCAGCTCGTCGTAGAAGGAGAGATCGTGCTCCGCCGCCGCGGCAAAACCGTCCGTGCGCAAGGCCAGCATGACATTGGCCACGGCGCGGCTCATCAGCCGTCGACGGATCCAATTAGCGCCCCAGATTACGACGCCCAGCACCAGTACCAGCAGCGGCAGAAGCATCACCCACGGCCCGCTTTGCTGAGTGGCCATGGCATCCACGCCGCGGGAAACCAGGATCGGCAGCATCGCCCCGGCCAGCGAGATGACCAGGATCATCCCGATCGACACGACCAGAGCCGCCTTGTGGGGCCGGAAATAGGCCAGCATGCGCCGAACCAGGTCCCGGTCGCGGTACGTGCGATCGTAGGATTCGGCGTCCAAGCCTTCGAAGAAGCTCATGCGGTATGTCGCGAGGCGGCGCTGAAGATGCGGCGGTAAGCCTCCGAGGTGCGCAGCAGCTCATGATGTGAACCGGCGGCCACCAGGCGACCCTTGCGCAGCACCAGAATCAAGTCGGCCCAGCGGATCTGAGACAAGCGGTGGGTGATGATAATCGTCGTTCGGCCGGCGGCGGCGCGGAAGATCGCCCGCTGAATCTGATCCTCGGTGGCGCTATCGATCGAGGAGGTCGAGTCGTCCAGCACCAGGATGCTGGGGTTGGTCAGAAAAGCCCGGGCCAGGGCGATGCGCTGCCGTTGCCCTCCGGAGAGCGTCGCCCCGCGCTCGCCGACCACGGTCTGATAGCCCTCGGGCAGGGCCTCGATGAAATCGTGCGCCTGGGCGGCACGGGCTGCGGCTTCGATCTCGTCCTGGTTCGCCTCCGGGCGACCGAAAGCGATGTTCTCAGCCACCGAACGCGAGAACAGGAAGACATCCTGTTCGATGACGGAGATCTGCTGGCGCAACGCTTCCAGGTCCCACTGCCGGACGTCCACGTCATCGACCTTCACGGCCCCGGCCGAGACATCGTGGGTGCGGTTGAGCAGGCGGATCAGAGTGCTCTTGCCGGATCCGGTCTGCCCGACGACGGCGATGGTCTTTCCCGGAGGGACATGGAAGCTCACCTGCTGCAGGCCGGCCTGCCGCCCCTGGTGGGCGTACGAGACGTCCTCAAAGGCGATCTCGCCGCGCATTGCTGAGGCGTGGCCGCCGGGATTGCGGTCGAGTTCGGTCTCGCGGTTGATCAGTTCGAGGATGCGGCGGGCGCTGGCCATGCCCAGGGAGACCTGGGAGTAGGCGAAAAGCGATACGAAGGTGGGGAACCCGAACAGCTGAATCATGCCGAAGAATCCGACGACCTGACCAAGGTCCAGCAGGCCGCGCTGGTAGAGCAGAAGGGCCTGCAGGAGAGCTGCGGCCTCGGCCACGCCCAACAGCAGCAGGGGGAGGAAGCGAGCCTCCACGTCACCCTGGCGGACATAGGCGTTGCGGGACTCGATGGCGAATGACTCGAACCGTCCGACCTCGGCCGTCTCTTGTGCGTGGCCCTTGACCACCTCGATCCCGTCCAGCGCCTCCACCAGGTGGGTGTTCATCCGTCCGAAGGCCAGTCGGGCATCCTCGGAAATCGGCCTGAGTTCGGCCAGGTACTGCCAGAGAGAGAGGGCATAGGCAAGGATGAACAGCGCCGGCACCACGGCCAACGACGGATGATACCCGGGCGCCAGCAACAGCGGCGCCAACAGGAAGTTGGCCGATCCGATCACCAGGTTGAAGCCTGGACTGAACATCAGGTTGACTTCGCGCACGTCGTTCGTGGCGCGAGCCATCGTGTCGCCGACGGGCTGCAGGCTGTGGAAGGCCATGCTCTTGCCCAACAGGCTGAGGTAGAGCTCGTCGCGCAGATCGCGCTCCAGCCGTTGGCCGATCATTTCGGCGCTGTAGTTGCGCGCCAGCTGCAGCCCGCCTCGGATGACCTGCGAGACAGCAATCAAAAGCGAAAGGCGGAGCAGCAGGTCCAGGTCCGGGGGGGTGCGGACGACGGCATTGATGCCCTGTCCTATCAACATGAACATCGCGGCCGCCAGGATGGCATTGCCGAAGGCGCCGGCCAGCAGGACAAGCATCAGCCAGCCGTGCCGGAGCACGTGCCAGCTGATCCAGCGCAAGGGGGAACGCCGGTCGGATTGCGCCGTCTGTTGGAGACTGAATTCGGCAGTTGCCATTGGGCCGCGCCGGGCCGGCGGCGAGGTGGAGCGGGGCCCGACGGAGCCAGCATACCATACCTGCCGGCCGGTCCCGTGCTCCTCGACGGCGCCGGCCCGGGGTGAGGCGGCCTGCCCGGGGCTTGAGGGCGGCCTTCGGGCCTGGGGTCGGCCGGCCCAACCGAGCCCATGGTTGGATTCCGAAGGGGGATCAATAGACCGAGGCTGGCTCGGGTGCCCGCCGCGTTTCGAGCAAGGCTCCATCATGGTCTAGGGCACGTGCATGTGAGAGACGATGATCGAGTGAGGCAGCGCGAAGAATGCAGTTTCGCCGCACTCAAACCTGGGCTATGCTTCTCGGCAAGACCTTGCCGGGGGATGGCGCCCCTCCTGGGGGTGCGGATGCCGTGGCTCGGATGAGCTGCCCGCAGATCGGCAAGTCCAGCCCAGGTTCTCCAGGCAGTGCATACGCTCCGATGGAACGAGGAGGAGTCGATGAGGAAAAATGTCCAGGGTATCTTGTGGGTCCTGCTGTTGGTGGCCGTGCTGCCGCTGGCCTGCAACGTGGAGGCTACCAGTGAACAAGGCCCCCAGAACGCCGTGGCCGGAACACTGACCAGCCTCGCCAGTCCGGTGCTGCCGGCGACGGCATCCGACACGCCGATCCCGGTCACCGACACACCCGTCCCATTGACGGAGACCCCAACCCTGACGGCATCCCCGACGCTCACGGCCACGGCTACGTCGACCGTGACCCAGACGCCGCAGCCCTGCGATGCGGCGACATTCGTCAAAGACGTCAGCTATCCCGACGGGACCGAGGTCTTCGTTGGGGCCTCCTTCACCAAGACCTGGCGACTGAAGAATGTCGGGACCTGCACCTGGACCTCCGGCTACAAGCTGATCTTCGACAGCGGCGACCGGATGTCTGCCCCGGATTCCGTCACCCTGACCGGAGGCACAGTGCCGCCGGGCGCCAGCGTGGATGTCTCGGTCGATCTGGAGGCTCCGGATGAGTTAGGCACCTACCAGGGCTACTTCAAGATCCGGAACCCGAGTGGGGTGGTGTTCGGCATCGGGCCGTCCGCCTCCGGCTCGTTCTGGGTCAAAATCAAAGCGGTGCAGTTCCTGCTCCTGATCCCCACCCTGCACATCTTCCCATTGGTCACGCTCTCTCCCTGAGTTCGCCGGCGTTGGCCTGAGGGATGGCGAACGCTTGGCAGGGCGCATCTCCGGGATATTCCATGGTTCGCCGAGGGCCGGGCAAGGTCGGGATCGCAGCCTGTGTGGGCCGGGTAAAGGCCAAACTCACACAGGCTCCATCGATGGAGGGTTGGTGGGCACCCCGCTGTGACGGAGGGGCCTCGGCCCGTTTGGCGATCAGGGACCAGTGGTTGTCATGTGCCGAAGCGGTATGCAGCGGGGTTTCGGCCTGAGCGCTTGGCAGCCGCCCGGCGCCAGCCCGGCAAAAGATGGGAAGGCGGGCCTGTGGTGAACTTGGCCGATTTCTGGCAGAATCATGCCGGTAGCAGCCATGGTCTGGAGGCGTGGGGCTCGATTTCCCGTTGCAGCCCGAGCCTCACCCGCTCAAAGGGTAAGCAGGCAAGTCGCCGGTCGTCCTGGCCGACAGGCCACCCACGCAGGCCAGGATGAAGAGGAGGAGGCAAATGAGCACACGCGCGTTGCTGGCCGTCAGCCTACTTGTCGTCTTGAGTTTGCTGCTTGGAGCCTGCAATTTCCCCGGCTACCAGGCGGCACAGGGCGACCCGGTCGCCACGTCCGCCGCCGCGACCATCGCCGCCGCCTTCGAGCTGACGCGGCTGGCGGTCACGCTGGCGCCGCCGACGCTACCGCCAACGACGGTGGCGCCGCCGACGGAGGTGCCCGCCTCACCAACCACCGCCCCGCCGACCGCCGTGCCTGCGACGGCGACCCCCTCGATACCGTGCAATGCGGCCTCGTTCGTTTCGGATGTGACCTACCCCGACAACACGCAGGTAGTGGTCAACAACAACTTCAAGAAGACCTGGCGTCTCAAGAACATGGGAACATGCACTTGGACCTCCGGCTACAAACTGGTCTTCGACAGCGGTGACCGAATGAATGCGCCGGACTCGGTGACCTTGACCTCGGGCTCCGTCGGCCCGGGCTCGACCGTCGATGCCTCCGTCGACTTGACGGCACCCGGTAGCACCGGCACCTACCAGGGCAATTTCAAGCTTAAGGAACCGGGCGGCGCCTTATTCGGGATCGGGCCCACGGCCAACGGGTCCTTCTGGGTCAAGATCAAGGCGGTCACCGCGGCCTCGGTCGAGCCGGACCTGGTCGTGAGCAAGATCAGCCTCGACCCGGACACGCCCTTCGAGAGCCAGTCGGTCGACATCGAAGTCAAGATCGAGAATCAGGGCGGCGCCGTTGCCGAGGACTTCACCGTCAAGTGGTGGCCCGGGAAGGACTACCCGTCGCCGGCCTGCACCTGGGATGTCGATGACCTCGATCCGGGTGAGGATTCAACCTTGCACTGCACCTACGGAGGGTACCCGAGCTGGTACGCCTCGATCGAGACCAAGGCCGAAGTCGATACCGGCGATGATGTCGATGAGGGGGACGAGACGAACAACGTTCGCTTGAAGACGGTCGAAGTCAAAGACATGTAGAGGAGCGAGGAGAACAATGCGGACCCCGATCCGCCCGTAGCCCGGGCGGGATGGCGACCGCTCGTAGCCGTACGTTCTCAAGAACTCCGCGCCAGTCCTGGTGATCCGGTCTGCGCCCCGCTTCAGGCGGAACAGGCCGGATCACCATCTCATCCGGAGATCGTCGATTCCACGCTGCCTTCGACTGTCCAACTCACACCCACTCGCCCTGGCCGGACTGCGCCCTAACCTCAAAGGGGAGCTCTCACATCGGTTCAAACGTGGCCGTGAAGTGCCGCAGCAGCTTGGGCTGGTGGGTGATGCGGTAACCGGGGATCCGGTCGCGGCGATCCGTGATCCGCTGCATGGTATCGGCGACGGTATCCAGATGCGCCTGGGTGTACATCCGCCGCGGCAACGCCAGCCGCACCAGTTCCAGCGGAGGATAGCGGACTTCCCCGGTGACCGGATCGGGATGGGCGAAAGCCACAGTGCCCAGCTCGACCGATCGAACGCCGCCCTCCAAGTACAGTTCGACGACCAACGCCTGACCGGGCAGCTGATCCCGCTTCAGATGCGGGAACAGCGCCCCGGCGTCCACGTACACGGCATGGCCGCCCGGAGGTTGCACAATTGGGGCGCCGACCTCGAGCAGACGCTCCGCCAGATAGGCGGTCTGTCCCAGGCGGTAGGCCAGGTAGTCCTCGTTCAATCCCTCCCATAGCCCGATCGCCATCGCATCCAGGTCTCGCCCAGCCAACCCGCCGTACGTGGGGAAACCCTCGCGCAGAATGAGCTCGTTGCAGGCTCGCTCGAACAGATCAGGGTCATTCATGGCCAGGAGGCCGCCGATATTGACGATGGCGTCCTTCTTGGCGCTCATCGTGGCACCGTCTGCCAGCGAGAACATCTCTTGCGCGATTTCAAGCACCGACTTCTCGGCGTAGCCCGGCTCGCGCAACTTGATGAAATAAGCGTTCTCGGCGAAGCGGCAGGCGTCGAGCACCAGCGGCACGCCATGGCCCGCC
>CAZBJQ010000134.1:0-6934 GCA_964492235.1 uncultured Anaerolineaceae bacterium | reverse complement strand
GCGCAAACCTCCCAGCCATCCATTCCCGGCATCATTACATCCAGAAACACCAGGTCCGGACGTTCGGCATAGAACTGGCGTAGCCCGCTTTCTCCACGTTCCGCCGTGGCGACTTGGTAGCCTTCCTTGCCCAGGTATTCGCCGACGAATCGCAGCAGCGTGGCGTCGTCGTCGACGAGAAGGACCTTGGCCCCGGTCATCGGGATCGCACTCCTTGTGTGCGCATTCTAAGCTTGCCCGGAAGCGCTGGCTAGAAGGAAGAACGGTCTAGGCACAGGGTGGACAAGGGACCCGCGAACGTGGCGCTCCTATCCTGTGGACGGCGCCGGCTGAGGCGAAGGCGCCGGTCCAGGCTGGCCCGCAGCCGCCGGCAGCCAGAACACCATGCGCAGTCCTCCTCCCGGAGCTGCCTCCGCCCGGATATCGCCGCCCATCGCATGCAACAGTCGCCGCACCAGGTGAAGTCCCAACCCGTGCCCGTACACCTCCCGGGAGTCACGGCTATCCAGACGGTGGAAGATATCAAAGATGTGCCCGACCTCGGATTCAGGCACCCCCGGCCCATGGTCTCTCACGAACGCCGTTACCAGACTGGCCGCCTCTTCCGCGCCGATCTCGATCGGACCTGATGGAGCATACTTAAGGGCGTTGTCGAGCAGATGGAAGAACACGCTCTGCAACGCCGCTTCATCGGCCTGCACCGGGGAAAGCCTGTCCGGAATCAACACCTGCAACCGCTCGCGAGCCGAGGGGTCCGAGAAACCAGCGGCTGCCGTCAGGGCAATCGAGCGCAGATCGACCTCCTGGAGCCGCAGTGTGAATTTGCCCGCTTCGAGGGCCGAGACGTCCAGGATCGACTCCACAAAGCGGGTCAGACGCCGCGCTTCGCCCTGTACAAGCGTCAGTGTCTCCCCCACGCCCACCGACAGATCAGGATAGGCGCCAAGGATCAGCTCGATGCCTGTCCGGATGTTCGTCAGCGGCGCCCGCAGCTCATGCGAAACGAGGGAGACAAACTCCGTCTTCAGCCTGTCCAGCTCTTTCAGCTCTTCGTTCAGCCGGGCCAGATCGGCCACGGTCCGTTCCAGCTCGTGAGTGCGCTCTTTGACCTTCAACTCCAGGCCCTCATTGAGAACCTGAAGTTCCGCTCGAGCTGCAGCGACGTCTGCCAGCGCATCCTGCAGGGCGCGCTCACGCTCCTTGATGGCCGTGAGATCATGGGCGATTCCCGCCAGCATCGGTGGCGCCTGCTGGCCCTGCGGTACCGGGCTAAGCGTCAGCAGAACCGGGACGCCTCCCGCCGTCCCTGTTTCGAAGACGGCTTCTCCTGACCAACCTGAGGCGTACGCCCGGCGCAAGAGAGCCGGCGCCGCCTCCTCCGTGTGCAAGAACTCAGCGAGAGCCGGATTCCGGGCAGACTCCGGTCGGCCGAGCGCCTGGGTCAGAGCGGGATTCGCCAGCAGCACTCGGCCGTCTGTGGTCACGACGAACGCCATGTCTGCAGCCGCGTTGACCAGGGCCGCATGCTGGCGCAGCTCTCGCTGCCCGGCGATCACGCCCTGTCGAGCGACCACAAGCAGGCTCAGGAGTACCGAGGCTCCCACGGCCAGCCAGTCCGCCTTGGCGGTGGACCACCAGTTGAAGATGGTAAAACCGACGACGATGTATGTAAGCGCGATGGGCAGAAGTGCTTCGACCCTCCAAGCCAACGCGGCTTGCGCGGTTCGGTCTCGCCGCTCGCGCCAATTCGCGGGGAGCAGCCATGCGCCCCACCCCGCCAACAGATTGGCGCCGGCCACCCCTGCCCAGATGGGGAGCGCCCACCCCGCTTCACCCAGCAGGCTGCTCATGCTGCGGGCAAGATCGGCCAATGTCAGCAGCGTGATGCCGGCTCCGAAGGCGGCGAAGGCACGTGCCTCCCTGCGGCCGGCGTAGAGCAGGACCTGGCGCAAGCAGAGGGCGAGCAGGATGAGATCGAAGACGGGAGCCAACGCAAGCCAGGCCAGCCGCGTGGCCGGCGCCATGCCAACCGCGCTGACCGGCTGGACAAACACGACCCAAGCCAGAGTGAACACCGACAGGCTGATGATCAAGACATCGAGCAGCGTGCGCACCCGGCCGAAGCGCTCGACCAGGGGAGCGGGGAAGACGATGAAGAAGGCCACCAGTGCCATGTAGCCGGCGAGGATCAAGAGCTCGGCCAGCGATGGGATAGACGGGGTGTTTCCCGTCCAAAGCCACCAGCCAAACACCCATGCGTCCGCCAGCGCCAGCATGGCCAGGGATGCTGCCAGGAAACCGAGCGCCTGCCTCTCGATCCGACCCGTCAGGCGCCGGCGGGCCGCCGTGGCCTGCCAGAGAGCCAGGAGGCGCGTCGCCACGACCAGCGCCAGCATGGCCAGTGTCCCGGCCCCATCTCTCACGTCGCCGCCTGGTGCGCGTGCACGCCCACTCTCCCTGCCTGGAGACCCAAGTCCAATCTGGAGAGGGCTGATTCTAGCGTTGCCAGGATCCTCGGGCAAGCATTCGTCCCAGTTCCTGCCGAAGCCGGCCCTGAAAGCCCTCCCGGCAGGCCTTGGGTGCCGGGAGTCAGAGAGGGGGCTTGGACGAAAGCCCAAGCCCCCTCGGTCTCACATCTGGGAAGGCGGCTACCCCGCCCGAGCCGTCCCCGAACCCATTCCCGTTCCGTCTCTCAACACTCGAAGCAGGCCTCGGTGGGCGTCAGGGAAGGCGTTGGCGTCCGCGAGGGCGGCAGAGTGTCAGTTGCGACCGGTGTATGTGTCTTCGTTGCCGTCGCCGTGCCCGTCGGCGTATCCGTCACCGTCGGTGATGCGGTGGGCGTGCGTGACGGCGTCGGAGTCAGCGTCCTGGTGGGGGTCATGGTCACGGTTGGGGTGAGCGTGCCCGTGGGAGTATTGGTGCGTGTCGGCGTAATCGTCGGCGTGAGCGTGGTCGTCGGCGTGTTGGACGGCGTGACCGGCGTGGGCGTGCCGGTGATCGTGGGCGTTGGTGTGATCGTCCCTGTCTCTGTCACCGTCGGGGTGTTCGTCGGGGTGGGAACGGCGCGGCTTACCGAGCCGCTGACGACACACGCCCCGCCGTCGAACGACAATGTGACGGAGTAATCGCCGAACAACCCCGGACTGGATGGAACGCCTACGAAGAGCGCGTACCAGGGCAGGCTGGCTCCCGCGCCAAAGGGTATAGGCGAGGCGGGCGCAGCCGACGTGAAGGGCGGAGCGTCCGCCATCCCGGGGCCGAAGTACCAGCCGCTGAAGTTGAACCCGTCCAAGCGTTGCCCCGGGTAGACGCCTCCCCCGTCCCAGGTGACGGAAGACCAGGTCAGGTAGACGGTGATGGGATTGGCGTTGGTCAAGCCGACCCGGAGGTAGAACGGGGCCACGGGCCAGATCTCGACGTAGTCGAGAGAGATGTCATCACAATCCGGGGTCGGGGTGATCGTGGGGGTGGTGGTGATCGTGGAGGTCCCAGTGGCGGTCGGGGTGAGCGTTGGCGTCGGGGATATGGTCGGCGTCAACGTCTCGGTGGGAGTCAGGGTCTCGGTGGCGGTCGGGGTGATCGTCGCCGTGAAGGTGGGCACCGAGATCGTGGCCGGCAGGCCAACCACACGCGCCACGCGGAATTGCTCGACAATCGCTTCGCGCCTTGCTGTCAGGCGGATCTCGGGCCACCAGTTGCTCAGGATCGGCACGATCAGGGGATGTTCGAAATCAACCGTCACGCTGACTCGTTCGCCGGGGCCGCCGGCATCCTCTCCGGGCGTGCAGTCTGCCGGCCAGTTCGCCGGGATGGGCGCATTGCTGTCGGCTGGCTTGTACAGCACGCTGGACTTGTTCGAACATACTGTGATGTTGAAGAAGCCGGGATCGCCAGGAGGGAAAGTCTCGTCGCGCAGAATGGCCACGGCGCCGGCTCGAGCGACGTCTTTGATCGATGGGATACGGGCTGCGTCCTCTTCGGGGCGCTTCGCCGGGCCATCACACGGCTCAGGACCGGCGTCGGCACTGTCCATGCAGTACACGTCGTCGTACTCCCCGGTGACCGCGTAGCGCACGCCGAAGCGGGCGCCGTTCTCAATCGCCAGCCAAGCGTGGAGCACGCGCGCCAGCTCGATGATGACGAACAGGAGAATCAACATCACGGGCAAGATCAGGGCAAATTCCACGAGCCCTTGCCCGCGAAAGCGACGGCGGCCTGCGGAGGCCGCCGGATGGCTGGCTGGCAACCGTTCCATCCCACGTCCCCGTCGTTCGGTTTTTTTCTTGCAGGGCCCGTACCCCTCGCCCTACAGGCAGCGAGTGGTACGGGCGCCTTAGTACCTTAGTGCGTGATCCGGGTGAAGATGCGAGAGGCCAAGGCCTCAAACACGTCCATCAGGCCGGCGCCGGTCGGCGAAAAGTAGTAGTTCCCGCAATCATCCTCGGATGGGGTCGAGGCACAGGCATCTGTCGTCGGGTTGTTGTCATCGCCGACCGCCGCCACGTAACGCATCAGCTGCTCACCCAGATCGGGATCGCACGTCAGCCCGTGGTCCGAATAGTAGATGTCACACTCATTCTCGACCGTCAAATCACCCAGGGCGATCGTGAAGATCACCGCCCCCTGGCCCCCCGGAGCCTGGGCTGCGCAGCCCGGCGGGATTGTGGGCGCAATCGGAGGAAAGGAGTTCGAGTCGGGACAGCCCACCCAGTCGGCGGCGTCCCGGGCAGCATCGTCGGCGTCGTACAGCGCATTCGTCGAGACGTGACGGGATGAGGTGTCGGCATCGCGGCAGAACGGCGTGACCCAGGTCGGCACATCCGGCCCCCCGGGGCAGATCCACTCAGGCGGCGTCGCGTCATCCCGGGCGGCATTGGCGCCGCCGTCCGAAAGCAGGATGACGATCCACACGGCCTCATCCCGCTTGAAGTTGCCGAATTGACTCCCGGCGGCATATAGCCCTTCCTGGGTGTTGGTGTTCGTGCAGCCTCGCGGATCGTGCGTTGTGGCGTAGCTGCAGGGAGGATCGCTTGACACGCTCAGGCTCCCCAACGCGCTGCGGGCGGCCGTAAGCGTCGTCCCGGCAGGGAGGTCCAGCACTGTGTGGCCTACCGAGTCGAACGTCACGATGGATAGACGATCATATGGGTAGTTCATGCGGGTGAGAAGCAAGTCGGCGGCCTCCCGCACCTCTTCGAAGGGATGGCAATCATTTGGTTCAATGTAAGGTCCGGTGCCGATGCGCGCGTGCTCATCGTTGCATCCGTCGATCAAGCCCGGGGTCGCGCTGCCCCACGGCTCATACTCGGAATACATCCCGAATTTCCCGTTGGGCGGATCGTTTCCCGTGCAGTCATCGATATGAGGATCGGTGGCCTCGGCGGGGTCCCAATCGGCGTCGTTGTTGAGCCCATCATGGCAAAGATCGAAGGCCATCGAGCCCGATGTGTCGATCGCCAGAACCATGTCGAGCGAGGCCGCCTCGGCGATCGCCTCGGCGCCGATGTTCACGGAATCCCAGCCGATGATCGGGAGAAAGGCGAACTGAACTGGATAGGTGGCTTCAACCCGCACGAACTTGCGGTCGTTGGGGCCAATCGTCGGCGGGCACAGCAGGGGATCATGGTAGACCGTCATCCACCCCGCATACCCAGGCATCGCCGACCACGACTGGTTGGCGCTGACGCACAAGAATACATCGGCATCCGCATTGTCCAGATTGTTGAGGGCAATGAACTCATCGGCTGCGTCGTTCAGCTCGTCCGGATCGCGCCCCTCGCGGAACTGATTGGCTCCGGCAAGCGCCGCCGCGTCCACTGCCCGCCGCAGGTGCCCGACCGACGAGAACAGGATCCCGGCGTCCACCGCCAGCCCGACAAACGCGGCCAGACCAATGAAGGCCAGAGCGATCAATACCAGGGCTTGTCCACGCTGCAATCGTTGGTTCATGTCTCTCCCAGACACCTGCGGACTACGGGGTTGCCGTCGGCTCGATGTTGACGTTAGGCATGATGCTGTAGGCATGCAACGTGACGGGGTCGTCGACAAAGGCGGTGATCCACGGCAATCCCATCACCATGTGGTAGTCATAGAACACCTCGACCAGAACCATGCCGGTTGTCGGCGCCAGCGGATCCAGCCTGGCGGCGATTTCGGCGGTAGTGAACTCCGAGATCTGGTGGCCGCACAGGGGCATCCCGTTGGGCCAGGCCGTCGGGAACCTCTGCTTCACCGTTCCGTCCATGACACCGAAGGCCGAGATGACGATGTCATTCCCGCCATTGATCGTGATGATACAGCTGTCATCATCATCGTCCACCCCGCCGGGCGGATCGTGATCGATCCAATCGATCCGGTTGTCCGATGCCGCCAGCAGCGACTCCTTGGTCAGCTGCTGCGTATCGAGGTAGAACTGGTTGTTCGTCCCCACGTAGGCGCCGGTGGCATCGCGGATTGGATCGGCATCAGCCGCCCAGCGGGCGGCCTCGCGGGCGGCATCGATCAGATCCAGGTAATAGTTGAGCATGATGCCGAACTCGATCAGGCCGGACATCATGATCAGCAGAACCGGCAGCAGCATGGCGAACTCGACCAGGCTCTGGCCGCGCCGTCGATGGGTCCGGTACCGGGCGAGCGCCCGCGCCACGCTTTTCATGGTGTCAACACCACCTCGCTGCCTGCCCCCTTGTTCGGGCGGAAGGCATAGATCGCCTGATGTCATTATAGGCGCCTACGCGCGCCTGGCGGTAGTACCGCAGGGCCACGGCTGCCACTCGTCGCCCGCTTGATGCGGGACAGTAACGGAATCGCGACGCGTCTGCAAGCCCGTGCACCATCCGGCGCGCTCGTGAACCAGCGGGCGATGGCGGTCCGAGGGCGGATGCCTGCGCGCCGGCCAGCAACCTCAGCCGACGAGGCGTTCGAAGGCCGTGCG
>CAZBJQ010000133.1:1160-6982 GCA_964492235.1 uncultured Anaerolineaceae bacterium | reverse complement strand
TCGGCGTAGACTGTGGCAGCGCTGACCACCCGATGAATACCATCATCCGGGACTGGATGCCGCGCCAGGCCCGTCAGGCAGACCAAGTGTTCAAGAAGAAGTATGGCATGCCGCTGGCCGACTATTTTGACGACAGCAAGTACCAGCTGATGCACCTGGAGATGTTCCCCTATGGGATCGTCCATGCCGAATGTTTGGGCGGTGAGCTCGATCTGCTGCTCAACCGGCGCGTAACCGTTGGGATGTTCCCCTGGCGCTTCGTGGATGGAGAGTCCAGCATCGCGCGTTGCGTGGCGATGGTGGACGATGCCGAATATGGGGAACTGATGGCGAAGAAGGCCTCCCTGCCGAAGACGAAGTTCGGCGATGCCTACGATCCGGCGCACGTTGAGAGGCTGAATGAGCTCAGCAAGAAGAACCTGGCATAGCGCCGCTCGCCTCATCTCGGCGCAGTGCCCTATGTCCCGCATCGTCCCGTGCATTCTGACCTTCTGACAGGAGAGAACACTATGCCCGTGGATATGGAGCTCGAAATGGTGCTGCGGCCACCACAAATCCCAATGCCGCCTTACCCACCTAAATTGATCATCCTGGCCAACGGCAAGAGAATGGTCGTACGCCAGGCTGTCCGTGAGGATGTTCCGGCGATTCTCAAATCCGTCCACCCGTGTTTGTTCATCGAGCGGGATTATTATGACATCGTCAGCGCCCGGCTGTATGGAGAGCTCCTGGCATGGTATCGCTATCGCGTGAAGAGTGAGTATTGCCTGCTGGGGCAGGTGGACGGCTTTCTGGTGGGAATCGTCAACGGGCGACTGGAGAACGAGAAAGTAGGCATGAGTTATCACACCCTGGCGATCGACCGCGGCCTTCGCATCGGCTCGCACCTTTTTGCAGCCAAGATGGAATACCACATCGATTACATGGGGCAGGACGAAGTCTTGATCGTAGCCGAGAGCCCGATCGGCTTCCGGCGCTGGATGATCGAATATCCGCTCGAACCGACCAAAATCCCGCACGAGCTGGGCGGCGGCGACTCATATCGCCTGACGCGGGAGATCTATCTCAAGGCCAAGCCGCGCCTGGTAGTGGGGGACCGTCCGGTGCCAAAGGACTTGATGGATGAGGCCACGGCCGAGATCAAGTTTGCCGACGATGACACTATCCGAGAGCGGATCGCCGGACTGAAAGGGAGATGACAGCATGAGAGACGTGGCGATTCTTGGCGTCGGCATGATCCCCTTTGGCCGGCGTGACGAAGATACCTTGATGGATATGCTGGCCGCCGCCTCCTTAAAGGCGCTGGATGATGCCGGTCTGGGCGACAAGTCTGTCGATGCGGTTTACGTTGCCAACATGGGCGGCGGGATTCTCCAACACCAATCGTCGATCGCCAGCTCGCTGGTGGATCGCCTGAGCCTATTGCCAGCGGCGGCAGAAACCATCGAAAACGGGCCTGCCTCGGGGGCATCGGCGGTCAAGAACGGCTTGTTGGCGATTGCCTCCGGTTACTACGATACCGTACTGGTTGTCGGCGGCGAGAAGATGCGGGAAGTCACCGGTTGGCGCGCCACCGATTTTGTCGCCACCATGACCCATCCGCAGGCGGAGTATCCCTACGGCATCACCCTGCCCGGCATGGCCGGGATGTTCACCCAGCTGTACATGGAAAAGTACGGCGTCACCCGCGAACACCTGCTCGCCGTCTCCATCAAGAACCAGGAGATGGGCACGCTGAACCCCTACGCCCACGTCGAGATGGCGTTGGATCGAGAGGGCATCTTCGACAGCCCACATGCCGTCGTCAATAATCCCGTATCCGCCGACCCGTTACATCTGTATGACCTCTGCCCGGTGAGTGATGGAGCCGCTGCGTTGGTTCTATGCACGGTGGAGCTGGCCAAGAAGAGCAGCAAGCCCTATGTTGCCATCGCCGGGTTCGGTCAGGCGACGGATACGCACACACTGGCTGAGCGGGAGGATCCTACCGATCTCAAAGCTGTCACGCTGGCAGCACACAACGCCTTTGCCATGGCCAAGCTCAAGCCGTCGGATGTCAACGTAGCTGAATTGCACGACGCTTTCACCATTCTGGAAATCGCCGAAAGCGAGCATGTTGGCTTCTTCAAGAAGGGCGAAGGCGGGAAGGCTGCCGTCGCCGGCAAGACACGTCTAGGAGGCCAGATCCCGATCAACATTTCGGGTGGCTTGAAAGCGCGCGGGCATCCCGTCGGAGGGACCGGCGTAGCCCAGATCGTGGATATCGTCTGGCAATTGCGCCATGAGTTGCCCGAGACTCGACAGGTGAAGAACGCTGAGATTGGCCTGACGGTCAATTTCGGCGGCTTCGGAAACAATGTCCTGTGCTTTGTCCTCAGGAGAGTGCAGCCATGAGAGACGAGATTGCCATAGCTGCCTACAAGTGCAAGAAATGCGGGAAGATACACTACCCGTTCCATGATCGCTGTCTGGAGTGCAAGGGCCGTGAGTTTGAGAAGATCAAGCCCCTGGGCAATGCCAAACTGCTGACCTATACAGCGATCTTCAACCTGCCGTGGGGCTTCGACCAGCGCTTCCTCATCATCGGGGTGGGCGAGTTTGAGAATAGAGTCAAAGCCATGGGGCAGATCAAGGCCGATTCGGTGGAACAACTCAAGATGGGAATGACCGTGAAACCCAGTTGGGAGTCGATCCGGGTTCAGAATGGCGAGGATGTGTACGGGTTGAAATTCGAGCCGATGGAAGTAGGGCGCGAAAGGTCGAAGGGGACAAGATAGGACCCGGGACGGTGACAGTCATGGAGGTTGAATGCGGCCTGGGTGTTTCTTCCCCTGGCCGCACCTTCATTGAAGCAGCGACTCATGTGCCTTCAAGCAATTCTGATTGCTGATGCAGTTCCGCTTGGATCTTCGGGGTGAACCGCAACTACCACTCCAACGGATTGGGGTCCGCCGCTTCGAAACGCGCAAAGGCACCGGAAAGGAATAGGCTAACGGATCGACAGATAAGGGGGTCGCCACAGCCGCTGTGTTCGCCTCCCCCCACCAAGTACACGGATCCAATTGCTCATCCCACCCTTCAGGATGCAAGCGTTGACCACGCTTTCGGCCTCGCTGGTGTTCCAGGCCCGGGTGGCGGCCGATCCGTCTTTGCTTTCAGGATCCTGATTGTGTTGGCTGGCGGCGCCCAAAGGGGCCCCGTTGACGACACCCTTCACCGGATCCAGGGGCAACGGGCGCGCGCTCCACAGGTGTGACAGGCCGAAATCCGCCTCGCTGCGCACATCCAGCAGGACCACATTGAGCTCGTCATCGGCTTTGGTCGCCAGCAACTCGGCGGGTTCGATCTGCACACCTGGCCTGTGCGCAGCGCAGCCTCTTTCATAGGAGCAATCCTGGCCCTTTTGGCCGCCGTATTCGGCTGGCCCAGGAACAGGATGACCAGCGGTAGCCCAATCGGGGCGACCGCCCCGAGCTCCATCGCCAGCACGGCGACCAGCCCGTGGGGCTCTCCCTTCAAAGGGAGAGCCCGCCATGAAGGCGACTGCTTTCGATCTGTATCGACCTGGCGGTGAAGGCAAATTCCTTCTGCGGCACGCAGGCAACAGCCTGCATGATTTCGTTGTCGGGCGGAAACGAAGATTGCAGGCGGGCGCTGGGTCGCCTGGCCGAAGTCACAGTACCAGACGCACAGCGTTGCTGCACTTTGCCTGGCCCATGAGCGGAGTCCAAGCCCCCTGACCGGAATCGAAGAGGGCACATGAGGTCTTCCCTCCATTGCGGGGACCCTTTCACGCCCATTGGCGATGCTCCTCATTGAGGAGGCGACGAGGGGGTTTGTCCCTCCGCTTCCCTGCGGGATGCTGCGCGATCGCCCCGGGGAATCCATGCCTAGCCTGTCCCTCCACGTCGCCCTGGGATTTCCATGCGTAGCCTGACCCGAGCGCAGCAAGGGGAACCCATGATCGGGGTCTTGCACAACCCGTGGCTGAGCATAGCGCCGATCGGCGGACGGTCCGCAGGCAGATAGCCAGTGATCTTGGTGTCTTGCGTAGCAGCCATTCCTGTCCACTCCTCTCCTGGCGCAAGGGGGCGCCATTGATGCGGGAAGAGTGCTGGGCCGATCCCCGCGTATCGACTCAAGCGGCACCTCCCATCGCGGCAGGGCATGAGTGTCGCGCCAGTTCCGGCTCGAACGCCCTTGAATAGGCCGGGCTGTATTGCCGCGATTCTATGAACTGCCGCCACAACTGTCATCTAGCGTATGTCGCGTTGTCGCAACTCATTGCCAAGAGCGGGGGGGGGCGGTATGCCCTCGATGCGCGATGGCAGGAATAGGCCGGGTGAGAATAGCGGCGGCGATATACTATGCCGAAGCAGTCTGGAGGCGGAAGAGGCAACGGATGCAGCGTACGGAGAGTTCGCCGGTTTCCAGATTGGCTTCAACCATCGGCCGGCGGGCGCTGCAGTCTATCGCCGAGGCGACGGAAGCAAGAGTGAACGGGGCATCCTCGCGCGGCCTCTTTGTCCAAACAAGCCGCGGTGGCCTGTTCTTTCTTTCGTGTGAGACTGCGCCTGGCCCGCTGACTGTCAATATCGTTGGGGATGCCGGCTGGGTATCGAGGGCAGACGGCGACGTGCAGTGCATCATCGAAGGCAGCCGCCTGCGGCTGCAGCCCTCGAGGGTACTGATCCGGTTGGACCAGGCAAGAGCTTGGGCTGCCCCGGACCGGCGAGGGCCCAGCGCCCCGCCGGGGGAACAGCGCGCCCGCCTACGGGCGCTGGCCGCGTCATACCACCCGGATTTGATGCGTCGGGATCTGGCAGCCCTGCTGGAATGGATCGCGGATGGGCTCCCCGACGCAGCCCAGCCCCGCCATCCCCAGGCGGAGCGAGCGTCGCTCCTGCGGCAGGCCGTCGCCGGTGGCCAGGCCTTGCTGGTGGCCGAGGCGGTCAGAGGCCTGCTGGGGTGGGGGTCAGGACTGACACCCTCCGGAGACGACTTCCTGTTGGGTCTGCTGCTTGGGCTGCATCGTTCCGGAGGCGGCGCACGTGCCGACGAGCTCCGAAGATCGGTGGCGCAGGTCGTGGGGCGCGAGGCTGGCCAGCGGACGAATGCTGTCAGCGTGAGCTTGCTGGAATGCGCCGCGGACGGCGATGCCGATGAGCGTCTGATCGACCTCGTCGATCATGTCCAATGCGGCCACCCCGGGCGGGACACAGCAGAGGCGGCGGCTGGCGGATGGGGTGCGAGCTCGGGCTGGGATGTTCTTGCGGGGGTGGGACTCACCATCGACATCGATCGGTAGCAATGCGAGGCCGCCGACCGACGGCCTTTTCTGCAAGCACGGCGCGCCACCAAGCACCCCGGCAGGTACCTGCGGGTCCAGGCCCGGACCTTCGTCCGGTGTCACCCCGTGTGCGGTCTGGGCGGGACTTCTGCTATCGCCGAAGGCGACGCTGGCGCTCCGCCTGCTGCCGCCGCCGGAATGCTACAATCCGCAATCTTGCAGCCGCCATGGCCTTCTTGCGCGCTTTCCAATCTCGGACGTTCGCCCTGCTGTGGGCCGGTCAGACCGTCTCACGACTCGGGGATTCGCTATATCGCATCGCGCTCGCCTGGTGGGTGCTCGAGGAGACCGGCTCGGCCGAGGCCATGGGGAGGGTGCTGCTCTTTGCGTTTGCGCCGATGCTGATCTTCCTGCTGGTGGGCGGGGTGGTGGTCGATCGGCTGCCGCGCCTGCGAGTAATGTTCGCCTCCGATCTCCTGAACGGCCTGGTCGTCGGACTGGTGGCCTACCTGGCCGCCGTCGACCGGCTGCA
>CAZBJQ010000133.1:0-1060 GCA_964492235.1 uncultured Anaerolineaceae bacterium | reverse complement strand
GTTCCTGGCGCCGATTCTGCGCCGGGTGGCTTCTCCGCACAGAGGGGAGGAGCGGCCTAGCGGCCTGGCGGACTTGAAGCAAGGACTCGGGCTGGTGCTCTCCACGCCGTGGCTGTGGGTGAGCATCGGGGCGTTCGCCTTAATCAACGTCACCGACAGCGGTCCGCGCAACGTGGCGCTGCCTTTCCTGGTCCATGACAAGCTCGGGTTGGATGTCGAGGCGCTGGGGATCGTAGGCGGAATCGCCGCCGCCGGCTCGGTGCTGAGCGCGGTCTACCTGGGACGCAAGAAGCGCCTGAGACGGCGCGGTCTGCTCGCCTACGGCGGGGTCATTGCTGGTGGGGTGATGTTGATGGTCTACGGAGTGGCACCCGGCCTGATCCTTCTGGCCGCTGCGGCCATGGTGTATGGCATGGCGTTGTCCGTCACCAGCCTGGTGTGGACCAACACCCTGCAGGAGCTAGTCCGGACGGAGGCGCTGGGGCGTGTCTCGAGCATCGATGCCCTGGGTTCCTTCGTGCTGTTGCCGCTGGGCTTCTACGCCGCCGGCGTGCTGACCGACCGCTTCGGTCCTTCCCTGACCTTTGTGCTGGGCGGCGCCCTGACCATTGTGTTGGCCGGGGCAGCGCTGTCCCATCCGTCGATCCGGCGTTTGGACTGACCCCGGCCTTCCCCGGAGACCGCCCTGGCCCGGAGCGGGGTGGGACCCTCTTCCAGAGAGCATGGCGTTGCTATCTCCCCAATAGGCAGATTCGCCTGCCTGCCGCCAAGCCGCTGGTACCGGTGGGGCAGGCGAGGTACTTGACAACCGAGGTCGATTTGCCCTATCATCATAATGTAATGACATCATGTCAAGAACGCACCGGGGGTGAGGGGTGAAGGCTGGCGCGGCCCGCTCAGCCAAGGCCCGCCTGACGGTCGACCGGGACAGCCCGGTCCCGCTTCACGTTCAGCTCAAGCTGGCGCTCAAGGCCCCCATTCAGCGCGGCATTTGGAAGCCCGCCCGCATGCTCCCGGGCGAGCCTGAGCTGTGCCGAACGTTCGGTGTCAGCCGGACGAC
>CAZBJQ010000132.1:0-7394 GCA_964492235.1 uncultured Anaerolineaceae bacterium | reverse complement strand
CGCGAAGGCGGCCTGACGGTCGGCGCCGGCGTGATCACAGAGATCCTGGAATAGGTGCTGCATGGCAAAACAGAAGATCCGCATCCGGCTGAAGGCCTACGACCACCGCGTCCTCGATCAATCTGCGCAACGGATCGTGGAGACGGCGGAGCGAACTGGTGCCAAGGTGGTGGGGCCGGTGCCCCTGCCCACTCGCATCGAGCGCTTCACCGTACGTCGATCAACCTTCATCGACAAGGACAGCCATGAGCACTTCGAGATCCGCACCCACAAACGGCTGATCGATGTGATGGAGCCGGACTCGAAGACCATCGATACGCTGATGCGGCTGAACTTGCCGGCGGGTGTGGACATCGAGATCAAGATTTAGCAGACCTTGCGTACGAGGCAGGGTAAGCGCCTGCCAGAGGGTGGGGAGGCAACTCCGCCGGCTGGCTGACGGACCGCCCTGCGTCCGGGGATGATGCAGCCTGGCCCAGGCTGACAGTCCCGACAAGAACGACCAAGGAGACAAGGTATGAAAGGGCTGATTGGCAAGAAAGTCGGTATGACCCAGATCTTCGACGCGTCGGGTGCCGCCCGGCCGGTGACGCTGATCGAAGCTGGGCCTTGCTATGTCACCCAGATCCGCCTGCCGGAGAAGGACGGCTACCGGGCCATCCAGCTCGGATTCGGTGAGGCCAAGCCTCGGCGCATGCCCGGTGGCGAGCTGGGTCACCTCAAGAAGCACAGCCTGCCGCCGTTGCGGCATCTGCGCGAATTCCGCATCCAGCAGGATGAGCAGATCCGAGAAGGCGATCAGGTCACTGTGGACGTATTCGCGGTGGGCGAGCGCGTGGATGTCGTCGCCGTCAGCAAGGGCAAGGGGTTCCAGGGCGGCGTCAAGCGCTACGGCTTCCGTGGGGGTCCGAAGACCCATGGTCAGTCGGACCGCCAGCGCGCCCCGGGCTCGCGCAGCTCGACCACTACGCCCGGTCGGGTCTACAAGGGCTCGCGTGGGCCAGGTCATATGGGCTCGATGCGGGTCACCTCCCAGAACTTGCGTGTGGAATGGGTGGATGCCGAACGCAACCTGCTGGGCGTCAACGGCAGCATCCCCGGGCCGCGGGGAGGCCTGGTGGTCATCAAGGCCGCCCGGAAGCAATAGGACTGTTGGAGCGAGTGGACCATGAAGGTAGATGTCGTCAACATGCAGGGTGAGAAGGTGCGCACGGTGGATCTGCCCCCGGCGATCTTCGAAGCCCCGATCAAGCGGGAGCTGATGCACCAGGCGCTGGTGCGCCAGTTGGCCAACGCCCGGCTTGGGACCCGCAAGACCAAGACCCGCGCCGAGGTTGCCGGCGGCGGCCGCAAGCCCTGGCGCCAGAAGGGGACCGGCCGCGCCCGGCAGGGCTCGATCCGCGCCCCGAACTGGGCCAAGGGCGGGAAGGCCCACACGCCGCGCCCGCGCGACTTCAGCCAATCGATGCCGCGCAAAATGCGGCGGGCCGCCTTGCGCTCGGCCCTGTCCGTCAAAGCCAGGGAAGCCCAGATCGTGGTGCTGGAGGAACTGCGCCTCGATCAGCCGAAGACCAAGGAGATGGCGGCCGCCCTCAATCGGCTGGTCGGCGCATCCAGCGTACTGATCGTGCTGCCGGAACACGACGAGGCCGTGGAGCGCAGCGTGCGCAATCTGCCGACGGCCAAGACATTGCGTGCCTCCTATTTGAACGTCCGGGACCTGCTCGGCTACCAACGGCTGCTGCTGCCGCTAGGCGCGGTCGACGCCATCTCGAACCACCTGGCGAAGTGAGGAAGCGAAGATGACTACAGTGTATGAGGTCCTTCGACGCCCGGTGGTGACCGAGAAATCGAATTTCCAGAGCGCCAAGCTGGGGCAGTATGCCTTCGAGGTCGGGAAGAAGGCGACCAAGGCCCAGATCAAGCAGGCCGTAGAGACGCTGTTTGGCGTCCATGTGGTGCGGGTCAACGTGCTGAACGCGCCATCGAAGAAAGGCCGCCGGGGCCGCGGACGCAGGCTGCTGGTCCGCAGCGCGGGTTACAAGAAAGCGATCGTCACGCTGGCCAAAGGTCAGACGATTGACGTCCTCGAAGGAGTGAAGTGATGGCCGTCAAGACGTACAAGCCGACCTCTCCCGGGCGGCGCGGCATGAGCGGGTCCACCTTCGAGGAGATTACCAAGGCCAAGCCGGAACGCTCGCTGGTGATTGTCAAGCACGGGAAGGGCGGACGCAACGTCTCGGGGCGGATCACGGTCCGCCATCAGGGCGGAGCCAACCGCCGCTTCATCCGGGTGATCGACTTCAAGCGCGATAAGCGTGGCATCCCGGCCAAGGTGGCGTCGATTGAGTACGATCCGAATCGCTCGGCCCGGCTGGCGCTGCTGAACTACACCGACGGAGAGAAGCGGTACATACTGGCACCCCAGGGCATGCAGGTCGGGGACACCGTGCTTGCCGGTCCTGAGGCTGAGATTCGTCCGGGCAACAGCCTGCCGCTGGCGAGCATCCCGCTGGGCACGCTGGTTCACAACATCGAGCTGCAGCAGGGCAAGGGCGGCCAGATGGTGCGATCGGCCGGGACGGCGGCGCAGTTGCTGGGCAAAGAAGGCGCCTACGCAGCCGTTCGCCTGCCGTCCGGCGAGGTTCGGCGAGTGATGCAGACATGCTACGCCACGATTGGCGAGGTGGGGAACGCCGATCACAGCAATATCAAGCTGGGAAAGGCTGGCCGCAAGCGCCACATGGGCGTCCGGCCGACGGTGCGCGGGACCGCCATGTCGCCGCGGGATCACCCGCACGGCGGTGGCGAGGGTCGACAGCCGACAGGCATGCCGGGCCCGAAGAGTCCGTGGGGCCAACCGACGCGCGGTTATCGGACGCGGCGCAACACGCAATCCGACAAGTACATCATTCGCCGCCGCGCCAAGAAGCGCCGCTAGCCGGTGGGCAGGCGCCTGAAAGGCATGAGGGAATAATACGATGTCACGATCGCTGAGGAAGGGCCCGTACATCGAGCCAAAGCTGCTGAAGAAGATCGAGGTCTTGAACCAGCGCGGGGAGAAGAAGGTGCTGCGGACATGGAGCCGGGCCAGCACAGTCTTCCCACAGATGGTAGGGCACACGGTCGCTGTGCATGACGGGCGGCGTCACGTCCCGATTTACATCACCGAGAACATGGTCGGTCACAAGCTGGGCGAGTTCGCGCCGACCCGGACGTTCCGTGGTCATGTCCAGAGGGACAAGACCACCAAGACGACGACTGAGTAGCAGGCGAAGATGGCTGAACATAGAGACGTACGGGCTGTGGCCCGCTTCATCCCAGTGTCCACTCGCAAGGCCCGCTTGGTGGCGGACATGATTCGTGGCCGCACGGCCAATGAGGCGATGGAAGTGCTGGCTTTCACCCACAACGCCGGCTCCGAGCCTCTGGCCAAGGTGCTGCGCACGGCCATCGCCAACGCCGAACAGAACTTCGGCCTCAGCCGCGATGACCTTTACGTTTACAACGCATCGGCCGACGAAGGGCCGACGCGCCGCTGGCGCCGCTTCGGCGCCAGGGGGCGCTTCAAGCCAATTCAGAAAGGCTCATCGCATATCACGATCGTGCTGCGAGAACGCGGCCAGGCTGCGTCGTAGGTTCAGGGGAGAGGAGCAAGTATGGGACGCAAGGTTCACCCGATCGGTTTTCGCCTGGGCATCAACAAGCCCTGGGAGTCGCGCTGGTTCGCCAACCCGCGGACGTATGCCAAGCAGCTGCATGAGGACGGCCGCATTCGCAGCCTCATTCAGAAGGCCGCGCCGCGTTCGGGAATCTCGCGCATCGACATCGAGCGCTTCCCCAACAACGTGCATGTGACGATCCACACCGCCAAGCCGGGCATCGTCATTGGGCGCAAGGGCGCCAATGTCAAGGAGATGCGCAAGTCGGTCCAGGCCCTGACCGGGACGGCCGTCAAGCTCGACATCGCCGAGATCAAGGAACCCGATCTGCACGCCCGCCTGGTGGCGGAGAACATCGCCAGCCAGCTTGAGCGCCGCATCAGCCATCGCCGGGCAATGCAGCGCGCCGTCAGCCAGTCGATGCGCCAGGGCGCTAAGGGGATCAAGGTGATGTGCGCCGGCAGGCTGTCGGGTATCGAGATGGCGCGCCGCGAGTGGATGCGCGAGGGCCGTGTCCCGGCGCAGACGCTGCGGGCCGATATTGATTTCGCCCGGGCCGAGGCGCTGACGACCTACGGCCGCATCGGGGTTAAGGTGTGGATTTACCGCGGCGATGCCGTGCCCGAGGAAGCCGAGAAGTTTGAAGCGATGGATGTGTACGTCAGCGAGTAGCCGGGCCGGCTGACGTCGAGGTGCCATGATGTTAATGCCGAAACGCGTGATGCCGGGCCGCCTGAAGCAAATGCGCGGCCGGATGAAGGGCAAGGAGACCCGCGGGGTCGAAGTCAACTTCGGCGACTTCGGGCTGCAGGCGTTGGAGCCCGGCTGGGTGACGGCGCGCCAGATCGAGGCCGCCCGCAGGACTCTCGTCCGCTATATGAAGCGGCGGGGCAAGGTATGGATCCGGATCTTCCCCGACAAGCCGGTAACGCAGAAACCGGCGGAGACGCGCATGGGGAAGGGCAAGGGGTCGGTCGACCACTGGGTGGCGGTTGTCAAACCGGGGCGGATCCTGTTCGAGATCTCGGGGATCCCCAGAGAGTCGGCGCGGGAAGCGATGCGACTGGCTTCCCACAAGCTGGCGATCAAAACCAAGTTCGCAGAGCGGACCGATTCGACGGGAGGCGAGTAAGGCATGAAAGCCGAAGACATCCGGGCGCTCTCGACGGAGGAAATCCGCTCCAAGCTCGACGATGCCCGCGAGACCTGTTTTAAGCTTCGATTCCGGTTTGCCACCGGCCAGCTAAGCGACCACAGTCGGATGCGCTCCGCCCGTAGAGACGTGGCCCGGTTTGAGACCATCCTGCGGGAACGTGAGCTGACGGCCCAGGCCGAAGGGAGAGAGGAATGAGCAACAAGCGACGGCGCCTTTCGGGTGTGGTCACCCGGGCCAAGATGCAGAAGACGGTGACGGTCCAGGTCGACCGCAGCTATCGCCATCCGCTGTACGGGAAGGTGGTTCACGCCCGGAAGATGTTCTTGGCGCATGACGAGCTCGACTGCCGCCCGGGGGATGTCGTGCAGATTGTCGAGAGCAAGCCGATCTCGGCCCGCAAGCGCTGGGCGGTGGAGAGCGTACTGCGTCGCGCCAGCGAGGAGCAGGTGGTGGCCGAGGCGGTGGTCGTGGCGGGCATCCCGGAGATTGAGCCGCCTGTCGCCGAGTCTGCCCCGGCGGAGGGGGATGCATGATCCAGCAGGAAACCCGTCTGAAGGTGGCCGACAACACCGGCGGGCGAGAACTGCTGGTGATCCGCGTCCTGGGCGGATCGCGTCGGCGCTACGGCAGGGTGGGCGATGTGATTGTGGCCACCGTCAAGTCCGCCGCGCCGCACGGATCGGTGAAGAAGAGCGAAGTTGTCAAGGCGGTGGTGGTGCGGACCGCCAAAGAGTACCGGCGGGAGGATGGCTCGTACATCCGGTTTGACGACAACGCCGCCGTGATCCTGGACGCGGATGGCGTGAATCCCAAAGGGACGCGCATCTTCGGCCCGGTGGCCCGAGAGCTGCGCGAGAAGGGGTTCACCAAGATCGTCTCCCTCGCGCCCGAGGTTCTGTAGGAGAGTTTGTTGTGAGTGCAAAGATACGGCGTGGAGACACAGTCGAGGTCATCAACGGCTCGTACCGCGGCGTGCGGGGCGAGGTGTTGCGCGTGCTTGTCAAGGAGAGCCGGGTGGTTGTCAAGGGGATCAACACCCGCAAGAAACACCAGCGACAGGTTCAGGCAGCCGGCAGAACGGTCACCCAGGGGATCATCTCGTTCGAGGCGCCGATCAGCCTCTCGAAAGTGATCCTGGTTTGTCCGAAGTGCGGCAAAGCAGCCCGGGTAGGGATCAGCCGCGAGAGCGGCAAGGCCCGAAGGGTGTGCAAAAAATGCCAGGCCGTCATAGACGCCTGAGGTAAGGGAGTTCGAAAAAGGCATGGCACATCACATGAAAGAGCGCTATCAGCAAGATGTGGCGCCGGCGCTCAGGAAAGAATTCAGCCTCGACAATCCGATGCAGGTGCCGCGGATTGAGAAAGTGGTCGTCAACATCGGGGTGGGCGAGGCGCTCGACAACGCAAAGTCGCTTGACTCGGCGGTGGATGAGATGACGCTGATCACCGGGCAGAAGCCGATTGTCACCAAGGCCCGCAAGAGCATCGCCGCCTTCAAGCTGCGCGAGGGCCGGGCGATCGGCGTCAAGGTCACACTGCGCGGCGAGCGCATGTGGTCCTTCCTCGACCGGATGATCAACGTCGCCCTGCCGCGCACGCGGGACTTCCGCGGCGTGTCGGGGGACAGCTTCGACGGCCGGGGAAACTACACACTGGGGATCCGGGAGCAGATCATCTTCCCGGAGATTCAGTATGACAAGATCGACAAGGTGCGCGGATTCGAGGTGACGATTGTGACAACGGCGCGTGATGACGAGCAGGCGAGGCGCTTACTGCAGCTGATGGGAATGCCGTTCGCGAGGGGCGTGTAGCATGGCGAAGAAGTGCATGTCGATCCGAGAAACCCGGCGCAAGTATCCGGGGCGCGTCCGCAACCGTTGCCGCCTGTGCGGTCGGCCGCGCGGGTACTACCGCCGATTTGAGATGTGCCGCATTTGCCTGCGGGAGCAGGCCCTGGAGGGCAAGATCCCGGGCTTGGTCAAGTCATCCTGGTAGCAGGGGCAGGAGTAGTAGCCATGGTTGTAACTGATCCAATTGCGGACATGCTCACGCGAATCCGGAACGGCGTGATGGCCGGTCACAAGACCATCAGCGTGCCGGCCTCGAAGATCAAGGTCGCCATCGCCCAGATCCTGGTCGACGAGGGCTTTCTGGAGTCCTTCGAGCAGGTGGCGGGCGAGAAGGGGATTGGACACGTGCTGCGTTTGACCCTCAGGTATGTGGGCGAGCGCCGTGAGCGCCATCCCGTCATCGCCGGCCTGAAACGCGTCAGCCGGCCGGGGAGGCGGGTATACGTCGGCACGCAGGGGATACCCTGGGTGCGGTCCGGCATCGGCGTGGCCATCCTGTCGACCCCGAAGGGGGTGATGACCGGGGTGCGTGCCCGCCAAATGGGTGTGGGCGGCGAAGTCCTTTGCCATGTGTGGTAGGCGCAGGTTGCGCCGCGGCAGCAGGAGGCAAGCGTGTCGAGAGTAGGTAGGGCCCCGATCAGCATCCCCGGCGGTGTTCAGGTGAACATCGACGGACAGGAGGTGGTGGTCAAGGGGCCCAAGGGTGAGCTGAAGAAGTCTTTCCGTC